>NZ_JAATJL010000001.1:3161495-3477645 GCF_011927905.1 Arthrobacter pigmenti
CTCTGATGCCGTTGCCACCATGCGTGACGGCAGTCTTACCGTTCCCCGACTCATCGCCGCATAAGGCCGGAGCCGCAGTAGTGGCCGGGTAAGTCCGTTGCACGCATCGAGCGGCCAGTTATGACGTGGTTTCGCGTTGGAACCGGTCATAACTGGCCACTCAAACGTTGCTGGCGGTTAGGTAACCCGCGTCACCGGCCCGAGAGCACCACGCGGTCCCAGCCCACGTACTGGCCCTCACCGTCAGTGACCGAAACCCTCCGGGCACCCGGGCCGGCATCGGCGTCGAAGCTGAAGGTCACCTGCCCGGCGTCGTTGGCCTGGAACCAGCCCAAGGGCTCGGTGTCCTCGTGGAGGAAGTACCAGGAGCCCGCCTCCGGGAGCGTAAGCGTCACGTCCTCGCCGCGAACCACAGGGGTACGGGGTGCGGCGAAGTCGGCCTCGTTGTCGTGCTTCAACTGATCGCTGGTTGGCGCCTCAGGTGTGAAGCCGGGCTCGACGTCCAGTTGGTACGCCTCCGCGGCGACCGGAGCCTCCGCGCTTCGGCTGCCATTGGCACCGACGACGACGGCGTCAACCGCCTCGATCACACCGGCCTGCACCTGCACCCCGGACAGAGTGAACGTCCGGGTGAAGGTGGTGGCACCATCGACACCCAACTCAGCTACCGCACCGTTCCAGCCTTCAAGCGCGACATCGGTCAGCCGGACATTGCCACTGTTGGTGACCGTCGCGCTTTGGGACACGTCATCACCTGCACTGTCCACGCCGTCACCGTTTGTATCGGTGATCTCCGTGGTGACAGCTGTGGCTGCCAGCCCGGGATTGCGTTCGGTCAGGTCCGTCTCGCCGCCGTTAACCGTCAGTTCCTTCGACGGGAAGCCCGAGGCACTGAGCGTCCAGGTGGTCAGCGGAACAAAGAACCCGTCTGCTGCTTCCTGTTCGGTGACGGTGTGGCGAGGGGTGCCGCAGGTGTAGTCATTCCCAGCGGGCAGCACGAGGAACCGGCAGTTGCCCGGACCCGGCGGTACAAACGGAGCGAAATTGCCCGACGTCGGGACAGTCGCCTCGGTAACCAGCCCTGTGTTGGTCACACGGAAGGAATACGGCACCTGCTCACCCGCTGTGTACGGGTTGGCCGCCAGATCGCGGTTGGTGTCGGTCCGGGACCCAACAATTTCCGCGGCGAGGGCGTTCGCCTTGCCTGCAGAGTTCAGGAACACTGCCTGTCCGGTGAAGTTGACCGTCTTGGTCAACGCCGGATCGGTGGTCGAGGTCGATTCAAAGGTTGCCGTCGGGATGAAGTAACCCCGGTCGACGTCCTCCTGCGTCACGGTGTGCTTCGCCGTGGTGCAGTTGTAGGCATCGCCGGCGGGAAGAACGCGGAACCGGCAGTTCGGGGCGGTCGGCGGCAGGAATCCAATATCGAAGTTGCCGGCTGTCGGTACGGCGCTGGTGGTCACCGTAGCCGTGCTCGTAACGCGGAAGTTGTAGGCAACTCGATCACCCACCGCATACGGGTTCGTGTCGACATTGCGGTTGGTATCGGCCGGCGTTCCGGTAACTTTCAGCCCGACGGCGTCTGCCGCGGCCTGGAAGGAATGCCGGGATTGACCGCCCTGCGCTGCCGTGAATACGGCGTCGAGTTTGGGAGCAGCGGCGGCGTTGTCGCCGGCTGTGAGCGACACCGTGATGGTCGCCGACTCTCCCGGCGCGATCGCAGGTACGTCGACGACGGGAGCGGTCCACCCACCCGGAGTGTCGATGGTGAGCTCACCCGAAACAGCGGTTTGTTCCTGGTTGGTGATGGTCACCGGAACGTCCACTGCTTCACCGGGGGCGAGCTTGACGTCGTCGACCTCAAGTGGGGCGCAGACGTAGTTCAACCAGGCGTCGTCGAACTTGGAGAAGGTGATTCCGTTGGTGTAGCTGGACTCGTACAGGAGACCGATCTGGCCGTCCTCCAGCCGCTCCAGCGTCGAGTATGCGGAGAACCCGGACCGGACGGACCGGACGGATGGCCACGTCTCACCGTCATCGCAGGAGACGCGAACGGAGACGTTGCTGCGGGAACTCTGGCTGTTGGAGTTGGAGAAGATCAGCTTCTTCGCATCCGGCGTGCCCTGCGCGGCATCCGGGAAAAGCCGCGTGATTGAGCCGTTGTTGGTCGGGTCCGGCAATTCGAAGTCCTGCGTGACCGGTCCGTAGCTGTGTCCGCCGTCGGTGGAGATCGCCACCTTGCGGTACCCGCCATTGCCGCTGTCCCGCGAGTTCAGCATCACACGGCCGTCGGAGAGTTCCACCGTCTTGTTCTCATCCATCCGGACGCCAACGTTCTCGCCCTTCTGCCACGTGAGGCCGTGATCGTCGGAGTAGACGCTGTAGGCCTGGATAGCGCGCGTACCGTCAGGCTGCAGAACGTCGCCGGCGTACTGCTGAATCAAGCGTCCCGCGTACTCGCCGTACTTGAGCTGGATGCCCTGGCCGGAGGAGGCGAAGTTGCTGCGCACGTCTCCGGGCGCCGGGTTCGCGGGATTGCTGTCGGGCTTGGTGGTTTCCGTGATGAGGCGAGGTTCAGACCAGGTGATGCCGCCGTCGTCGGACTCAATGACGGCCGAGCTGATCACGTTCCTGTTGGCGTCGTCATTGCCGAAGGTGCTGCCGTGGAAGCCCTGGTCCTTGGAGTAGACGAAGAAGTTGAATACCTTGCCGGTCTCTTCATCCACGACGTAGCTGGGGTCGCTATAGCCGAACTTGGGCGACTCCTGGCCGGATGCGGTGACGGATCCGGCCGCGATCACCTCGATGGGACCCCAGGTTTTCCCGCCGTCCGTGCTTCGGCGCTGGACGATCGAGTTGGGGTTGGGTGCGTCGGCCGCGTTGAACGGACGGCCGTCCCAGGAAGCCAGCACCACGCCATCGCCAAGGTAGGCCAGGGCGGGGATGCGATAGGAGGCGAAGGGACTGATAAGTTCAGCGCCGAGGTTTGTTTCAGTGAACGAACCCGGTGGGTCGGCCGGTGCGAGCGCAGGCACCGGTGCGGCGTGGGCGGGTGCTGCGGTTGCCACAAGCACCGCAGCGATCAGAGTGGCGAGTCCGAGCCTGTTTCGGCTGGGGGACCCGCTTTGTCGTTGCTTCATGGATGTCCTTTTCCTGACTTCTTTGTCGGTGGAGCTTCGATAGTGACGTACCACGTCCTATGTCTTCTGTGTGAGGTTCACCCCTCTTTCTCTTTTCCTAGTGCAACGCCCGGGTGAATGCCCGATTGCGGTCTTCAAGAGCCTGCCTGCTGAGGTGCGCGTGCGGAGCAACCAGTTCGAACCCGTGGTACGCGCCGGGATAGACGTGCAGTTCGGTTGGGACTCCCGCCTGCAGCAACCTGGCCGCATAGCTGATGTCTTCATCCCGGAACAGGTCGAGCTCGCCCACCTGGATCAGGGCCCGGGGAAGCCCCCGCAGGTCTGTCGCCCGCGCTGGAGCCGCATAGGAACTCACCTCGGCGGACCCCAACGAGGAACCAAGCAGGCAACGCCACGCAAACCGGTTCCGCTCCGTGCTCCACGTTGGAATTTCCGCGAACTCGATGCCGGCACGCGGGTCCTGAACGTCATCGAGCATCGGGTACATCAGGTACTGGAATGCGAGCTGCGGGCCGCCCCGGTCCCGTGCCATCAGCGTTACGGCCGCGGCGATTCCGCCTCCGGCGCTGGAGCCGCCGATCGCGAGCCGCTCGGCGTCGATGCGCAGCTCAGCCTGGTGGGAGATAACCCACTCCAGCCCTGCGTAAGCGTCCTCAACGGGCGTCGGATGCGGATTTTCGGGTGCGAGCCGGTAGTCCACCGCGATCACTACGCACTTCGTGTCTTCAGCCAGCGCTGTGCAGTACGGCTGATCGGCGCGAAGGCTGCCGCTGATCATGCCACCGCCGTGAATCCAGTAGACCGCGGGAAAGGGACCGTCCCCGGGCGGCGTGTAGCTCCACAGCGCGATACCGGGCCCGTCGTGTTCGCGGCGCCTTACGCGAGACGCCGTTTCGTTGAACGGCGGGATCAATGCCGCTGCGCGTGCGCGAAAGGTCGCTAGCTCCTCAACCGTTGACGGCGGCGGCAAGGCCCCGGAGTAAGCGAGTCCGTCGAGAAGTTCCGGAGCAACCCGGGCAAGAAACGCGTCCGTCATTCTGCCCCCAGCGCTCCAACGAACCAGCTGGTAATGGAGGCGGGATGGGTAATCGCGGTGCCCACGACGACGGCGAACGCGCCCGCATCCAGGGCATGTCTCGCTTGCTCGGGGGTGGAGATGCGCCCTTCCGCGACGATCGGACAACCCATCCCGGCGGCCGACAACTGTTCGAGCAGCTGCAGGTCCGGGCCGGCTGTCTTCTCACGTTCGCCGGTATACCCGGCGAGTGTTGTGCCGATGAGATCCGCGCCCGCGCCGACGGCAGCCAGCGCGTCGTCGAGTGAACCGCAGTCGGCCATCACCAGAGCGTGGGACGCGGAGTGAATACCGTGGATGGTCTCCTCGAGGGACAGTCCGTCCGGCCGTGCGCGCCGGGTACCGTCAATGGCGACGACGTGGGCCCCTGCGTTGGCACACGCCAGCGCATGCCGGAGAGTTGGGGTGATGAAGACGCCGTCGTGCCCGTCCTTCCACAGCCCGATCACCGGAACCTCAACAGCCGAGCGGGTCTGCTGGATATCGGCGATCCCCTGCACACGGACTGCCGCGGCGCCGCCAATCACGGCGGACTGGGCCAGCTGAGCCATCGTGCGTGGATCCCGCATCGGCTCTCCCGGGTAGGCCTGACAGGAAACGATCAGTCGGCCGCGCAGGCTTTCGAGGTCCATCATGAAGCCACCTTCGCGGGTTGGTTGGTGAGTGCCAGGCGGGCAGCGCCGACGACGGCGGCGTGAGCACCCAGGGTTGCCGGGACGATTGGCACCTCTGCCAGCGGAGACAGCAATTCAGGGGACGCAGCCTGTGACATGGCGTCCCACCAGAGCTGCCCGGCGCCCGCCATTCCGCCCCCGACCACAACCACCTCGGGGTCAAGGATGTTGACCAGACCTCCAATTGCCTGCCCGGCTGCAGCGGCGCCCGTGCTGATCGCTTGACCGGCGATCGGGTCACCGGCGACGGCGAGCGCACCGACTTCGCGTGTGTTCCGGGCGGAAGCTCCCACCGGCGCGAGACGAAGGTAGGCCTGGAGAATAGCCGGCCCGGACGCGATTGCCTCCACATGGCCGGACCGGCCGCACGTGCACGGCAGGGGGGCGCCGCCGTCGTACGCGTAGGGAGAGGCGAAGTGGCCCACGTGACCGGCAGCGAAATGCGCGCCCTGCTGGGCGACGCCGTCGACAATGAAGCTTCCGCCCACACCCGTGCCCACTGCCACGAGCAGCGCGCTCCGGCTGCCTGCGGCGGCGCCGATCCAGGATTCGCCGAGCGCATGCGCGTGGACGTCGTTGATGGCCGTGCAGGGAAGCCCGATCCGCGCCGCGATACCCTCAGTTAAGCGTGTTCCGGCCCACCCGGCAATCGAATCGGTGGCGGACACCACGACGCCGCGGGTTGAGTCAATCACGCCTGCTGATCCAATGCCGACCGATTCGAGCGTCATGCCCTCCGCGTCCGCTTTCCGAAGCAGCCCGAGAACCAACCGTGCCGTGGAATCCAGAATTGCCTCAGCGCCGTCCCGGGCGAGCGTCGGTGTCTGGTCGACGAACAGCACCCGACCTTCCTCATCGACCAGCCCCGCGGCGGTCTTGGTCCCGCCAAGGTCGATGCCAAGCGCGTACCGCATGCCCTACAGCAGACCGTTGCGTTCGAGGATGACCTTGATCGCGGCAGTCTCGCTCGAATTCAAGGCGAGCAAAGGAGCTGACATCACGTTGGTATCGATCACGCCCATGAGCATGAGCGCCGTCTTGAATGCGCCCAGGCCGGCAGCGCCGGCCGAGACCCGCCCCGGCGTGGCGGCATAGACGATGTTGAACACGTCGGTAATCCGATCCTGCTCGCGTGCCGCCGACGCGAAGTCACCCGCGACGGCGGAGCTGTACAGCCTGGCGTACCCGGCGGGATCAACGTTCCCGAGCCCGGGAACCACACCCTGCGCCCGGCCGAGCAGCGCACCGTCCACTACGACCTCGTGCCCGGTGAAAATGTCGAAGTTGGGGATGTCCCTGGATGCGATGAGCAACTGGCGGAACGCAACGTCATCACCGGAGGAGTCCTTGACGCCCGCGATCACCCCGTCGCGGCCGAGTTGCACCAGCAGGTTTAGCGGGAGCTTGTAGTGAGTGCGTACCGGGACGTCATAGGCGAAGATGGGCACGTTCAGCGCGGCGTGGACGGAACGGAAATGGGTTTCGGTTTCGTTCACATCCGAAATTGCGTAGTACTGCGAGGTCACGACCAGCGCGTCGGCGCCGAGGTCCACCATGCGCCGGCCTTCCTCGATGACACGGTTGGTGGTCTGTTCATTGGCGCCCACAATGAGGGGCACCTGCCCTGCGTTCACGCCGGCGATCGTGCGTACGACGACGGCGCGCTCGTCGTTTGTCAGGTAAGGCACCTCCGCGGAGGAGCCAAGGACGAAGAGTCCGTTCACACCGCCGTCGAGCAGGTGCTTGGTCACGCGCTCCAGGGAGGAAACGTCAACAGCGCCATCAGAGGTGCGGGGTGTCACCACGGGTGGGATGACGCCGTGGAAACGGGAAGTAGGCGCGATTGCCACGATAGTTCTCCAGGTTTTAGGCAGTTGGTGCTTGGTGGTCAGACGTGAAGCAGGCTGGGCGCTGCGCCCAACAGCTTCTTGGTGTACTCGTTTGTGGGGTGGTCGAAGACCTGTGCTGCGGGACCTTCCTCGACGATCCGGCCGAAGTACATGACGCAGATTCGGTCGGAAACGTAGCGGACAGTCTGTATGTCATGCGAGATGAACACCATGCCCAGGTTCAGCTCCCGCTTCAGGTCGGAGAGGAGGTTGAGTACCTGGGCGCGAACTGACACGTCGAGGGCCGACGTCGGTTCGTCCGCGACGATCACTGAGGGGCCCAGGGCCAGCGCCCGCGCGATCGCGACGCGCTGTCGTTGACCACCCGAGACCTGGCTCGGGATGACCTCGGCAGCGGACTGCGGAAGACCCACGAGGCTCAGCAGTTCCCGGACTTTCGCGATCCGGGTGCGTTCATTGCCGATGCCGTGAATCTGCAGCGGATCAACGAGGATGTCCTGAATGGTCATGCGCGAATTCAGTGCGGTGGACGGGTCCTGGAAAACCACGGAGACGTCTCGGCCAAATTGCTTGCGGACCGCCGCTTTCCGTGCCTTGACCTCTTTGCCGTGGAAGAGCATCCGCCCGGCCGTGGGTTCCTGCAGGCCCACCAGCACCGACGCGAGGGTTGATTTCCCGCACCCGGATTCACCGACAATGCCCACGGTTTCGCCACGGTGAACCGAGAAGTCCACGCCGTCCACCGCCTTGACGATGTTGGGCCGGAAGAGGGTGCCCGTACGGGCCCGGTGATAGACCTTAACGTCCTTCAGCTCGAGGACCGGCGCTGTGTTGTTGCTGCTCATCGTGCACCTTCGGAGGTTGGGGCGGCGTTCACAAGAGCGTCGTCGTCGTTGGCGGTTGGGGCAGTGGGTTCATGGTGACTTGCCCAGTAGTGCTCGCCTGTCCCCACACGGGTGAACTGAAGCACCTGGTTGGGATCGGCGTCGGGGCGCAGCGAGCGCTCCGCGAACCGGTCGCCCGCAGCGAACTCGCGCGGTGATGGCACCGTTCCCTGGATCTGGTGCAGCCGTTCGGCGTCGGCTTCGATGGAGAGGACGGCACCGAGCAGGCCGCGGGTGTACTCGTGCTGGGGGTTACGCAGGAGCTCTGTGGTCCCAGCGGATTCAACCACCTGGCCGGCGTACATGACGGTGACCCGGTGGGCGAGGGAGGCCACCAGGGCCAGATCATGGCTGACGAAGACCATGGCGAATCCGAGCTGTTCGCGAAGCTCATTGAGAAGGTCAACTAC
The DNA here is from genome assembly GCF_011927905.1 of Arthrobacter pigmenti. Lineage (NCBI taxonomy): Bacteria > Bacillati > Actinomycetota > Actinomycetes > Micrococcales > Micrococcaceae > Arthrobacter > Arthrobacter pigmenti. The sequence goes on from NZ_JAATJL010000001.1 coordinate 3,169,529, forward strand.
CTGCTTCTGAACTGTCACGTCCAGTGCGGTTGTCGGCTCATCCGCCACCACGATCCTGGGCGAGCGGGAAAGGGCCATTGCGATCAGAACTCGTTGACGCTGTCCGCCGGAGAGCTCATGCGGGTAGCTTTTGAGCGTGCGGTCCGGGTCAAGCTTGACCAGTTCCAGCAGCTCACGCGGGGTCTTGCGTCCGTTTCGCTTGGTCAGCTGGGTGAGCTGGTCCTTGATGAGCATGGACGGGTTGAGGGAGCTCAGCGCGTCCTGGTACACCATGGCGATCTGTTCGCCGCGCAGGCCCCGGTAGAGCCTGGTGCGTTCCTTCGGGTCATTGGTCAGCAGTTCCTTGCCGTTGAACCTGATGGATCCACTGAGCTGGGCCGATGGAGGCAACAGGCCCATAATCGCCAGCGAGGTGATGGACTTGCCGCAGCCCGATTCGCCTACCAGGCCCATGGTTTCGCCTTCACGGACTGTGAAGTTCACGCGGTCCACTATCGCCGTGTCGCCGTAGCGGGCGGGGAACCGGATCGAGAGGTCTTTCACTTCCAGGATGACGGGAGCGTCGGGACTGACCTGCGGGAGGCGATCGGTGCGCGTGCTTTCGATTTCGGAGAGCATCTTCAATTCCACAGCCAGCGCTTCGAGTGATCCGGGCTTGTGGATGCTGGCACCAAGCGCTGCCGCGTGCTGAATGTTCTGTGCGTCGTCGTCGTGCAGTTCGTGTCCCTCGCCGGTTCGCACCTCGTCGCCGTCCAGAACCGATGGCTGTGCGGGGGTTGCGGGGGCCGTCTCGGCGATCTGGCCGCTCCTGAGCGGCTCCTCCTTGACCGGAGCGGCTTTACGGAGCTTCGGGTTGACCATGGCGTCGGTCAGGCCTTCGGCGAGGATGTTCAGCGCAAGCACCGTGAGCAGGATGGTGATGCCGCCAAAGGTGGTGGGCCACCATGCGCCGCTGAACACGACATTGCGGCCGTCGGACATCACGTTGCCCCAGGAGGCTGCAGGCTGCTGCACGCCGGCGCCGAGGAAGGACAGTGACGCCTCAAGGATGATGGCGTCGGCGACCATCACGGTGGCGAAGACCAGCACCGGCGCGGCGCAATTACGGGTGATGTGCTTAATGAGGATGTAGAAGCGCCCGGCACCGAGGACGCGTTCAGCACGAACATAGTCTTCGCCGTACTGAGCAAGCACGTTCGCCCGTACAACGCGGGCAAGCTGCGGCGTGTAGACGATCGCAATCGCCAGAATGATCACCGGCACCGTGGAGCCGAACAGGTTGTTGGAGTGGTCCTTGAGCGCAAAGAGCAAGGCAGCGGCCAGCGCGATGCCGGGGAACGCCATCATGACGTCGAGTACCCGCATGATGCCCTCGTTCACCCACTTCCGCGAAGTGGCGGCCAGTGCACCCAGCAGCGCTCCCAGAATGATCGCCAGGAGCACAGCTCCGAGCCCGATGGCTATGGATACACGTGCGCCGTACAGGATGCGCGAGAAGACGTCATAGCTGGAACCGTCGGTACCGAAAAGGTGCGGACCACCGGGTGGGAGGACGGGCGCTATTGACTCGTTCTCCTCAAAGGGCGCCAGTACGGGGCCGATTATGGCCACGAGGGTGATAAAGATCAGGAAGCCGAGGGCAATCTTGGAGCTGAGGGGAAGCGCCTGGAAGCGTGCCCCGGAATTGCTCAGGCGGGTAGCCAGTCCGTTTCGCATGGTTATACCGTCCGAATCCGCGGGTTGATGAGCAGGTAAAGAACGTCAACCAGGATGTTGACGAGCACAAAGGCAACGGCGATCGCCAGGACCGCTCCCTGCACGAGGTTGGTGTCCGACGTCGTCAAGCCCGTCACGATGAGGTCGCCCATGCCGTTGAGGCTGAAGATCTTCTCGATGACGACGGCGCCGCCAAGCAGGTAGCCCACGCGCAGACCGAGCACCGTGACGGGCGTGACGAGAGCGTTGCGCAGCACGTTCCGAGCCACGACCGTGCGGTAAGGGACGCCGTTACCGATGGCGGTTCGTACGTAGTCGCGGTCGAGTTCTTCAACCATGGATGTACGTACAACCCGGATCAGGGACGCCGAGACTGGAATCCCAAGGGCAAGCGCAGGTAGAGCCATCGCGTAGAGCCACCCGACAAATCCGTACTGGTCCGCCCAGGCGAGCCCGCCTGTAGGAAAGAGCGAGCCCTCCGGCAGGGCGAACCACTGGATCAGCAGGATCGCGAGCCAGAACGAGGGCGTGGCAATCGCGGCGATAGAGAAGATCCGGATGACCTGGTCCGGCCACTTGTCGCGATAGAGGGCGCCGAGGACACCGAGGATGAGCGAGAGGACCACCGCGAGAAGCACGCCGAGCAAAGTCAACTGAAGGGTGACAGGGAAGGCGGCTGCGATCTTTGTGGCCACTGACTCCTCGGGTGGGTTGGTCACGCCGAAGTCAAGGCGCAGCAGACCGCCCAGGTACCGGAAGAACTGCACAATGAGGGGGTCGTTGAGCCCGCGCTCCTCGCGCCACGCGTGCTTCATCTCCTCGGTCGCCTCGGGGCCGAGAACTGCGGTGGCGCGGTCGGCGGGCACCACGGACAAGACGATGAACACCATGATGGTGACGCCCAGGAGCATGAACGGCAGGGCTGCAAGCCTTCGCCCCAAGAGGCGGAATAACGTGGTCACTCTAAGTCTCCGTACGTTTCGCGGATTCCGGTGGGGCCGCCCGAAGACGTCCCCACCGGACTACGCGGTTCTACTTTCGGCCAACTCCGATGAAGGCAACACCGGTGGTGGGAAGTGGCTGGAAGCCGTCCAGCGCGCTGCTGTCCCAGGCAGTGGGCAGCTGACGGTGGAAGATCGGGTAGAGAGGTGCTTCCTCTGCCACGATGTTGATGATGTCAGCGTGAACTGCCTTCGCTGCCTCGGGCTCAAGCCTGACCGCCTCATCGAGCTTGGCCTGCACCTCTGCATACTCGGCTGTCTCGCTCCAGGCTGCCCGGTCCGTCATCCACGCGTCACCGCGGTAGAACCAGCTCAGGAGGATGTCGCCGTCGTTGCCGAACACCGAGGGATCGCCCGGGGCGCACAGGACGTCGAAGTTGCCTCCGTTGACCTTCTCCGGTGCGTAGACGGCTGCGGACTGCAGGATCTCAAGGGTGGTGCTCACGCCGATAGCGTCCCAGTTCTCCTTGATCAGGGGCACCACCTTGGTGACCCAGCCGGTGTCGGTGGAGGTCAGGGTTACCGTCAGGTTCTCCGCGCCGGCTTCCTGCAGCAGTGACTTGGCCTTCTCCGCGTCGAAGCCGTACACGGTTGACGCCTCAGAGTATGAGGGGTGGCCCTCCTGGAAGTAGGAGGTTGCCGGGGCCGCATTCCCGAGGAGAGCCTTGGTGATGATGTCCTCAGTGTTCATGGCGTAGTGCAATGCCTGACGGACGCGCTTGTCCGCGAACTTCTCGGATGCGCAGTTGAACATCAGGAACAGGAGCCCGAAGGACTGCACTGACTCGACGTCGACCTTGCTCTTCAGCTGATCAACGTCGAGGTAGGGCACGTCCTCGATGGCCTGCGCCCGGGACGGGATCGAGGCGACGCGGGCAGCAGGATCTGCGATGAGGAGCCAGGTCATGTCCTCGACCCGGGCGGGGTACTTGCCGTTGTAGTCCGCGAACTTCTTGAAGACGATCTTGTCTTCCTTCACGGCGGAGACAAGGCTGAACGGGCCGGTGCCGATGGGCGCCAGGTCGAAGCCGTCGGGATCAGCCTCGACGGCGGCCTGCGGAACGACCTTCACAACGGAGATGCGTGGACCGAAGCCGGGGAACGCATACTTGAGCTTGAATTCGACGGTCTTTTCATCCACAGCCGTGACGGAGTCAATGAACGGGATGAAACCGGCAAACAGCGATGCGTTCTCGGGATCAAGCACTCGCTCGAAGGAAAAGACGACGTCGTCAGTGGTTACATCTTCACCGTTGTGGAACTTCGCACCGTCGCGCAGCGTGACCCGGTAGGTGGTTTCATCGATCATCTCCGGTTCGGCCGCAGCAAGCGCCAGGTACGGCTGGCGGGTTGCGGGGTGGAGTTCGATCAACCCCTCGAAAATGTGGAGGTTCGCCGCGAGCGGGGTGGCACCGGTGGCAAGCATCGGGTCAAAGCCTGTGGAGAGCTGATAGGAGATGCCGGCTTCAATCGATCCGGCCCCTTGTTCGCCGTTTTCTCCCGCGGGCTCCGGGCTGCCGCCGGGACTGCAGGCCGAGATTGAACCAGCGAAAGCCGCGGCCGCGCCCATGACACCCGCCAGTTTCAGGAAATTGCGTCGGTTGGGTTCCTTCAGAAGGCCCCTGGATTCAAAAGTGTTGCTCATCAATGCGCCTCACCATTCAAGATTGGTTATCGGATGTAGGATGTCCGATGCTATGACCTAACTGTAAGACTGATCACAGTGGACGGTCAAGCGGATTGCGAAAGTCTCCCCATGTCGTCCGACATCCGATAACCTATGTTTAAGACTCATTGATCCCCGAGGAGAGAAACATGAGCATAGATGCCCCGCTTCGCCAGGCCCGCTTCAGCGCGCAGGCTCGTTTGCGCGCCCTGCAGGCAGAGATCATGGACCTCATCCTTGAACGAGGACTCGAGGCAGGAGATCCGCTCCCGACCGAAAGCGAGCTGGCAGCTGAGCTTGGCATCGGACGCAACACGCTGCGTGAATCACTCAAAGTCCTCCAGGCGCTCGGGGTTGTGGAAATCCGCCATGGGTTCGGCATGTTCGTGGCCCCCAGCAATTTCGATGCGCTGACCGACGGCCTGACCTTCCGCGGTCGGCTCTCGCTCCGCCATCAGGGCAAGGAGGCCATTCAGCTCGTTGACGTGCGTCAGGCACTTGAATCGGGGCTGATCGGCGATGCGATGGAATTGATGTCAGAGGATCATCTGACCGCCATCGACGCGACGGTACAGCGAATGGAGGGTGCCGCCGAACGGGGCGAGGGTTTCGCTGATATCGACGAGGAGTTTCATCGTCAGCTGTTCGAGCCTTTGAGCAATGAGCTCCTTTCCAACCTGATGTCAGTCTTCTGGAAGGTTTACCGCAAGATCCACTCCGAGGTGGGAGGAGACCCGGTCGATCTGATCGAGACCGCGGCAATCCATCGGGACATTCTGTCCGCGGTTCAATCCGGAGACAAAGCGATGGCTGCGGAACGGCTGAAGCGCCATTTCGATGGAATTCGGCGCGAACTGGCCAAACTGACGGCGTGACGTTTCGTCGCCAGTGCGAATATAGTCAGCAGGCTGCATATTTCCAGCCTCTGTTCAGGTGGCGCCTGTAACATTGAAGAATCTTCGGGAATTTGGGGACCCTCCGCGGCTGGGAAGTCGATTACCGACTTCAGGGACTTTTATGAGCATTGCCGCACCCGCCCGCACCGTTCGCGTGGCGAAACCGAACGACGTCGTCGCCTCCTACGCCACTCTCCTCAAGGAAGTGCGCAAGGAAGGCCTGCTGACCCGTCGTCGCCGGTTCTACATCTCGGTCTTCGCCCTCCTCGCACTAGCCATGGCTGCAGCGTGGACCGGCTTCGCGCTCCTTGGCGACACCTGGTTCCAGTTGCTCATCGCCGGGGTCCTCGGTGTGGTTCTGACCCAGATCGCGTTCCTCGCTCACGAAGCCTCCCACCGCCAGATCTTCGCCTCGCGCGGCGCCAATGATTGGTCCGGCCGCATCCTTGCCGCCGGCGTCGTCGGAATCAGCTACCAGTGGTGGATGAACAAGCACTCCCGCCACCACAACGATCCCAACGTGGTCGGCAAGGACCCGGATATAGAGGTGGACACCATCTCGTTCCTCGAGGAAGACGCCGCGAAAGCCAAGGGAATCCAGGCGTGGATTACCCGGCGCCAGGGCTACCTCTTCTTCCCGCTCCTAACCTTCGAGGGCATCAACCTGCACGCCCGGTCCATCGCGACTCTGTTCCGGCCCGGCGCTATGAAGGGCCGCTACGTTGAACTGGCGCTCCTCGCGGTACGGTTTGGCCTCTACCTCGGCATTCTGTTCTGGTTCCTCCCCATCGGCATGGCATTTGCATTCCTTGGTGTGCAGCTCGCGGTTTTCGGCATCTACATGGGCGCTTCCTTCGCCCCCAACCACAAGGGCATGCCGGTCATCCCGAAGGACAGCAAACTCGACTTCTTCCAGAAGCAGGTGCTCACCTCCCGCAACATCCGCGGCGGAAACTTCATCAACAACGCCTTCGGTGGGCTGAATTTCCAGATCGAGCACCACCTTTTCCCCGACATGCCGCGCCCGCACCTCCGCCGGGCCGCAGTAATCGTTCGCGAGCACTGTGAGCGTCTGAAGGTCCCCTACACCGAGGTCGGCGTTGCGGCGTCCTACGGCGCGGTGGTTTCGTACCTGAACCGCGTTGGCCTCTCGGCACGCGACCCCTTCGATTGCCCCATGGTCAACCGCTACCGGCGCCGGTAGCTCTTACTGAACCGACGACGACGGCGGCCCTCACCTTCCAGTGGGGGCCGCCGTCGTCGTTCGAGGGTGGATCAGCCGCCCATGCAGTCGTTGGTGCCACCGCTGTAGCAGGGCTTGTAGCGATAAGTCTCACTCGGCTGCACAGGTTCAGCGGGATCCAGGTAAGAGCGCGGGGTGACCGCAAACAGTACGGAAGCGGCGATTGCGCCCAAAAGCAGGATCGCCGCGAAGATGATGAACCCGTGCGCCACCACACGATTGTCAAGCCCAGCCCAACGCCGGCGGCAATCAGGCACAGCGCTGTCGCCACGGCGAAAGCACCGGCCACCACCCACGCCGCTTCAATGAATGCAGGCGTCTTTGTGCTTGGCGCTTTAATCTCCCCCATGGGCGTGAACCCTACCGCGCGCAGTTATCCACAGATCCTCGAATCAGTTCCGCGGTCCGACAGGTTCTGGCAGAGTCGAAATCATGCCTACACAGATCGCGGTTCGCCGCACAGACGGTCGGATATGGGAACCGCCTCTGACCCTACGCGGCGTGATTGCCCGTTCCGCGGTTCTTTGTGCGTTGGCGGGAGCAGCGCTGCTGTTGATGTATCTGGCGTCTCTGAGCTGGACGTTCCTCGGAATAACGCTGGCTGCAGTCATCCTGGCTTTCCTGCCGTTCCTTCGAAACCCTCCTTCGAGCAAGCGGGAATTGAGCAGCGTCGAATGGCCGCATGGTGTTGGGTTGCATGTCCCGGAGAAAGCCGTCCCGGTCAGGGGAATTGTGCGGGTCGCGCTCATAGCCGTGGCGTACTTCTGTCTTGCAGCGACATCGCATTTCACGTATCTCGGCATGGAACCTACCCGCTGGAACAGCGATTTTCGCTGGACCTTACTGTGGGTTACGGGGCTGTCCATTCTCCTGTTTCTGGGGACGCTCGTGTCACTCATGGCACTGTTGTTCAGACCGAAGCCGGGCGAAACCGGATTCACCGTATTCGATTCCGGACTTGCCATCCCGGACGCTGCAAAGCTGAAAAGCCCGCCGAAACTGGTTACGCCAAAAAACACCCCGCCCATCCCGCAGGCCTTCTATCGTTGGGAGGACCTGAGAGCCATAACTCCACTGGCGAAGAACCTTCCGTTACTGGATGGCGTCGTTCGGAGTACCCCCTTGATCCGGATCGAGACTGCTGCCCAGACCAGTGAAGCGAGCGAGTGCATCATTCATCCGGAGCGGCACGCATTCGATCCCGAACTCATGTACGCCCTGCTGGTGCACCTTTGGAAAACACCGGAAGATCGCGCGTTAGTGCGGGACCCTGGGGCGCTGATCGCTGCAGTCGAGAATGCGCGGCCCAACCTACCGGCGGAGAATCAGGCGTTCCACAGCCCGTAGGAATCCGCCAGCGAGGAGATTTTCTGCGCACGCGCTAGACGCGGCAGGTAGGAACCATCGCCCACCACCGCACCGGAAGCGTGGGCTTCGAGCAGTTCATGTGCCCACAGAATTTCGGACTCGCTCGGCGAAAGGCCCTTGTTGATGGTGTCCGCAGCATCCGGCATAAGGCACAGCTTGCCGGTCATGCCCATGGAAGCGGTGACCTTGCACGCGGCCAGCAGATCATCTCCGAGCGCGCCCACGGTCGGGCCGTCGATGGGGCCCGGCAGCTGACCCACCCGCGAAGCCACAACGAGCTTTGCCCTTGCATAGGCGAGCGCCATCGGATCATCGGAGGCACCCGTGTCGCGGCGGAAGTCCCCGACGCCGAAGGCAAGCCGGAATGTCCCGGGGGCGCTGGCGATTGCCGTCGCGTTCTCGATCCCGAGAGCCGATTCGACGAGTGCGAGCACCGGTGTTCCAGCCTGCAGGCGCATCGCGGTATGCGTAACCTGCTCGGGCTTTTCGGTCATAGCGAGCATCACCCCGCGCAGGCCCGGTGCCTTGGAGAGGGCAGCGAGATCCTCCGCCCAGTAATCGGTCTCAATCCCGTTCACGCGAACCCAGGCCGTCATTCCGGTGGAGAGTGCTTCGACGACCCGCTCGCGAGCCTCTTTCTTGTGCTCTGCGGGCACTGCATCTTCCATATCGAACACCACTGAGTCAGCCTCCGAGGCAAGCGCCGGCGCGAAGTTGGCCTCCGATGCGGCGGACGCGAGCAACCATGAACGGGACAGCTTGGCGGGAAGCGCAGCAGCGCGACTGTTTCGAAGGGAGGCCATACCTAGAACCTTACGCAACCGCCGTCGTCGTAATCCACCGCGTGACCCACCAGCACGGTGAACACTACGACCACAATGCCCGTTTGACCCCTACATAGCGCTTCCCTAAGCTTTCCATAAGGCGGTAATCAACTTCCACCAAACGAAAGAGGACCTGATGTCCCTTGCAACCGGAGATACAGCACCATCCTTCACCCTGCCCGACGCCTATGGCCAGCCCATGAGCCTGAGCGAATTTCGCGGCCGTAGCGTCGTTGTCTACTTCTATCCGAAGGCGGAGACCCCCGGCTGCACCACTGAGGCCTGTGACTTCCGGGACAACCTGGCGTCCCTGCAGGGTGCCGGGTTCAGCGTGATCGGAATCTCGCCCGACACTCCGGGCGAGCTGGCCTCCTTCAGCAGCAATCACGGGCTCCCGTATCCCCTGCTGTCGGATGCGGACAACGCCGTCGCGAAGGCATGGGGCGCGTACGGCGAGAAGCAGGTGAACGGCTCAACCGTCGTCGGAATCATCCGTTCCACCGTGGTGGTGGACCCGGACGGCAACGTGCAGCAGGCCGAATACGGCGTCGATGCCAAGGGGCACGTATCCCGGCTCCGCGAGCAGCTCGGCGTCGCGTAGCTTTTCTCGAATCGACTCTCCAATAGGTGACCGTTTCGGCTTCCAAAGAGTCACCTATTGGAGAGTCGATGCAAGCAAGAAGGCCCTCCCCGACTCAAAAGGGAGGGCCTTCCATGTTCCCGGACGGACGTGCTAGCACCCTTCCGGAGTCTTTACAGGCATCGAGTCAGCAGAAATAACGACGTTCGTGGGGATTTACTAGCTATTTCTACTGAGTCGATGCGGGGGGGTTACGAAGCGCCGCGACGCAGCAGGCGCCCGGTCGGCTTCTCCAGGTCCAGAACCTCTCCGCGGAGGTAGGTCGAACGTACGACGCCGGAGAGCGCCTTTCCGGCGTACGGCGAGATGGGATTCTTGTGGTGGAGTTTATTCACGTCCACCACGAAGGTCTCATCGGCGGCGAAGACGGAGAAGTCCGCATCGTACCCCAGCGCCAGCTGCCCCTTGCGCTGCAGCCGGGCGAGAGCGGCCGGACGCGCAGACATCCACTCCACAACCTGCTCCAGCGCGATTCCCCGCTGGCGCGCCTCCGACCAGATCAGCGAAAGGCCGAGCTGCAGCGAGGAGACTCCGCCCCAGGCCACTCCGAAGTCGCCGTTCTCCAAGTCCTTCAGGTCGAGGGTCGACGGCGAGTGGTCCGACACGATGCAGTCGATTGTCCCGTCGATCAGCCCTTCCCACAGCAGCTCACGATTGGACGCTTCACGAATCGGCGGGCAGCACTTGAACGCTGTCGCGCCGTTCGGGATTTCCTCTGACAGGAGCGTGAGGTAGTGCGGACAGGTTTCGACCGTGAGGGAAACGCCGTCGCGCTTGGCCGTAGCAATCATCGGCAGCGCATCCGACGACGACAGGTGCAGGATGTGCGCACGTGCCCCCGTCCACCGCGCCCGCTCGATGACCTCCGCGATGGCAACGTTCTCCGCCCCGCGCGGCCGGGAAGCGAGGAACCTGGAGTACTGATCCCCCTCTGCGTGCGGCGCCCGATCGATGGAGCGCGAGTCCTCCGCGTGGACGATCATCAGCGAATCGAACGTTGCGAGCTCCGCCATGTCCTCTTCCATCTCGTCCGCTTCGAGATGGGGGAACTCGTCCACACCCGAGTGCAGCAGGAAGCACTTGAACCCGAACACACCCTCGTCGTGGAGCGGCCGCAGGTCGGCCTTGTTGCCGGGAATCGCGCCGCCCCAGAACCCGACGTCGACAAAGGCCTGAGTCTCAGCGGCTGTCCGCTTCTGCTCGAGCGCGTCCACGTTCACGGTGGGCGGGATGCTGTTCAGCGGCATGTCGATGATGGTGGTCACTCCCCCGGCAGCCGCAGCCTTCGTGGCGGACGCGAAGCCCTCCCACTCGGTGCGCCCGGGCTCGTTGACGTGCACATGGGAGTCCACCAGGCCGGGGATCAGCGTCTCGTCCGGTGCGAGCTCGACGACGGTGGCGCCGTCGAGCCCGTTGCCCAGCGGTTCCAGGGCAACGATCACGCCGTCCCGCACGCCGACTTCCCTCGGCGCGATGCCTGCGGTCGTCAAGATCCTCTCGCCCCGGATCACGAGGACATAAGAATTGGTCATTCAGTTCCTCCAACTCGAACGCCAGCACCCACACCGAGGCGGGCGGCGATGTCCTGTCCAACACGTTCCAGCAGCGGACCGGCGTTTGCAATGCATTTTCCAACATCCAGCTCCAGGTCCGTCAGCGCGTACACACGCGAGAAGCCCGCAGCGGCAGTCTGTTCAGGCGTGAGAGTGGTCCGCCCGCACACCGCAATCGCCTGCATCCCGGCGGCGGCCTTCGCCACACCCAGCGGCGTCTTTCCGCCCAGGCTTTGCTCATCCAGGCTGCCTTCACCGGTGATCACCAGGTCAGCGCCGTCCAGCTTTTCTGCCAGTCCGGTCAGTTCGAGTACGACGTCGATACCCGGCCTGCGTTGTGCGTTCAGCACCGCGAGCGCCGCGTAACCTACGCCGCCCGCCGCCCCTGCGCCGGGTGCGTCCGCCTGCGCACGGGCACGGGGGCCCAGTTCCTGCTCAAGCACCTCAACGAACCGGGCGAGGGCGCCGTCAAGGTGCGCGACGTCGTCGGGCGTTGCTCCCTTTTGCGGCCCGAAGACCGCAGCGGCACCGTTGGTGCCAAGGAGCGGATTGTCGACGTCGGACGCCAGGGTGATCTCCGTCGTCGCAAGGCGCGGATCCAGGCCCGAGAGGTCAATCCAGGCGAGGTCAGCCAGAGCCGCGCCGCCGCCGGGAAGCGGGGTGCCGGCGTCGTCGAGCAGGGCAGCGCCCAGTCCAACGAGCATGCCCGCGCCGCCGTCGGTGTTCGCACTGCCGCCGACGCCCAGCACAATGCTGGTGCAGCCACGATCAAGCGCGAACCGAATCAGCTCGCCGGTGCCTATGCTGGATGCAATCCGCGCCTTGCGCACACCGCCGGGAAGCACTGCCAGCCCGGACGCGAGCGCCATCTCGATCACTGCCTTCGAGCCGCGGATGGCGATCGGCGCCTCGACCGGCTCGCCGGTTGGCCCCGAAACCGTGGTGACGTGACGGCTGAACCCGGCGGCGATAGCAGCATCAAGCGTGCCCTCGCCGCCGTCGGCAACCGGAACCAGATCCACGTCAAGGTCCGGATCCGCGCTGAGGAGGCCCTTCGCCAAAGCTGAGGCGACCTCTGGCGCGGACAACGATCCCTTGAACTTGTCCGGTGCGATGACGATTCGCATTCCCGTATTACACCAACCCGCTCAGACCAGCAGTGAGATCGCGGTCGGGGCGTCGTCGGCGGATTCGGCGAGATCCTCGAACTCGTTGATCGCGTCGATTCCGGCAGCACCCATCGAGATGTTGGTGACGCGCTCCAGGATGACCTCAACGATCACCGGTACGCGGTACTCGAGCATGAGCGCACGCGCCTTCTCGAAGGCGGCCTGCAGATCGTCGGCCTCGCGGACGCGGATCGCCTTGCAGCCCAGGCCTTCGGCAACCTTGACGTGGTCTACGCCGTAGCCGTCCAGCTCGGGAGCGTTCACGTTCTCGAAGGCGAGCGACACGTGGTAATCCATCTCGAAACCGCGCTGTGCCTGACGGATCAGGCCGAGGTACGAGTTGTTCACCACCACGTGAATGTACGGCAACTGGAACTGCGCGCCGACGGCCAGTTCCTCGATCATGAACTGGAAGTCGTAGTCACCGGAAAGTGCGACGACGGTCTCCCCCGGGCTTGCCTGCGCCACACCGAGCGCTGCGGGTCCGGTCCACCCCAGTGGTCCGGCCTGGCCGCAGTTGATCCAGTTGCGGGCCTCGTAAACGTGAAGGAATTGGGCGCCGGCGATCTGCGAGAGGCCGATCGTCGACACGTAGCGGGTGTCCCGGCCGAATGCCTGATTCATCTCCTGGTACACACGCTGCGGCTTCACGGGAACGTTGGTGAAGTTGGTCTTGCGCTGCAGCAGCGACTTCCGCTGCGCACAGTCCTTCACCCAGGCGTTCCAGTCCGGCAGGCCCTGCTGTTCCTTGCGTTCGCGCGCGACCTCGACCAGACCGCTCAGGGCGGCACCGGCGTCGGACACTATGCCGAAGTCCGGCGCGAATACGCGGCCGATCTGCGTAGGCTCGATGTCGATGTGCACGAACTTGCGGCCCTTGGTGTAGACATCGAGGGCGCCGGTGTGGCGGTTGGCCCAGCGGTTGCCGATGCCGATCACGAAGTCGGACTCCAGCATGGTCGCGTTGCCGTAGCGGTGGGAGGTCTGCAGGCCGACCATTCCGGCCATCAGCTCGTGGTCATCGGGGATGGTGCCCCAGCCCATGAGGGTCGGGATGACGGGGATGTTCAACAGTTCGGCGAGTTCCACCAACTGCTCGGAAGCGTTGGCGTTGATGATGCCGCCGCCGGCCACGATCAGCGGCTTCTCGGCCGCCGTCAGCATGTCCAGCGCCTTCTCCAGCTGCTTGCGCGTGGCTGCGGGCTTGTGGACCTGAAGTGGCTCATAGGCGTCCGGGTCGAACTCGATCTCCGTCTGCTGGACGTCGATGGGCAGGTCGATCAGGACCGGCCCGGGGCGACCGGTGCGCATCTCGTAGAACGCCTTCTGGAAGGTGCCCGGAACCTGCCCGGCTTCCATCACGGTCACGGCCATCTTGGTGACCGGCTTGGCGATCGAGGCGATATCCACCGCCTGGAAGTCTTCCTTCTGCAGCTTCGCCACCGGCGCCTGGCCTGTGATGCAGAGGATCGGGATCGAGTCAGCCCACGCCGAGTAGAGACCGGTGATCATGTCGGTGCCGGCGGGCCCGGATGTGCCGATGCAGATACCGATGTTGCCGGCCTTGGCCCGGGTGAAGCCCTCCGCCATGTGCGAAGCGCCTTCAACGTGGCGGGCGAGGACGTGGTGGATGCCGCCGTGGGCGCGCATCGCGGAATAGAAGGGGTTGATTGCGGCACCCGGCAGGCCGAACGCCGTCGTGGCGCCCTCCTTTTCCAGGATCGCAACGGCTGCGTCAACAGCGCGCATCTTAGGCATGGTGTGCTCCTACTGAAGGGAAGTTTGTGCAGCTCAGACGAGTTTCGACGTCGTCGGCTCACCTGAGCTGCACGAAAGTTTGGGTGTTATTTCTTGCCGGACAGCTGGTTGATCAGCTTGAAGAGGCCGGAGTGGTCCAGGCCGCCGTCGCCCGTGTTGACGAGCGAGGCAACCAACTGCGCGACGACGGCACCCAGTGGGGTGGCAACGCCGGCTTCGCGGGCGGCTGAGGTGACAATGCCCATGTCCTTGTGGTGCAGGGCGAGGCGGAAGCCGGGGTCGAAGTTGCGGTCGAGCATCTTCTGGCCCTTCTGGTCGAGCACCTTGGACCCGGCAAGTCCTCCGCCGAGGACCTTCAGTGCGGCGTCGGTGTCCACACCGTAGGCCTCAAGGAAGGCGATTGCTTCGGCAAGTACACCGATGTTGACGGCGACGATCAGCTGGTTGGCGGCCTTCACGGTCTGGCCGGAGCCGGCAGGTCCAACATGGACCACGGTCTTGCCGACGACGTTGAGGATTTCCTCCGCCGCGGCGAAGTCGGCTGCCTCACCGCCGACCATGATGGATAGAACGCCGTCGATGGCACCCTGCTCGCCACCGGAGACGGGCGCATCCAGTGCGCGTAGGCCGGCTTCCCTGGCCTCCCCGGCCAGTTCAGCGGCGACGTCGGGGCGGATGCTGCTCGCGTCGATCCACAAGGTGCCCTTCTTGGCGTTGGCGAACACGCCGTCGTCGCCCGTTACCGCACCACGAACGTCCGGGGAGTCCGGCACCATGGTGATGACGACGTCAGCTTCCTTCACTGCGTCCGCGATGCTGGTTGCGCCGTGGCCGCCTTCGGCGATGAGCTTGTCGATCGCGTCCTGGCTGAGGTTGAAGCCGGTGACGTGGTGGCCGGCGTTGACGAGGTTCTTGGCCATGGGCAGGCCCATGATTCCGAGTCCGATAACTGCAATATTCTGCTTGCTCATTGTGCTTGTCCTTTGGGTGTGTGTCATCGAATCAGCAGAAACGGCTAGTTGTTTCCGGTTTTTATAGTCATTTCTGCTGACTCGATGGAGATTTGATGGGTTAGCGGGTTGCGTGCTGGCGGATGGCCCAGTTGAAGGCCGTTTCCGCGGGCTCCTTGTACTCGAGACCGATGTGGCCCTCGTAACCGAGTTCGCGGCTGCGGGCAATCCATTCGCCGAGCGGTAGCTCCGCGCTTCCGGGTGCTCCGCGGCCCGGTGCGTCTGCGATCTGGATGTGGCCGAAGTCCTTGGCATGGTTTTCGATGACCTGGCCGACGTCGTCGCCGTTCACCGCGAGGTGGTAGAAATCGGCGAGGAGCTTGATATTGCCCTTACCCGTCTTCGCAATGACATCGAGCGCATCCTGTGCACTCTTCAGTGGGTAACGGTCCGCACCGCTGACGGGCTCGAGGAGAACAATGCCGCCGATCTTCGCTACTGCGTCAGCGGCGAAGGCCAGATTCTCGACGGCGACGGCGTCCTGCTCCTCCGGCGTCGCGTTATCCACGCGGTTGCCGTAGAGGGCATTGAATGCCTTGCAGCCCAGACGCTCACCGATTCCGACGACGACGGGGACGTTCGCGCGGAACTCCTGCTGGCGTTCCGGCCAGGAGACCAGGCCGCGATCGCCGCCGGGCATGTCGCCGGCGTTGAAGTTGAGGCCGGTGAGCTGGACGCCGGCGTCGTTGATGGCGTTCTCGAATTCGTTGAGTTCCTGCTCGCTGGGGGTGGAGGTGCTGAACGGCCACCAGAACTCGACGGCGTCGAAGCCGGCCTTCTTCGCAGCGGCCGGACGCTCGAGCAACGGCAACTCGGTCAGGAGGATGGAGCAGTTCACGGTGTACGTCATCGCTAGGTCCCTTTGATTTCGTATTGTGGAAGTAAAATTCTGTCTAATGAAATGGTAGGGGTTTCTCGGGAGTTACGTCAACCGCCTTACGTGAGTCGCCTCGCGCTGAATCAACTGTTCCGTTTCCTTGCCGCCGAAGCCGCAGCTTCTAGACAACGGCTTATGTGGGCAGTCAACGGTTCCGTTGCCGAACTGCACTGGAGGACGGAAGACTCATCGGCGCGATAGCCTTAACGCGAGAGGGGAACGATGCAGCAGGCGAGCAACAGGAACGACAGACTAACCGCCACGATTGAGTGGCCGCGGCCTCTGAGCGCCCAGGCCCTCAAAGCCATCAAGGTCCTACTCCTCGGCGGGCTCGTGATCACCGCAGTGATTCAGATTGTGCCGTTCCAGCTGCTCGGCGGACTGGCGAACAATTTCTTCACCATCCTGCTGGTCCTGTCCTGGATTGGGCCTGCCCGGCGCTACCTCCGCCGTCGTACTGAAGAAAAGGGAACGGCGCCCGAAGAAAGCTAGCCCGCCAGGGAGTCGCCCAGGAGGGTTCGCGCGTGAAGGATGCGTGCGCCGTCGCGCGTGCTGCTGATCAGCCCGGCTTCCCGGAGCGCCGCGAGATGATGTGAAGCGGTTGAAACGGCGAGGAAGCAGAGGCTGGCGGTCTCCGATGTCGAGCGCGGACCGGTCAGACACAACAGAACGCGCGCTCTGCCCTCTCCCATGAGCGCAGACAACGCTCCCTCGGCCGACGTATTCGTTTGATGCCAGGTGTTGGCCAACGCATGCACCGGATAGAAGAGTGTTGGCTGTACCGGTTTTTCGGTGAGGACCGAGCACCAGGGGCTGGCGAACACGCTGGGAACAAGGAGGAGCCCGCTGCCTTCACAGGGCACGAACTCCGTCCAACTGTGCATGCGCACTCGGACGCTGTCGCCGTGCCAGCTCACGCGTTCGTGCAGGGAAGCGATCATCGCCGTCGTGCCCTGTTGGGCAATGCTCCGCGAGCGCTGGGCGATGTCCGCGAGGAGGATGCGTCGAAGTTGTTCCCAGTGCGGAGCGATGAGCGCGGCCCACAGTTCTTCCCAGGCGTCACAGATGCGGCTCAGTGACCGGACCGGTTCCCGGATCAGGGCGGTCACGCGTTGGTGCCGTTCGCCCGTGGCGAGTCGCAGCACCTTCGTCAGGTGGGTCTGCACGGTATCCGGCGGCGTGGAGCGCATGTGCGCGATTTCTTCTTCGGGCGTGGTGTCGCCGGAGATTGGGCCGGTCAGGAAGTCGGGGAAGTAGCCAGAGGGCGCGACGAGCAGCCTCATCAGGTTGAACGCGCCCGCGGGCACGGCGTCCCTGACTGTTCTCAGCCATCCCCACTGGAGTGGTCGGCTGCCCGCCGACTGCAACGTACGGACGGCGTGCGCGAGTTCATGGCCCGGCGAGAGTCCGAAGCGCAGCAGTCCAATGTCGTCCGCCCCGAGGCTGAAGGTCACGATGTTTCGATCCACATCGAAAGAGTAGCGGGTCCCGTTTAGAGCGTCCGAGACTATTCATCACAACGACGACGGCGCCACCGACGAAGGGTAGTCAGGTTATGGAAACAACACAGACCATTCCGGCAGAAGCGCTCCGAATCCCAGGGAGTGCAACGCTTCGGTTCGAGGGATCCGACTACGGCTCGGGCATCTCCTTCTTCCTGGTGGACGCCGAGCCCGGGAAGGGGCCGGATCTGCATCGCCACCCCTACAGCGAAACCTGGGTTGTACTGGAGGGTCAGGCAACCTTCGACGTCGGCAGAACCACGTTCACCGCGGTCGCGGGTGACACCGCGGTGGTGCCCGCTGACGTCTGGCACGGGTTCAAGAACAGCGGCGCGTCCCGGCTGAAGATCATATGCATCCACGCATCCCCGACGATGATTCAGGAATGGTTCAACCAGTAAGGAGAACACCATGTCATTTCAGGCGTATCTCGACGCAATCGAGGACAAGACGGGCCGGACACCTCGGGAGCTCGTTGTGCAGGCGAAGGAACGCGGTTTCGATGATCCAGCGGTGAAGGCCGGCGTGATCGTGGAATGGCTCAAGGAGGACTACGGGTTGGGGCGCGGGCATGCGATGGCACTCGTCCATGTCATCAAAAAGGGCCCTACGATCAGCGAAAAGCATGTCGGCTCCGATGGTGTCCACCGTGACGAGTCCGCTGAGCTGTGGCTCGATGGGAAGCAGAACCGGCCCTAGCGGCTGGACTAGGTTGGAAGGATGCACCTGGACCGCCTCAGCCAGCTCCTCAACGAAGCAAGTGCGCCGCGGTGGGCGCACGGCGACACCGTGACCTGGTCCTACCGCAATCCTGGTTTCCCGGACCTGATTGATTGCCGTCCGGTCACGGTGGTCGACGACGGCGACAAGGGGCTGGTCCTTTGGCTCGCCCCGGGCACGCAAATGCTGCACCAGGTGCTGGCCAACGGCTCGGACACCAGGTCCGCTGAGGGTTCCGACCGGTTCACGCTCCCGCGAGCCCAGGCCGTGCGTACGTGGGGCGGAGGCGGAATCCTAATCATCTTCCAGCCGGACACCATGTACTCGGTCTGGTGCTTCGAATCGCAGCCCGGCGTGCGGGACATCTACTACGTCAACATCGAGGAGCCCTTCGTCCGAACCCCGGAGGGAATTGTGAGCACGGACCTGGTCCTCGACGTCGTCGTTTCCCCGGACCGGCAGTGGAAGTTCAAGGACGAGGACGAACTCGCCTTCGCCCAGGAAGCGGGAGTGTTCGACGACGCCGCCCACGCCCGCATCCGGCGCGCGGGCGACGACGCTGTTGCCGCCGTCGAACGCTGGGACTATCCGTTCAACGCAGGGTTCGAACATTTCGAACCCGACCCGTCCTGGCCCATCCCCGAGCTTCCATCCGACGCGACGTGGCAGTACGAGACGTGATTCCGCGTGCCGCTCATTGACCCCTTCCTGCCGCCCGGATCCTTGAATCGCGGGCGGCAGCCGGTTCTCACCGTCGGCGGCCTGACGTTGCGGCCATGGGCAGAGGACGACGCCGGCGTCGTCGTAAGTGCCTATACCGACCCCGACATCGCTCTCTTCAACCGGCGGAGCATCACCACGGAAGCGGAGGCGCTTGAGTGGATAAGGGGCTGGCCGCGACGATGGCAGCGGGAGAACGGCGCCAGTTGGGCAGTGTGCGACGGCGAAGGCATCGTTGTCGGGCGGGTTGCCCTGAGCCTGCTCAACCTCTTCGAAGGCGACGGTGAGGTGGGTTATTGGGTCCTGCCCGCCGCACGGGGGCAGGGTGTGGCGCCGCTTGCGGTTGCGGCGCTGAAGAGGTGGGCGTTCGACGTCATTGGTTTGAAGCGTCTTCAGCTGACCCACTCGACGCGGAATTCCGCGTCCTGCCGTGTTGCTGAGAAGACGGGATTCGCACTGGAAGGGACCAAACGGAGTGCGATGAGGCACGACGACGGCTGGCACGACATGCACCTGCACGCCGCGATCAATGAGTAGCGCGTGGGAGGATGCGCTCGACTTTGTGCGCGGCACGGTCTCGGGTCCTCCCCTCGATCCTTCACTCGCGGTGACGCTGCACTTCCACCCGGACCGTATGGTCGGTGACACGCCCCTCCTTGGCCGGCTGGCATCGGATCCGGTGTACCGCTCGCAGTTCGAAACGGGTACCAGCAACGGCGGCCTGACCGGCTATCCCGGCGGTGACAGGTGGCACTGGGAGGACCGGATGTTCGGCGGCGCGTATAACTCGGCTCCCGCTGCGGAACGGCCGAAGTACGGGTCGCTGAACTATCGGCATCGTTCGATTGGCGGTTCAGCGCGGTTCGGATCGTCGCACTTCCGGCTGGCGCAGAGTGAGCTGGGACGAACAACGTTCTGTTACCCGGACAGCAGCACGCTCCCCTCCCATTTCGGAACGGCCGAGCACATACCACTTATTCAAATGGCGGAAAAGGGAACGTTCGACGTGCTGGATGATCACATCGAGGCTCACGTTCACGGCCCGCTCAGATTGGGTGAGCACCTCGAATCGCTCGTGCTCGATCCGTCATATCGGGGCACGCTTGTGGAAGACGCGGCCCGTACTTTACCCATTCAGCTGGCCTGGCACGAGGGATTCCGGTTGCACGTGGATGAACTGCAGCAGCACGTCGAGTACCGCGGGGCCGAAGTGGTTGCGGCCGGGCTGAGCATCGCCGTCGACGGCTGGCTGGACCCTCGCATCGTGGGAGAGGCAGCGAAGCAGCAGCGCTATGACGGGCAGACGCTCAAACGCGTCTGGCACTGTGTGGCGCGGTTCGGATACCGCTGGGGCAAATAGGTTCCTGCCGTGGCTTCAGTGGGTATGAACCCTTCTCGAAAGCGCATGCAGAGAGCATTTTGCAGGCGATGAGTGCAGTGCAGGCATTTCCTGGGAAGCACCCCGGTCCCTTGGGCGAGCGAAGCCGGAGCCAACAGAACGGTCACTCCCAGCGGCGCGCACCCGCCCCTTCGCACCCCAGCTCGTCAGCAGGGTTCTGCAACGTGCACGACTTCAGGCTCAGACAACCGCACCCGATGCAGCCGTCCAGATCCCGACGCAGATGCTCCAGCGCGGTAATCCGCGCGTCGAGCTCAGAACGCCACAGACTCGACAGCCGCGACCAATCCCGCTTGGTTGGTGTCCGCCCCTCCGGCAGCGAGTCCAGCGCCCCACGAATGTCCCGCAACGGAATTCCAACCCGCTGCGACACCCGGATGAAAGCCACCCGCCGCAGCACATCCCTGCGGTACCGCCGCTGGTTCCCCGACGTCCGCTCCGAAGAGATCAATCCGCTGCGCTCGTAGAAATGAAGGGCCGACGGCGACACCCCGCTCCGCGCCGACAACTCGCCGATACTCAACACAGAATGAGGCATCGATCACCTTCGGTTGGAACTGATTGACCTCAACCATAGTTGAGGTTCTACGGTTACGTCCATGACAACAAGCCCCGCCGCCGGCCCGCCCGGAACCGCCGGCATCCTCCACCCGACCTACCGGTGGGTCACCATCGGGACCTTCGCGCTCGTCGTCCTCGGTGCGTTCGAATCCCTCGCCGTCACAACCGTCATGCCGCTGGTGAGCCGCGAACTCGACGGCGCGGCCCTCTACGCCCTGGCGTTCGCCGGCCCACTCGCAACCGGCGTGATCGGCATGGTCGCGGCAGGCAACTGGTCCGACAGGCGAGGACCCAATGCGCCGCTCTACGCGTCCGTCGCCGCATTCGTGGCCGGGCTCCTGATCGCGGGAACCGCCGACAGCATGCCCGCCCTCGTCGCGGGCAGGCTGATCCAGGGCCTCGGCGGCGGCGCAATGACCGTAGCGCTCTACGTTGTTGTGGCCCGCGTCTACCCGGGCGCCCTGCACGCGAAAATCTTCGCCGGCTTCGCCGCTGCGTGGGTGCTGCCGTCACTGGTCGGCCCGTTCATCGCCGGGCTGGTGGCCGAACTCGTCAGCTGGCACTGGGTATTCCTCGGCGTCGTCTTCCTGGTGGTCCCGGCGTTGGCGATGCTCCTCCCGGCCATGCGCGGTCTACGCTCCGCACCCGAATCACCCGTCCCGTGGAACCTCGGCAGGCTGGCGTGGGCCGCGCTGGCCGCCATCGCAGTCCTCGGTCTGAACCTCTCGGCCGAGGTTCCCGCCGCCACCGGGGTACTCGCCGTCGTCGCACTCGCGGTTGCCCTCTTCGCCGTCCGGCCGCTGGTACCGCGCGGCACGCTCAGCGCGCGGCGGGGCCTGCCGAGCGTCATCCTCGCCCGGGGTCTCGCGTCCGCCGCGTTCTTCGGTGCGGAGGTCTACCTGCCGTACCTGTTCATCGAACGGTACGAGTTCCCACCGGCACTCGCCGGACTCACCCTGACGCTCGGCGCACTCGCCTGGGCCGCCGCGTCCGCCATCCAGGGACGCATGGGAGACAGACAGCACAATGCATTCGCCGTGCGAACGGGTTCTGCCCTGGTGCTCGCGGCCACGCTGCTCGCACTGGTGACCGTGGTGCTGGACTGGCCGGCCGCCGTCGCAATCGCAGGGTGGATCTTCGCCGGCGCCGGCATGGGCCTGATGTACCCACGCCTCAGCGTCATGATGCTCGCACTGTCCACGCCGCAAACCGAAGGATTCAACAGCTCGGCGCTGTCCATCTCCGATTCCCTCGGCGGAGCACTCGCGCTCGCCACCACCGGGATTGTGTTCACGGCGCTTACGACGGCGGGAGCCTCCTTCGCGGGCGTCTTCGCCTTGACCGTGGTCATCGCGGCGGTTGCCGTAGCAGTTGCACCCCGCGTTCTAAAGGCGCAGCCCGCGGACGCGCCCGTTGTTGAAGGAGCGGCAGTATGAAAGCGGTTCAGCAGCTTATCTACGGCGGGGCCGAGCAACTGCGCTTTGACCACAGCGCCGATCAGTCGAGCGACGACGACGGCGCCTGCCCTGGCTCCCCCAGCGTCTGGACGATGAACGTCTCCTCGTACCTGCAGCCGCTGGGTACCTCCTCGAGCAGTTCGACGTTGTGCTCACCGGAAGCGAATCCCCCGCCGAACGCCACCTGCACGCCGAACGAAAATTCGTAATCACCGGATCGGACCACGAGCGCATCGCCGCCCGCGAAGGAACTGCCACGGGGGAAGAGCAGGCCCACCTCGTACCCTTCCGCCGAGCGTCCCGCGACGCAGGAGGCGTCATTGAGGAACAGTTCGCCCTCGAAGAGCGCCTGCATCACAGCATCACTCGGTTCTGTGCGCGAGACCACCAGCAACTCCCCGTTCGGCCCCGGCTCAGTGCCGGGCTTCGGCTGCGGTATCCACCCGCAACCCGCCGTCAGCAAGACGAGTGCAACGCACCCGACCCGGAGAGACTTTCTCGGCATGCAAGAAGCGTAGTCCCGCGTCCGCCCAGCGAACCCGCTGCCCCGGTGCAGATTGGGTAACGTTCGAACGCACCGAGGAACCTACCTCCGCAGCAGCACGTAGCCGTACGGCTCCAGATGCACCTTGTCGACGTCCTCGCCCGTTAGCAAGTCCGTCCCGGCAACCTCCAGCGCAACGGAATCGGTCCCGTGGTTGATCAGCGTCAGCACGTCGCCACGCTGCGCAGCCTCCACGAACTCAGGCAATCCCTCGACCACCGGCACGACGCCGGCACCCGCGAACACGTGGGCACTCACCAGGCGGGCGCCGTCGTCGTCGGGCACTGTCGCGAGATAGTAGGCACGGCCCGCACCGAAGGAACGCGCCGTGAACGCGGGCAAACCCGAGGTGCGCCCACCGCTGAAGGAAGCGAGCACCTGCGCGTCGGTTGCAGCGATTTCTTCGGCCAGGAAGAAGCCGTCAAAGGAGGTTGACCCGAACGAAACCGGCGCCGAAGACTGCCCCGGACCATCGACAGCCAGCGCCCCGAACTCCTCAACCGTAACGCCCAGCACCGACCCCAGCTGGGTGAGGTAGCCGCCGTCGCGGAAGCGGTCGTGTTCGTCGACAACATCGCTGAACGCCGTCACCAGGAGATACCCGCCGCCCTCAACGAAACGCGTGAGGTTCGAAGCCCCCGACGAAGTCAGCAGATACAGCTGCGGCGCAATCACGACGGAATAGGATCCAAGATCGGAGGTGGGGCGCACGAAGTCCACCTGCACGTGCTGGCGGTGGATCGCGAAGTACCAGCGCTGCACGCACGCCACGTAGTCCAGCACCACCGGGTGATCGGGCGCCTCGATAGCCCACCAGTTCTCCCAGTCGAACACAATCGCCACGCGGGCATCACGGGACCCGGCCGGCAGCGAAGGCAGAGCAGAAAGCTCCTCGCCCAACTGCACAACTTCCCGCCACGTCCGCGTGGACGTGCCCGCGTGCGGCAGCATCGCCGAGTGGAACTTCTCCGCCCCCGCGCGGGACTGCCGCCACTGGAAGAACAGAATGCCGTCGGCGCCCCGGCCAACCGACTGCATCGAAAGGGCCTGCATCTGGCCCGGAGCCTTGGGCGCATTCGAGGGCCGCCAGTTCAGCGCATTGGTGGACTGCTCCATCAGCAGCCACGGGACCTCGGGCTTCAGCGAACGCATCAGGTCACGCTGGAACGCCCCGGCGCGGAAGCTCTCCGGGTCATTCGGGTCCGGGTAGCAGTCGTCGGAAATGACGTCCATCTCCGCCGCCCACTCCCAATAGTTCGCGGGCTTGAACGCGCCCATGAAGTTGGTGGTCACAGGCTGTGTAGCCCCGGCCGCCCGGATGATGTCCCGCTCCATCCGGTAGCACTCCAGCAGCATGTCGGACGTGAACCGCCGGAAGTCGAGCAGCTGACCGGGGTTGTGGCTGTACGGAGCCTTGCGTGGCGGGAAAACATGGTCGAAGGACTCGTAATGCTGCGCCCAGAACCACGTCCCCCACGCGGAGTTCAGCGCGTCCAGTGTTCCGTATTTTGAGCGCAGCCAGCCGCGGAACGCGTCCCGCGCCGAGTCCGAGTAGTCCAGGTTCAAGTGGCACCCGTACTCGTTGTTCACGCGCCACAGCACCACGGCCGGGTGGTCGGCGTACCGTTCCGCGAGGCGCTTCACCAGTGCGGCAGCCAGCCGGCGGTACGACGGCGACGACGGCGCGTAGTGCTGCCGGCTCCCGTGCCAGTACGGCGCACCGTTCTCGTCCGCGGCGAGGATGTCCGGGTAGGCGACGGTCATCCACGGCGGAGGTGACGCCGTGGCCGTCGCCAGATCGACGGCGATGCCCGCCTCGTGCAGCAGCTCGATCACACGGTCAAGCCAGTCGAAGTCATAAACGTCCTCGGCCGGCTGGATACGCGACCACGCGAAAATACCGAGGCTCACCATGGTGACCCCGGCCTCGCGCATCCGCTCGACATCCTCCGGCCAGACGGACTCCGGCCACTGCTCAGGGTTGTAATCGCCGCCGTAGTGCACGGTGGCTCCTTTCTAAAAGTGTTGGAGACCTAACGCCGCTCGCGTTCCTTCACCACGAGCACGGCAAAAACAAGGCAGCCGAGCCCGGGAACCACCAGCGGCGGCAACTGCCAGGTCACCACAACCGCAAGAACGACGGCGGCGAGCAGCGGCGCAATAGCCCCAGGGTCCGTGGCGAAACTGTTCACGCCCTCCCGCACGGCCCGCTTCCAACCCTTGGAGGGGGTCCACCGCACCGCAGACTGCAGCAGCACGAATACCAGTGCGGTGAGTGCCAGGAAGCAGACGACGAACACCAGCAGCCAGCCCGGCAACACCTGGGTGCCTGCCAGCAGGAGGTTGAAGAGCAGGACGACGGCAAGCGCCGTCGTCGTCAATCCGACCACCCAGCCCGTGCGGAGGGCGGAGATGAAGTCTTCCCACCACTGTCCGAGCGTGGAGCGCTCGGCGAGGAGGTAGCGGTGGAGGTGCCTGGTGGAGGCGGCGAGCGCGGCGGGCAGCGTAATGATCAGCAGCCCGCCGGCGAAGGTGAGGACTCCCATCCACAGCACCTCCGCGAACAGCGCGAACTTCCCCTGGGCACCCGGCCACTTGAGCTGGGTGCCGTCTGGTTGGGGCTGTTCGCGCCGCTTGCGGGCGCCGCGGGCTGTCATCCCTTCAGGCCCTGGGTGGCCACGCCGGCCACGAGGAAGCGCTGGAAGATCACGAAGAACAGCATGACAGGTAGCAGTGCGAGGACCGAGATCGCGACGGTGGCGCCGTAGTCAGAGGCACTCGACTGGTCGTTGAAAACCCGCAGAGCGAGCGGCAGCGGGTAGTTCTCGGGCGAGTTCAGGTAGAGCAGGGGGCCGAGGAAGTCGTTCCAGCTCCAGATGAACGCGAAGATCGAGGAGGTGATCAGCGCGGGCCGGATCAGCGGGACGGTGATGGACCAGTAGATCCGCCAGTGCCCGCAGCCGTCGATGCGCGCTGCTTCGTCCAGTTCCTTGGGGAGGTTGCGGATGAACTGGACCATCAGGAAGACGAAGAACGCCTCCGTGGCCAGGAACTTGCCGATCAGCAGAGGGAAGAACGTATCCACCATGCCGAGGTTACGGAAGATCATGTACTGCGGGATGATCAGCACGTGGAACGGCAGGAGCAGGGTGCCGATCATCATGGTGAAGAACAGCGGCCGGCCCTTGAAGTCCAGGCGGGCAAATGCGTAGGCGGCCATCGAGGACGAGATGACCGTACCGATCACCGCGCCGATTCCGAGGATGGTCGAGTTCCAGAAGAACTTCCAGGTGGGGATTCCCGCGACGCCCTCAAGGACTTTGATGAAGTTGTCGATCGTCGGGTTCTCGGGCAGGAGGCTCTGATTCGATCCGAACTCCGCACTCGGCTTGAAGGACGCCGAGATCATCCAGACCAGCGGATAGAGTACGACGGCGGTGAGCACCACGATCGCGACAATCCAGGCGACGGTCGAGGCGGTCCTGCGTGGGTTGCGTCGTCGTTTGTGCGTGGGCTGAACGGGCGGGACCGCGGTGGGATTTGTTTCGATAGTGGTCACTTCGTGTCACCTCCGTAGTGCACCCAGCTCTTGGAGGTGCGGAAAAGGATGAAAGCGAGGATGCCCACCGCTATCAGGAGCACCCAGGCCATGGCGGATGCGTAGCCCATCTGGTTGTTGGTGAAGGCACGTGTGTACAGGTAGACGGTGTAAAAGTTGGTGGCGCCGGCTGGGCCGCCCGTACCGGAACCGATGATGTAGGCCGAGGCGAAGATCTGGAACGCGCCGATCATCTCAAGCAGCAGGTTGAAGAAGATCACCGGGGAGAGCATCGGCAGTGTGACGCTGATGAACTTCCGCCAGGCCTTTGCGCCGTCAACGGAGGCCGCCTCATAAAGCTCGGTGGGGACCTGCTTCAGGCCGGCGAGGAAGATGACCATCGGTGCGCCGAACTGCCAGACGGCCAGCAAAATCATCATCGGCATGATGAGCGCCGGTACACCAACCCAGCCGCCGAGGTTGATCCCGAAGAGACTCAGCCCGCTGTCCACAGGGCCGTCAGCGGAGAACATTGCCCGCCACACGATCGCGATGGAAACCGAGGCACCGATGAGGCTCGGCGCGTAAAACGCGGACCGGAAAAACCCGGTGCCCCGCGACTTGAAGTTCAACAGCATGGCTACGCCGAGCGCGGCCGCCAGTTTGATGGGCGTGCCGACGAGCACATAGATCAGGGTGATCTGAACGGATCCCCAGAAAACGTCGTCGGTGGCCATGCGTTCGAAGTTCGCCAGGCCCGACCACTCCGGTGCGGTAAAGAGGTTGTAGTCGGTGAAGGCCAGATACAGCGAGAAGAGCATCGGGCCGAGCGTGAGGGCGAAGAGCCCCAGCAGCCAGGGAGACAGGAAAACGTAGCCGGCGAGATTGTCCCTGTTGCGCTTGCGTTTGGGCTGCCCAACCGTCCGGCGGTTGCCCGCCGGACGGGTGCCGGGTTCGGCGTTAGTGCGGGTTTTTGTTGGCGCGTGCGCCGATCCCGTTGTCATGAACTGCTCCTAAACTGCGGTTGGATCAGGTCAGCGGCCGAGCGTAACGGCAGCCTCATCGAAGAACTGCTGTGCTGCATCCTCAGGAGAGATGGCATCCAGGCCAATCGAGGTTCCCAGGGTCAGGAACGTATTTTCCAAGGCGCCGTAGCCAACAACCGGTGCTGCCGGCGGATCGCCGATGCGGTCAGCAACGGAATCGAGGTATTCCTTGACTTCCAGTTCCGGGCCTTCGAGCGCAGCACCTTCAAGAGCGGTCTCCGATGCAGGGACACCCAACGTCGCGCCGAAGATCTCGCCAACCTCGGGGCTGTTGATCAGGAATTCGATGAATGCTACCGCTGCTTCAGGGTGCTCGGTTTGAGCGCCAACCGCGTGCAGCATTGAAGGCTTCTGATACAGGTCCTTGACCGAGGGGTCGCTGGTGGGCGGAGCCAGAATGGTCAGGTCCTCAGCGCCCGTGTCAGCCAGGTAACCGCCCATGAAGTTGGACCAGGTCATCTCGCTTGCGGTGAGATTGGCGCCAAAGCCTGACTTCGGATTGACTTCTTCAAGCTTGCGCGCCGGGATGGTCGCATTCTCGCGGAGGTCCTGTGCACTGCTCCAGAATTCAGCGAGCTCTTCCTGCGTGAAGTTCAGCTCACCCTCTTCAGTGAACAGTTCACGGCCCTGCTGGCGGAGCTGCAATTCGAAATTCTGGATACGCCCGGTGTAATCGGTCCCGCCCCAGACTTCGCCGCCCGAAGCTTCGGTGACGCTGGTCATGTAGGCGTCGTAGTCATCCCACGACGTGCCGCCCTCATAGCCTTCAACACCAGCCTGTTCGATAACCGCAGGGTTCTCGAACAGCGACCACGCGTTGTAGCCGGTGGGAACGGCGAGGGTCTGGTCCTCGAGCTTGCCGGTAGCCAGCAGTGTCTCGTCAATGGTGTCGGTGGTCAGGCCGTTGCCGACGTACTCCGTGAGATCCAGCAGCAGCCCGTTCTGGCCATACTGGCGCAGGTAGCTGTAGTCGAACTGCATGACATCGGGAAGACCGCCGCCTGCTGCCTCTGTCTGGCGCTTCTCCCAGTAGGCGGGGAAGTCCATGAAGGTGCCGTTGACGTCAATGTTGGGGTTCGCGTCTTCGAACAGCGCGATCGCTTCGTTGTAGCGCTCCGCGCGGTCCTCGTTACCCCACCAGGTGAAGTTGAGGGTTACTTCCTCGTTCGGATCCGGAGTGCCTCCGGCATCGCCACCACCATTGCCGCCACACGCCGTCAGCATCAGGGCTGCCGCGACGGTGACCGCTACGCCGGAGCCGGCGCGTCGTGAGAGTTTCTTGAACATCTTTGTCCTCCTGGGAACGGCTCAGATATGAGGTGAAGCTCTTTGGTTCCGCTGGTACTGTGGTGTACCTCACGGAAAGCGCTCTCCCTAGACTGTAAATTGAATCGTCTCAATACGCAAGGCCTAGTTCTAGAATACTGTGATCCGTGATACTTCCGAGACCTACTTGAGCAAAGGATTTTGCCCCGATGCCGCAGTTCGACCTCCCGCTTGAGCAGCTTCAGCAATACGTTCCGGAACGCACCGAGCCCCTGGACTTCGATGCGTTCTGGGAGAAGACCCTGGCCGAGGCAGCTTCCTTCAGCCTGGACGCCCGCTTCGAGGAGGTCGACGCCGGTTACACCGAACTCGTTACCGAAGACGTGACGTTCGCCGGCTATGGTGGCCACCCGATCAAGGGATGGATGCTTCGTCCGCGTTCTGCCAAGGGCCCGCTTCCCGTCGTCGTCACCTACATCGGCTACGGCGGAGGACGCAGCCTCCTGGGCGAGTGGACCGCCATCCCAAGTACCGGCGTCGCGCATTTTGTGATGGACCTGCGCGGGCAGGGTGCAGGACATCGCAGCGGTGATACTCCTGACCCGGGCGTGGGCGGGCCTCACTTCGGCGGTCACCTGACGCTGGGGATCGATTCGCCGGAGACCTACTATTACCGGCGGTTGTTCACCGATGCTGTGCGCGCGGTGGAGGCGGCGCAGGCTCACCCATTCGTGGATGCTTCTCGCGTGCTTCTTTCCGGCGGCAGTCAAGGCGGAGCCATTGCGCTGGCGTCCGCGGCGCTCTCCCCCACCGTCCTTGAGCATGCGCCGTTGGCCGCCATCGTCGATGTGCCGTTCCTTTCGCACGTCCGCCGCGCAACCGAAATTGTGAACACCGCACCTTACGGCGAGCTGGTGCGTTACCTCGGCATCCAGCGGGGCCGCGAGGATGAAATCTTCCACACGCTGGGCTATTTCGACGGCGTTAACTTCGCCGCCCGGGTCACCATGCCGGCGCTGTTCTCGGTGGGCCTGCTCGACGACGTCTGCCCGCCGTCGTGCGTCTATGCCGCCTACAACCACTACGCGGGACCAAAGTCCATGAACGTCTTTCCCTACAACGGTCACGAGAACGGCGGAGCCGCCCAGGCCGCGGAGCACATCCGGTTCCAGCGCGAGGTTTTCTCGGGAGCCTGACAGCACTGCTGCCGCATCACCACCGATATCGCCGGACGAAAAGTTTCGCTTAGGACCAACAATGCCCAAGTACCCTGCCTACCTGTTCGCATACTTTGCCGGCGAGGATTCTCCGGATGCCGAACAAGTTCACTTCGCGGTGAGCAGCGAAGACGCCCCGTTGTCGTTTACGCCACTGGCCGGCGGGAAACCGGTGCTTCAGTCGACGCTGGGTACCGGCGGAGTGCGGGACCCGTTCCTGGTGCGCAATGAGCTGGCTGCGGGCTTCCACCTCATCGGAACGGACCTGAGCATCCATAACGACGGCGACTGGGAGCGCGCCACGCGCTACGGCAGCCGATCTGTGGTCATTTGGGACTCGCCTGATCTGGTGTCCTGGAGCGAGCCGCGTCTGGTTGAGATCGCGCCGTCGAACGCGGGATGCGCCTGGGCGCCGGAAGCCTTTCTCGACCGGGACCGGGGTGCCTATGTGGTGTTCTGGTCATCACCGCTCTACGGCGAGGAGCGGACGGGAGCCTCAGCCCACCTCCGGGTACTGCGCTGCTTCACGAAGGACTTTCGTTCCTTCTCCGATCCGGAGGTCTACCTCGACCCTGGCCACTCGGTCATCGACACGACGTTCCTGGAACGCGACGGCGTCACTTACCGCTTCACCAAGGACGAGCGGCCGCAATCGGCTGGCGCCTTGATGGGGAAGCACATCTTCGAGGAGGCAAGCCGGGACGGGATGCTGGCCGAGAATTTCACGTTGGTCGCGGAAGGGGTCGGCTCGACGCATCTGGCCCAGGGTGAGGGGCCGATCGCCGTCAACTCTCCGGATGGACAAAAGAGCTACCTCATCATCGACGAGTTCGGCGGGCGCGGGTATGTCGCGTTCCAGTCCGAAGCCCCGGGCACCGGTGCGTGGGAGCCGGTGGCCGACGCCCGACTCCCGGAAGGCGCACGGCACGGATCGCTCCTGCCGATTACGTCTGCGGAGCGCGCCATGCTGTTGGCCGTGTGAATTTTCATATGGACCCCGCGGACAGCGATCATTGAGCCGTGTCCGATACTTCCCCGCCCCTCCTGACCCTCGGCGTCGTCGTTCCTCCGTCATTTGAGCCGGCCTCCTCGCAGGAGCTGGGCGACGCCCTGCCGGGACTGCTTGCCGAGTCGCACCCGGGCGTCGCGTGGCGCGTGGTCGTCGTGGTCGAGACGCTGGACGGCCGGGCGCCGTCGGACCTGCTGGAGACAGCCCGAGACCGCCTGCTGGATGAGGATTGGGATCTCGCCATCGTCGTCAGTGAGCTGGCGCTCCGCAGCGGGCGGAAGCCTGTGCTCACCCAGATCAGCCCGGTCCACAAGGTGGGACTGGTGGCGCTCCCGGCGCTTCGGGCTGTGGGCCGCCGCGAGACACTATCGGACGCGATAGTGCGGTTGATCGGGCCCCTGGTCGGGTGGAATGACGACGACGACGCCGAGGACCGCGCCCGCCGCGCCCGGGAAATGGCCGATGACCTGCCCGACCACACCGACGAGAACGCCATCCAGTTCACCGGAAGGGTGGTAGCCGGAAACGCCCGGGTACTTCTTGGGCTGATCCTCGCGAACCGGCCCTGGCGGCTCGCCGTCACCCTTTCCCGGGCGCTCACAGCGGCAGCGGCGGCGGGGGTGGTGACGCTGGCTACGTCGGACCTCTGGGTGCTCGCGACAGCGTACGCACCACTTCGGCTCATCCTGCTCACCGTTCTTGCCGTCGGTGCCGTGACGCTCACCCTGATGATCGGCGCGGACCTGTGGGAGCGTCCGCGGCGGCGCCTCGAGCGCGAGCAGGTGGCCCTGTTCAACCTCGCCACGACGGCGACCGTGGTGATCGGAGTCATGACCTTTTTCGCCGCACTGTTCGTCCTCTCATTCGCAGCGGCGTTGCTGTTGGTCGACGCCGGGGTGTTCGCCGCCGTCGTCGGGGCACCTGTGGGCCTGACCGAGTACGCGCAGCTGAGCCTGCTCACCGCGGCGCTCGCGACCGTGGGTGGCGCACTGGGTGCGGGGTTGGAGAACGACGACGTCGTCCGCGCCGCCGCTTTCACGCGCAACGACGTTTAGCCTCGACGTCGTGAAACGTAGAGCAATCCGGACAATCGGGTGCGAAATTCCTCTCCCTTTTGTCCGGATTGCTCTACTTCGTGTCCGGGTTGCTCCGTTATGGGTCCGCTGGGGCTACCGGACCATCCCGAGGATCGTCCCTGCACAGTGCTCAAGAGCGGCGCGGGCATTGTCCGAAACGACGTCGGGCCTCTTGCCCTGGTTCAGGAACTTCACGAACTTGTCCATCGCCTTGCCGACGCCCTGGAAGTTACCCTCTTCCACTGCACGCTGCGCTTGGTCGAGGGAAGCCTCCAACTGCCTGGCGACCGGCCCATCGACGTCCCCGCTGGCGATGAAGCCCTCCAGCGTTGCCTGCAGATCAGCAACAATGCCAGGCGTCCACGCGTCAGGTACTGGGACCTCCGAGAAGTTCATGTCCGAGGCGAAGTAGTAGCTCGTGTAGGACGGCTGGTTGTAGGAGGTGTTCTGGCGGGCGACCTCCACGCGGTACTGCGGATCGTGCATCAGCGTCGTGAGCTTGTGCCCGGTAACCTCGGTGCTCAGGTACACCCGGATGGCGGAGCTGTCTGCCGTGCGCACAAACAGTTCCTCACGCCAGTCACCGAGCGCGTCCGCGACCAGGGCGGGGTTGCCCTTGGTGCCGTTGTTGGTGCGCGTTCCTTCGGCGGTGAGCAGGCGGCCGCGGGTCCAGTCGTCGATGGTCGGCGTCGCATTGCCGGAACCGTTGACGATCTGCGTGGTCATATCCGCCGCCCATTTGATGCTCTGGTTGGTTCCCGGCGTGCGGGATTCCAGCGGCTCGCCGTCGGAGCTCAACAGGCCTGAGCCGAGGGTGCCGTTCGGCATGCTCGCCCACACCTCAATGCCTTCGACGTCGGAGCGGACGTCGCCGATCATGCCGCGGCCGGTATCCCGGCCGGAGTAGGCGCCGAAGAGCACTTCGCCGGTAGCAGCATCGCGCATCGCCGAACCGTAGGGTGCGTACGCGCCGCCCTCATGAACGGTCCAGATTTCCTGACCCGGGCGGTTCGGGTCGATGTCCGTCACGTGCATTGCGTCACCGTGACCGAGTCCGGCTTCGACACCCGGCGTTGCGCTGCCTTCCGGCATGGTGTCGAACGAGCTGTAAAGCAGGGAGCCGTCGTCGTCGATTGTCGCCGAGCCGTACACGATCTCCTGGCGGCCGTCATTGTCCACGTCCGCCGCGCTGAGCGAATGGAAACCCTGCGTGGTGATGGACCCGAACTCCGGGTCGGTCCCGAGGCGGCCGTGCGGACCGTCATTGAATGGGTTCGTCATCGGCGTCCAGCCGCTGTCCACGAACCAGTCCTGGGTCAGGTTCTTGCCGTCCCAGTTGTAGGCGGCAATCGTGGAGCGCGTGTAGTAGCCGCGGGCGAAGACCGCCGAGGGACGCTGTCCGTCCAGGTACGCGACGCCGGCGAGGAAACGGTCCACGCGGTTGCCCGGCTCGATGCGGGACATGGCGTAGTCGCCCCACATGAGGCCGTCGTCGTGCCGGCCCGGCTCATAGTCAACGGTCTGGAGCTCCTCGCCGGTGGCGCCGTCGAACACGGTCAGGTACTCGGGCCCGCTGAGGATGAAGCCCTCGAACGCCCGGAGGTTGTTGCGGGTACTCCGCGAAGGTGCGTAGACGTCCATGAAGTAGTCGGTCATGGCGCGGGCATCGGCGTCGGAGAGCGGGTACTCGTAGCGCTGTTCGATACCGAATGCTTCCTCGAGCGTGGCGGGCCACTTGCCGGCGACAACCTCGGGATGCTCGTGCCAGCCGGCGAACATGTCGAGGACGTGCTCGTAATAGCCCTCGGCCGAGAGCCGGTAGTCGTCCTCGTTGCTGTAGCCGGCCTTGCGGTCATCCTTCGGGAGGGTGATGTACTCGGGCTCCCCCGCGACGCCGTCCGTGTAGGTGGTGACCGTGGTGCCCGGCGCGGTCTTCATCATCATCTCGGTGCGGCCGTCGCCGTCGAAATCGTAGACCATGAACTGCGTATAGTGCGCGCCGGAGCGGATGTTCACGCCGAGGTCGATGCGGTGCAGCAGCGTCCCGTCCATCGTGTAGGTATCGATGTACGTGTTGCCGGTGTAGCCGACCTGCGAAACGTCCTTGGAGTTGGACGGCTCCCACTTCACGACGTACTCGTAGTCGCCGTCGCCATCCGCGTCACCGATGCTCATGTCGCTGGCTGCATAGGTGTAGCTTTCGCCGGCCGGTGTCACGCCGTCGGCCGGCTTCTGCAGCGGAATGTCCGTGTAGTTCTGCGACCACGGGCTCACTTCTTCGCTGGGCTGCAGTTCAACGCCGTCGACGACGGCGGCAACTGAGTAGGTTGCACCTTCCGTTGCGTCCGGGTCGAGGTAGTTGGTGCTGTCGGTGACCGTGGCGATCTTCTCGCCGTTGCGGTAGACGGCGAAGTCAGCGCCGGTCTGGCCGGTTTCGGAGGCTCCGGTCACCTCGGTGGCCAGGAGCCGCCAGCTGAGGAAGATGCCCTCGGGGGTGTTAGCGGCTACAAGGCCGCGGTCGAGGTGTTCGAGCTGAATGCCGGGTTGGGCATCCGGGGCCGGAGCTGCGGCAGCGGGAAGGCCGCCACCCCCGGCGATCAGGGCTGCGCTGAGAGCCAGCGTTGCGGGTATAGGTGCGATGCGAAAGCGCGAGTTCATCTTTGAATCCTTTCAACGGAAAGCGCTTTCTCTACGCTAGGCGAAGTGGCGGAAGCTGGTCAAGGGTGCGCGGCGTACTTTCTTTCGTGGCCCGCGTTGGTGCAGATGGAGAAGATCAGACGCAGGTGAGCGCAATTTCCCTCACCTGCGTCCAGCCTGGTCCGGCTCGTGTCCAGGTTGGTCGTGTTCATATCCGGTCTGCACGCTTCGTGTCCGGTATGGGTCGGCTGGACGTTGATCGAACCTGCCGGATGCACCAGCACGACGGCGCCGCTCGCCTAAGCTGGACGCGAACCAAAAGGGGAACCAATGACTAATCCGCTTGTCCCGACGCACTGGGAACTGACCGTCACGGCAATCGGCCTGCTCCTTGTCGTGCTGGCGATCGCCACCGTCGTCTCGCTTGCCCGCAACCGCAACTACACGCCGGTCCAGCGCCTGCTGTGGCTGCTGGTGATCATCTTCGCGCCGATTGTCGGCTCGGTGCTGTGGCTGCTCGTCGGCCGGCGGACCGGAACCCAACGGCATAATGCAACTGCGTGACCTCGAGCCGCGGGACGTGCGCCCGCAGCTGACGCAGGAGCGCCGGGAACTGCTCGAGCTGCTATCGGAACTCACCGCTGACGAGTGGCTGCTGCCGACCGCCGCCGCGGAGTGGAACGTCAAGGCCGTGGTCCTCCACCTGCTGGATGACGACCTCGGCTGGCTGTCCCGCTTGCGTGACGGTGATACCAGCGGCCAGCTGGAGGTTGAGGAATACCGAACCTTCGTCGACGCACTTGACGCCAAGAACCAACGGTGGATTTCGGGCGCCTGGGGACTGAGCCCGCGGGTCATCATTGACCTGCTGAAGTTCTCCGGTGAAGAGATGGACCGGTGGTGGGCCACCCTCGATCTCACCGCCGAGGGTGGCGTTATCTGGGCCGGCGACAGCGTTCCCGAATGGTTCGACATCGCACAGGACCTGACTGAGCGGTGGGTGCATCAGATGCAGATCCGCGAGGCCGTCGGGAAGGTGGGCGACTACGCGGAGAGGTATCTGCCGCTCGTGCTTGAGACGTTCGTCTGGGCCCTGCCTCACCAGTTCCGGAGGCCCGCGCCAGTCGGGAGCCGGATCAACGTCGACCTCGGTCTCGTCCACAGCTGGCACCTCGAGCGCGTCCACGAAAGCGGGCGGTGGGAGCTGAACGCAGGTCCCGTCGTCGAGCCCGCCGCATCTTTCGCTGTCGCGTCCGATACCGCGTGGCGCCTGCTGACGGGAGCAAAGTACGACGACGGCGCCGTCACCATCAGCGGCGACACCCGCCTGGCCGCTGGCTTGCTCGGGATGAGGGGAATCATCGTCTGAGCGTGCGTCCCCGGGTGGAACCGCGCTCAGAAAATGAACGGCTCATCCGCCGGCACGTTCCGATCGCAACGCAGCAAGCCGTCGTCGTCGACCCGCAGCCGCGCACGATGCACCGCTGACCGCCGCAGCGCGCCTGCCTGCTGCTCGACGTCGTTACTTCCGTCCCACTCCGGGTGGGTGAAGTAGAAGGCGACAGCTTGATCCCCCAGAACGACGACGTCGGCATGCCGGCCCACCTGCCGATCCTCCGGGTGGGACCCGGGCGAATCAAGGATGAGGCCCTGCGCGGACCAGTTGACGCCGTCGTCGGACCGGTAGACCCGCTGCCCGCGCCACTCGTCCACGATCATCCAGAACCAGCCGTCGAGCTCGAAGACGTTCGGCCCCTCGTGAGGCGCGCCCCCGATGGCCTGCCCCTCGACCGTCCAGGTGTGCCAGTCGGTGCTGACGGCGGACCACGTGGTGGACTCGTCGGCCTCGTCCTTGTACCAGAGGCGCAGCAGGCCATCGGGTGTCCGGGCGACGGCGGCGTCGATCACGTATCGCGAACTTAGTTCCAGGAAGCCCTGATGCGACCATCGCTCAAGATCAGGACCCACCAGATGGGCGATTCGCCGCTCGTGACCCGCCCACGTGGACGGAATACCCCGAATCCAGGTGAGGTACATGTGGTACTGCGAACCGTCCCAGGCAACCTCGGGCGCCCAGTGCGTGTTCGGGCCGTGCTCGTTGACCGGGTCGAGCCCCTTGGCGACGCCGCGGTATTCCCAGCGGGCGCCGTCGTCGGACACTGCCATCCCGATCCGCGACCCGTGCACCCACGCCACGCCCTCGCCTGTATCGGAAGAACGGCGCTGGGTGTAGAACATCCACCACTGGCCGGTCTGCTCGTTGCGGATGACCGTGGGGTCCGTGGGCCCGCCGAGCGGATCGGCGAGGAGCGGCGCGCTCAACGCGAGGGCCGCAGGTCCGTCACCGGTACGCGCATACCGCCACGGAACTTCGGATCGGTCAACTCGGCGCGCTGAACCGGGGCCCCTCTGCCGGCGGAGGCGTACAGGGCAGCGACAATCTCGATCGCGCGAGTAGGAGCCGCGGCAACGGCGGGCACGTCGGATCCGCTCAACAGCGCCGCGTACACCTCGCCCAGCAACGCCGCATGACCGCTGGGTACCTCAATGTCCGGAAGCGCCCACCCTGCCGACTGCCCGGCGTCGATGTGCCGCGCCGGGGTCACCTTCCAGCTCGCATGGTTGTGCCCATAGAGGTGCTCGAGTTCGATGGTGGCGTGCTCGGTATCGATGCGGATCAGGCTCGACTCGCGGGGTGCCAGCACCGTAGTCAGCACAGACGCCACAGCCCCGCTTTCGAACACGACGACGCCGCACGAGGTATCTTCCGTTTCCACGTCGCGATCCAGCCGGAACAACTGTCCCGATACCGAAGCCCAATCCCCCAACAGGTACGCCAGCAGATCGATCTGGTGAATGCCGTGGCTCAGCGTGGTCCCGCCGCCCTCGCTCTCCCAAGTTCCGCGCCAGGGCACGTCGTAATACTCGGAGCCGCGGTACCAGTGCGTGTGGCAGACCGCGGTCAGCGGCCGACCCAGCTCTCCTGAGCTCAGCAGTTCACGAATGTGTTTGGCCGCGGTGCCCGTGCGCTGCTGGAAAACGACGGCGAACTGGCGGCCCGCCCTATCCGCCGCCTGTTGCATCTCGTCCACTTCAGCGAGCGAAAGTGCCGGCGGCTTCTCAACGATCGCGTGGGCGCCGGCGTCGAACGCTGCCCTGGTCTGACCCGCGTGCCCTGCAGGCGGGGTGCAGACGTGCACGACGTCGACATCCTCCGACGCGAGCAACTCCTCCAAGGTGGCGTACCCGGCCGGAACGCCGTGCCGGGCATTGAAGTCCCGGACCCGTTCCTCGCTGGGGTCCGCGGCGGCAACGAGCGTGACGCCGTCGAGCTCGGCCAAAGCCTCGGCGTGCAGGTGCGCCACGGCACCGGTTCCGAGAATTGCGGCGCGGAGGGTGGTTGTCATCGGTGCTCCTTGTGGGTTCCGGATAGATCCGTTGACTTGCTGCAGAGTACGCGGTTTCGAGGCCGCGCATCCCGCACAGAGTCAACGGGTTTGCGCAGGCGGTCAGCGCGGAAGCTGGTCCTCGAGGTGAAAAACCTCTTCGAGTTGCAGGAACCCTTCGTCCGGACGTCCGGCCAGTTCGACGAAGAACTCGCCCATCTCCGCCTGCCAGCGCGCATTCACGTCTGTCCCGGCCATGGCTTGCTGGGCTGCGGCGAAGTCCTCGGATTCCACGTAGCCGATCAACAGGCCATCAGGCCGGAGGAAGAGTGAGTAGTTGTTCCATCCGGTCTCTTTGAGGGCCTGCACCATGTCCGGCCAGACCGCTGCATGACGTTCCTTGTACTCCTCAAGGCGGTCGGGCTTCACCTGCAGCTGGAAGCAGACGCGTTCCATGATTCTCCTGTTCGAGTTCTCATACTGAATCGTTTCATGCTACCACCGGTGATTTCAGGTGACACACAGCAAATTTCACCACTCGATGCGGTCGAAGCTCTCCCGCAGCTTCAACCCCCGTGCCGGATTGAGCAACTCCATCCAGGCAACCCGGCCGAGGAGATGCGCGCGGAAGTCGTGATGGCCCGAGCGGTTCTGGGACTCCGGTCCGTGCCGCACGCAGTTGTGCAGGATTGCCTTCAACCGTTCGTACTCCGGACGGCTCGCGTTGGCGCGTTCGTTGACCACGATTCCGGTGACCGTCTGGCGCACGCTCGAACCACGGACCCGCGTCTTGTGAGCATTCACCAGGTGGCCTTCCGCTTCGATGATCCGCGTAGCGCCGCGTACAAACGCATCCGCCCGGCGCGCCAGTTGGTCACCGCCGCTGAACGCGAGGTCGTCGGCGTAGCGGGTGTACACCGCGCCGGCCGCGGTGGCCCAGCCTTCCAGCCGGAAGTCCAGCCTCCGCACAGCGAGGTTGGCAAGCGCAGGCGACGACGGCGCCCCCTGGGGAAGGTGCGGAAGTACAAGTGCCCGGCGGAGTTCGAACCATTCGCCCGCAGTTCCTCCGGCGGGCGCATTGCGCGCGATTCCTGACGGCACCGAATGCGTGCAGAGCCCGGTCAGCGCGTGGGCCACGGGTTCAGCGAACCCGGCCCGGCGGAAGATGCCATACACCCGTCCGGCGCGCACCCGCGTGAAGAATGTCGCCAGGTCCAGGTTGATCACAACCCTGGCGCCCTCATGGAAGCGGGCGCCGGTTGCGGCACTCCTGCCTGACACGAAGCCGTGCGCCGCGCTGTGGACGCGGAGCCCTGCAAGGATCTCGCGGTGCACAGTGCGCTGGAGCTCGCGGAGCCTCGGCCGCGGGACTTCCAGCAGTCGTGGCATCCTGCCCGGCCGGGACCGCCATTCGTACCGGTAATGCTGCAACCGTTTCGAGTGGGCGCGACGGTTCCAGTGCCGGGTGTCCGCGAACCAATCGAGCTCACCCGCAGGCAGGCGAAGCAGCCGGGCGAGGTCGGAAAGATCATTCAGGCCACGCGGCGCCCGAACCGGGGTTGGTGCGAAGTGCGCAATCCGAATCGGGACGCCGTTTTTCTTCGCCCGGGCAACCGCAGCCCGGAAGGCGTCATTGAGTACGACGACGGCGGCCAGTTCCCGGGGCGCGTCAACCGGCGGTTGCCGGTAGAACCGAAGCACTTCCGCGGCCACCGGCCCCAACCAGCGCCGGCGTGCGCCGAGTACCTCGGCGCCGGCCGCCAGGAGGCCGTTCTTCGACCAGTCATCCGTCGCGAGGAACGCGTGGGCGAGCGCGGTTGCGATCGCAACCGGGCTGGGGTGGGGCGTCCGGGCGAGGACGCGCGCGCCCGGCGTCGTCGTCGTCATGATGTCCCCCTCGCTCCCCCGTGTACGGACGGTGACCCCGGACGACCTGCCTGTCCGTTCGGGTGCCTGACTGCGCGAAGCGCAGCGTCGCACCTGAGGCGCTCTGTGTGAGGTCTATCTGCGTCCCCCGGGGTAGCCCCGGAGAGGATGGAACATCGCGTGCACCATCCGCCTCGTCCAGGGCCACCGCCCAGGCTCACGCTAACGGATTGCGTCCTGCATCGAAACCCTCGTGCTGTTTTAGAGCGTGCTGCCTCGGCTCACGAGTTCGGGCTGAAAGATCACCTGGCGGCTCTCGTGCGTCTTCTGGTCGATGGCCTCAAGCAGGAGTTCGATGGCGGTGCGTCCCATTAGTTCGGTGGGGCGGCGCACCGTGGACAGCGGGACGACCGCGGACTGGGCGAAGTCAATGTCGTCGTAGCCGATCAGCGCCAGGTCCTCCGGAATGCTAAGACCGCGGATCAGCAGCACTGCCTGCATCACGCCGATGGCGAGGAGGTCATTGGCGCAGAAGATGCCGTCCGGCAGGCCGTCCCTTCCACGTTCGGCGAGGAGTTCACCGGCGGCGCGGCCGGCAAGGACCGTCATTGCAGCGGCTTCGACCACTTCGAGCTCAGCCTCGGGGTGTTCATCCACGGCCTGCTGCGCACCGGCGAGGCGGTCCGCAACCTGCTGGATATCGGTGGTTGCACCAACAAAGGCGATGCGCCGGCGACCACGCGTCAGCATGTGCTTCACGGCCAGGTATCCGCCGGCCACGTCGTCCACCGACACGGAACTGACCCGCCGCTGCGGATCTGTCCGGTCAACGAGGACAACGGGCACGCCGTGTGCGCGGAGTTGCTCAAGCCGTGAGTCGATGTTCCCGACCGGCGAGATAAGCACACCCCGCACGCGCTGCTGCTCAAAGACGTCCAGATAGCGGCCTTCACGGACGGCGTCGTGGCCGCTGTCCCCCAGCAGGACCGTGCTGTCCGACTCCGCAGCGCGATCCTCCGCCGCCCGGGCGAGCGAGGAGAAGAAGGGGTTGCTCACGTCGAGCACGATGAGCCCGATAGTCCGGCTGAGGCCTGCACGAAGCTGCCGCGCGGCGTCGTTCCTCACAAACCCGAGTTCCGAAATGACGCTGAGCACGCGTTCGCGCGTCTTCTCCGCCACCCGGTCCGGGTTGTTGAGCACGTTAGACACCGTGCCCACTGCCACCTGCGCCTGGTCTGCAACGTCTTTGATACTGACCATCTAAGGAACCCCATCCGTTTACTGCATTCTGCCTGCAACTGCGTGCAGCTACCTCATAGTGTTCAGAAATGTACAGCCCTTTGCTAATTGCTTGACACTCCTCAAGGGCAAGGATACCTTTGAAACGAACCAATGAATCGATTCAAATTCGATCCACTGCATCGACTCTCCCTAAATGGGCCTTATAACTACCGGAAGCGGGTTCAGAAGGCCCATTTGAGGAGAGTCGATGCGGACAACCAAGAACGACGACGACGACGCGCCGGCCCGGATGCCAGCCGCGGCAGATGTGGAGAAAGAGCAATGGTGGACCTAAGCCGCATAGCGCCGGTTCTGGAGAACCTCGCGATCGAGGTGCCGTCGTGGGCGTACGGTAATTCCGGTACGCGGTTCAAGGTGTTCCAGACGCCCGGGACTCCGCGGACTGTGCAGGAGAAGATCGCTGACGCAGCCAAGGTCAATGAGCTGACCGGGTTGGCGCCCACCGTCGCCCTCCACATCCCCTGGGACAAGGTCGAGAACTACTCCGAGCTTTCCGGATTCGCCCAGGAATTGGGCGTCACACTCGGCACGATCAACAGCAACACGTTCCAGGACGATATCTACAAGTTCGGCTCCCTGACCCACAGCGATGCCGCTGTGCGGAACAAGGCACTGGACCACATGTACGAGTGCATTGACATCATGAACGTCACCGGTTCCCAGGACCTGAAGATCTGGCTGGCGGACGGCACCAACTACCCCGGCCAGGGTGACATGCGCTCACGCCAGGACTGGCTGCATGACTCCCTGCAAAAGGTCTACGAGCGCCTCGGCGATGACCAGCGCATGGTCCTCGAGTACAAGTTCTTCGAGCCGGCGTTCTATCACACGGACGTTCCGGACTGGGGTACCTCCTACGCCCACACGCTTGCCCTCGGCGAGAAGGCCATGGTCTGCCTCGACACCGGCCACCACGCTCCCGGCACCAACATCGAGTTCATCGTTGCGCAGCTGATCCGCCTCGGGAAGCTTGGTTCCTTCGACTTCAACTCGCGTTTCTACGCCGACGACGATCTCATTGTCGGCGCCGCAGATCCATTCCAGCTCTTCCGCATCATGTACGAGGTGGCCCGTGGCGGCGCACTCGACCCGGCAAGCAACGTTGCCCTCATGCTGGACCAGTGCCACAACCTCGAAGAGAAGATCCCGGGCCAGATCCGCTCGGTCATGAACGTTCAGGAGATGACCGCCCGCGCACTCCTCGTTGACCGGGACGCGCTGACCAGAGCCCAGGAATCAGGCGACGTGCTCGGCGCGCATGCCGTCTTCATGGACGCCTTCTACACCGACGTCCGCTTAGGGCTCGCCGAGTGGCGGGAATCCCGCGGACTCCCCGCGGACCCCATGGCCGCCTACGCAGCCGGCGGATACCAGGGAACAATCAACGCCGACCGCGAAGGCGGTCAGCAGGCAGGATGGGGCGCGTAATGATGACGAACCAGACAGTTCAGGACCTCATTGAGCGCTCCAACCGGCTTGGCGCGGATAAGCGGAACACGAATTACGCGGGCGGTAACACGTCTGCGAAGGGCACGGACACTGACCCGGTGACGGGCGAGAACGTCGAGCTCCTGTGGGTCAAGGGCTCCGGCGGGGACCTTGGCACGCTCAAGGAGCAGGGCCTCGCTGTCCTCCGCCTCGACCGGCTCCGCGCACTGACCAACGTTTATCCGGGCGTGGACCGCGAGGACGAAATGGTTGCCGCGTTTGATTACACGCTGCACGGCAAGGGTGGCGCGGCCCCCTCGATCGACACGGCCATGCACGGCCTGGTCGACGCCGCACACGTGGACCATCTGCACCCGGACTCGGGTATCGCGATCGCGACGGCGGTCGACGGCGAAGCACTCACCGGGAAGATTTTCGGTGACAAGGTGGTGTGGGTTCCCTGGCGGCGTCCCGGCTTCCAGCTCGGCCTGGACATCGCCGCGATCAAGGCCGAGAACCCGCAGGCCGTCGGCACGATCCTCGGCGGTCACGGCATCACCGCGTGGGGCGATACCTCCGAGGAGGCGGAAGACAACTCGCTGTGGATGATCGAGACCGCTGAGCGGTACATCGCCGAGAACGGCGCCCCGAACCCCTTCGGGGAGCCGCTGGACGGTTATGCGCCGCTGTCCGTCGAGGAGCGCCGTGCCAAGGCGGCAGCCCTTGCGCCGGTTATCCGCGGGCTTGCCTCGACGGACCGGGCGCAGGTTGGGCATTACTCGGACGACGACGCCGTCCTGGGTTTCCTGAGCGCTTCGGAGCACCCGCGCCTGGCGGCTTTGGGGACGTCCTGCCCGGATCACTTCCTGCGCACCAAGGTCAAACCGCTGGTCCTTGACCTGCCGGCGGGCGCGTCCATCGAGGACTCCATCAAACGTCTGAAGGAACTCCATAAGGAG
The DNA here is from genome assembly GCF_011927905.1 of Arthrobacter pigmenti. Lineage (NCBI taxonomy): Bacteria > Bacillati > Actinomycetota > Actinomycetes > Micrococcales > Micrococcaceae > Arthrobacter > Arthrobacter pigmenti. The sequence continues at coordinate 3,212,883 of NZ_JAATJL010000001.1, forward strand.
TACCGTCAGGACTACCAGGCGTATTACGAGCGCCACGCCGATGGGGAGTCCCCGGCTATGCGCGGGGCTGACCCGGCGATTGTTCTGGTTCCCGGCGTCGGCATGTTCTCCTACGGTGCGAACAAGCAGACCGCCCGTGTGGCCGGTGAGTTCTACATCAACGCGATCAACGTGATGCGCGGAGCCGAGGCGATTTCCACCTACGCACCCATCGACGAGTCGGAGAAGTTCCGCATCGAGTATTGGGCTTTGGAGGAGGCCAAACTCGCACGGATGCCCAAGCCCAAGTCCCACGCCACCCGCATCGCGCTGGTCACGGGTGCGGCGTCGGGCATCGGCAAGGCCATCGCCACCCGCCTCGCCGCGGAAGGCGCGTGCGTGGTCATCGCTGACCTGAATCTGGAGAGTGCCGAAAAAGTCGCTGATGAACTGGGCGGTTCCGACGTCGCTATCGGCGTCCAGGCCGACGTCACCGACCCCGCGCAAGTACAGCAGGCAGTCGACGCCGCGGTGCTTGCTTTCGGCGGGCTGGACCTCGTGGTCAACAACGCCGGCCTCTCGATCTCCAAGCCGCTGCTGGAAACCTCCGAAAAGGACTGGGACCTGCAGCACAACGTCATGGCAAAGGGATCCTTTCTGGTCTCGAAGGCCGCCGCGAAGGTCCTGATCGACCAGGAAATGGGCGGCGACATCATCTACATCTCCTCCAAGAACTCTGTTTTCGCGGGCCCGAACAACATCGCCTACTCCGCCACCAAAGCCGATCAGGCGCATCAGGTGCGCCTGCTTGCGGCTGAACTTGGCGAGCACGGCGTGCGCGTCAACGGCATCAACCCCGACGGCGTTGTCCGCGGCTCCGGTATCTTCGCCGGCGGCTGGGGCGCCAAACGCGCCGCGGTCTACGGTGTGGACGAAGAGAAGCTCGGCGAGTACTACGCCCAGCGCACCCTCCTCAAGCGCGAGGTACTGCCCGAACATGTGGCGAATGCCGCCGTCGTACTCACCTCCGCCGAGCTCTCGCACACCACCGGACTGCACGTCCCAGTCGACGCCGGCGTCGCCGCCGCGTTCCTCCGCTAAGTTCCGGCGATGAACGCAAAGCCCGCGGTTTACGCGGCGATCGACATTGGGGCTTCATCCGGCCGGGTGATTCTCGGCCGGATGGGTGCTGACGGCCCGTCGCTGGAAATCGTCCACCGCTTCCCGAACGGGGTACAGGAGATCGACGGCGCCCTGCGTTGGAATGTGGAGGACCTGTTCAAGCAGGTGCTGCACGGGCTCGCCCTCGCTGCCGAGCGGACCGCGGCGACCGGCGAGCGGATCGCGAGCATCGGCGTCGACACCTGGGCTGTGGATTACGGCCTGGTGTACGACGACGGCGGCCTCGCCTCCCAGCCGCACAGCTACCGGGACTCCCGCACGGCCTCCGTTGTGGACGCCGTACATGGAAAGGTCCCGTTCGAGCGGCTTTATGCGACCACGGGACTGCAGTTCCTGCCGTTCAATACCGTTTATCAATTGGCCGCTGAGCCGTCGCTCGAGGGCACGCAGGCGCTGCTGATTCCCGATTTGCTCGGATACTGGCTCACCGGCCAGCGGCGCTGCGAGGCGACCAACGCATCGACCACCGGGGTGCTGGACGCTGCCACGGGCCGCTTTGCCGCCGGGCTGTTCGACGCCCTGGACATCCCGCAGGACATCTTCCCCGAACTGATCCAACCCGGCGAAGCCCTCGGAACCCTGCTCCCGGCGATCGCCGGGAAGACCGGCCTTCCGGCGGACACGAGGGTGGTAGCCGTCGGGTCGCACGACACGGCGTCGGCGGTTGCGGCAGTTCCGGCGGCTGACGCACGTTTTGCCTACATCTCTTCCGGCACCTGGTCCTTGGTGGGCGTCGAACTGTCTGAACCGATCCGTACCGAAGCGAGCCGGCAGGCGAACTTCACCAACGAGCGAGGCGTTGACGGGACCATCCGCTACCTGCGCAACTGCGGTGGGCTGTGGCTCTTGCAGGAGTGCCTCCGGGAATGGGGCTCTGCGGTGACCCTCGAAGAGGTCCTCGCAGAAGCTTCCGCACTACCCGCCGGCGGGCCCCTGATCGACGCCGACTCCGACGACTTCATCGCCCCGGACGACATGCCGCACCGCATTCGCGACGCAGCGGGCGCCGCGCTGGAGTCTCCCGCCGCCGTCGTACGCTGCATCCTGGACAGCCTCGCCCAGGTGTACGCCCGCACCCTCGCGCAGGCAGCCGAGCTGAGTGGGCGGGCGACCGACGTGGTGCATATTGTCGGTGGCGGTTCGCAGAACCGGCTGCTGTGCCAGCTCACCGCTGATGCAAGTGGGCTGCCGGTGGCCGCCGGACCCGTTGAAGCAACCGCACTCGGGAACGTGCTGGTTCAGGCACGGGCCGACGGCGCACTCGGTTCCAATGCAACCCTCACCGACATCCGCGCCGCCGTCCGCAGCACCGCGCAGACTCACACCTACGAACCCAGCAAGACCCTGAGCAGCATCTAACTCAAAGAAGAGGATTCCCCAGTGGCAGATCGTTCCAAACCCATCCGCGTCGCCGTCGTCGGAGCCGGAGGGATCGCGCAGGGGCAGCATCTGCCCGGCTTGCGGGGCCTTGGGAACCGGGTCGAAATTGCGGCGATCGTGGACATGGACGCCTCGCGGGCCGCCGAGGTCGCGGCTGAGTGGGGCGCGCCGTCGTCGTACTCCTCTGTGGCCGACATGCTGGCGGAGGTGCGGCCGGATCTCGTGGTGGTGTGCACTCCCCCTGGGTCCCACGCCGACGCCGTCATCCGCTCGCTCGACGCCGGTGCCTCGGTCTGGTGTGAGAAACCGCCGACTCTGTCCCTGGCTGAATATGACGCCATCGTCGAACATGAGGGGTCCGGCGGGCCATACGCGTCCTACGTCTTCCAACACCGATTCGGCTCTGCGGCGCAGCAGCTCCGGGCCCAGATCGCTGCGGGTGAATTGGGGGCGCCGCTGGTGGGTATCTGCCACACGCTCTGGTACCGCGATACCGCCTATTACGACGTCGAGTGGCGCGGCAAGTGGGAGACCGAAGGTGGTGGACCGGCGATGGGCCACGGCATTCACCAGATGGATCTGCTGCTCTCGCTGCTGGGCGACTGGACCGAGATCAGCGCCACCATGGCAACGTTGCACCATAGCGTTGAGACCGAAGACGTGTCCTTTGCGCACGTGACCTTCGAGAGCGGCGCCATCGTGTCCATCGTGAACAGTGTGCTCTCGCCGCGGGAAACGAGCTACCTGCGCTTCGACTTCGCCGACGCCACCGTGGAGGTTGAGCACCTCTACGGGTATGACAATTCGCACTGGAAATGGACGCCGGCACCGCACGTCGACGCGGCCGTGGCCTCCGCATGGGCGCCGACGCAGAACCTCGCGAGTTCGCACGCCGTGCAATTGGAGGAGCTTGTCGGTTCGCTCGAACGCGGCGAGCGCCCGGCAGCCTCGGGGCATGACGGGCGGAGGGTGCTTGAGCTGGTGGCGGGGTTGTACCAGTCGGCGTTCACCGGTCGGCGCGTGCGTCGTAGCGAACTCACACCGGATAATCCGTTCTACTGGTCCATGAACGGTGTTCGATCGAAGGAGTCCGCTGATGTCTGAGCTGTCCGTCCGGCGGCCCGCCAATAACGAGCTCGTGATCTCCTGCGGCCCCGTTGACCTGGCGACCTACGTGTTTCTTCCCGCCGCAACCCGTTCCGAGGCCCCGAAGCCGTACCTGCATCCGTTGCGTACGCTGAGCGGTGCGCCGCTGACCGGGTTCCGGCCGTGGGATCACCGCTGGCACAAGGGTCTGCAGATGACGTGGTCGCACGTTTCCGGGCAGAACTTCTGGGGCGGGCCGACGTTCTCACCGGAAACGGATTACCAGTGGCGGGACAACCTCGGGTCCATCGAGCACGAGCAGTTCACCGCTGCGCTTGCCGCTCCGGGCCGGGTCACTCTTGGCGAAACCCTGACCTGGCGCAACTCCGCGGGCGAGCGCTGGCTTTCCGAGGAGCGCTCAACGGTCTTCTCCGGCGTTGATGTGCAGGAGCAGTCCTGGCAGTTGGACTTCTCCACCGAGCTCACCAACGTTTCCGGCCGCTCGCTCGACCTCGGGAGCCCGACCACCCACGGCCGGCCGAACGCCGGCTACACCGGCCTCTTCTGGCGCGGGCCGCGCAGCTGGACCGGGTGCTCCATTCTGGGGCCGGACGGCGCCGAGGGCGAGGACATGATGGGCGCTTCCACCCCGTGGATTGCGCTGGCAGGCGAGCATGACGAGCTCGACGGCGGTGCCACTATCGTGGCGATGGCGGGGACGTCGTCGTCGTCGGTTCCGCTGAAGTGGTTCGTCCGCAGCGAGCCGTTCGCGGCTTTGGCGCCCTCACCTTCGTTTGATGAGGAAATTTCCCTGGCGCCCGGGGAAACGTTGCGGTTGCAGCACCGGTACGTGTTCGTGGACCGGATCTGTGGGCGGGACGACGTCGAGCGGATCGCGAAGGCGGCCTCACTGTGAGTTCCGTGCCTCTTTTCCCTGGTTCGGTGGGGATCAGCGACCTGCGCGTGTACGAGTGGGAGACCGACGACGGGCACCACGGCGGCACACCGCACCTGCATACGGTGTCCAACGAGGGGTACGTGGTGGTCGGCGGATCGGGTGAGGTGCATACGCTGTCCTCGGCCGGTTATGCGCGGGATGTGCTTTCGGCCGGTTCGGTGCTGTGGTTCAGTCCGGGCACGGTGCACCGGCTGATCAACTCCGGCGACCTGCACATCCTTACGGTGATGCAGAACTCCGGGCTGCCTGAAGCCGGGGATGCGGTGATGACGTTCCCGCTTTCAGTCGTGTCGGATCCGGAGCGGTACCGTGCTGCGGCTACCCTTCCCGACGGGTCGGAGGCCGAGCGGGCTGCAGCGGCCCGGCGTCGTCGTGATCTTGCGATTGAGGGGTACTCAGAGCTGCTGTCCGCGCTTTCCGCGGGAGACCGGAGGCCGTTGGAGGACTTCTACACCGCTGCGGCCGCGCTGGTTCAGCCGCGTGTGGAGGAGTGGTCGCGGCTGTGGAGTGAGACTGTGTTGGCGGACGTGGAGGCCACGCGTTCGCAGTTGGCCGCCCTTGGTGACGGCGACGCGTCGCACCTGGGCGATGCCGCCGTCGTCCGTGCTGTTCCACGTCCGGAACCGCGGGCGTTCGGGATGTGCGGGCGGCTGGGGATCTGGGACGCTTCGCAGCGCTGAGACGGCCCGGTTGCACCTGATCAACGGATCCGCGGCCTCCCTGCAGGATCGGTATCATCAGCCCAGCCCCGTTTGCGGTGAGCCAACGAAGGTGAGCCAACGAACCTGGGCGGCTAGCGTCCCGGCCTTCCGCAAACGCGCCGATTATTGCCACGATCGTGGGGTCTTTCCGCGAATCCTGCACATTGTCGGCGCGTTTGGGCTCAGGCTCGTCGATAGGCTTGCACCATGCGCACCGTGAACGTTTCAACCCCAGCGTGAGCCGGCACTCCGGCGCCGGTATCGGCGCACTGTTCGTGCTGGCTGCCTCGGCGCTGTGGGGGACCACGGGCACGGTGGCTACCTTCGCGTCCGACGTCGGACCCCTCGCTATCGGCGCCGCCGCCATGGGAATCGGCGGCCTGCTGCAGGCGGCAATTGCAGCCCCTGCCCTGGCACATGCCCGCTTCGAATTACGACGACGGTGGCCGTCGATCCTGGTCGGCGCCCTCTCGGTCGCTGTCTACCCGCTCGCGTTCTACAGTTCCATGCGTCTGGCCGGAGTGGCTGTGGGGACAGTTGTCTCGATCGGCTCAGCACCTCTCGCCTCTGCGGTCATCGAGCGGGTTGTCGACCGGCACCGGCTCACGCGGCGCTGGATGCTGGGTGCCGCCGTCGGGCTAGCGGGTGTGGTCCTGCTGTCCGCCACGGAACCGGGCGGCGAAGCGCAGGACGGCGGGAGCACCGCCGTCGGGATTCTGCTCGGTCTGCTTGCCGGGGTGACCTATGCGCTGTATTCGTGGGCCGCGCATAGGACCATGCAGGGCGGTGTGCCGTCGCGGGCTGCGATGGGAGCGATCTTCGGGCTCGGTGGCCTCCTGCTGATGCCGGTCCTCCTGGCAACCGGTGGGCCGTTGCTTGCGTCCTGGACGAACGTCGCGGTTGGCGCGTACATGGCCATCGTGCCGATGTTCCTCGGGTACGTGCTCTTCGGGCTGGGACTTGCGCGCGTCACTGCAAGCACGGCGACCACCCTCTCACTGGGGGAGCCGGTGGTGGCGGCACTGCTCGCCGTCGTCATTGTGGGTGAACGGCTGCCCGCGGCAGGCTGGGTGGGCGTGGGGCTGGTGATAGCGAGCCTGGCCGTCCTCACCGTCCCGTTGCGCCGGACCCGGATGCCGAACCCGCGGGCATCGGGCGATCTGCAGCACCTACCGTGAATGGACCCTTGGAAATGTCGGCGGCGCGTGCCAAGGTCTGGTTATGGCATCTCGAACAGCTAATTTCTGCATAGACGCACATGATCCCCTGTCGCAAGTGGCCTGGTGGGATCAGGTTCTGGACGATTTCGAGGCGGATGAGGAAAACACCGAGGAGGAAGCGGGACTACGCGGGCCAGCGGGCCGTTGGCTCCTCTTCCTCAAAGTGCCCGAGGCGAAGACTGTCAAGAACCGGATGCACATCTGCCTCCGGCCCGTGGACCGGAGCCGTGATGAGGAGGTGGAGCGGCTGCTCGGGCTCAGGGCGACGATTGTCAATGACTTGCGTGACGGAGATAAGGGCTGGGCTGTGTTGCAGGATCCCGAGGGGAATGAGTTCTGCGTGCTTTCCACGCGTGCCGATGAGGCGGGGGTCGCGCTGCTATGAGGCCGATCAGGGGTTAGTCACGGCGAAGACGTACTCGATGTCGGGATTCGTTTTACCGCTGAAGGAGACGAAGTAGCCCGGCTCCGGCACTGAAACGCTGAACCAGGTTGGCCCGCCACACGTGAGAGTGGACATGCTTTCGTTACCTGCGTTCGAGGCGCGGGAGAACGTAAGGCTCTCGGTTCCCCGGCACTGCGCGTAAACCTTGTACTCGCCCACCGGCAGTTCCGTCCCGGGCCACCCTATGGTTCCCATGGTCGAGGAATCGCCTTTGCCCTGCTGAATGACGTCCGCGGGATCCAGCCCCAGATCCAGCGGCGGAGGCGATGACTGCCGCGGGCTCGCAACGACCTCCTGTGGTTCCTCGCTCAGGGCCTCCGAGAAGGCGCCGCCCATTCCGCATGAGCTAAGCAGCAGCGCCGTCGTCGCCAATGCTGCAGCACCGGCCAACCGCTGACGTGAATTTCCCCCAGAATTACGCATGGCACAAGAGTATCTGGCCCGCGCATAGGCTAGCGCGAATGCAATCGGTGGGTAAGGATGTTCAGGGTGAGTAACGAAGTCAGTCGATGGACCAAGGCGACCGTCTACCCGGATATGTGGGTGAACCCGGATGAGGACCCCCGCAACACCGACGGCGTCAGCCCCGACGGCGAACTGGAAACCCTGCAGGACTATCTCTCGGACTACCGGATGACCCTGCGAATGAAGTGCGAGGGGTTGAACGCGGAACAGCTCGCTCGCCGCTCCGTGCAGCCGTCCACCATGTCCCTTCTCGGCCTGCTCCGCCATCTCGCCGAAGTGGAACGCGACTGGCGCAACTGGGTCACCTCCGGCGATCCGCTGCCGAAACTGTACGGCAAGCGCGGTGCCGACTTTGACGGCGCGATCCCCGACCAGTCGGTAGTCGACACCGCGTACACCGACCTCGCCCGCGAGCAGGAAGCAACTGACGCCCTGCTGGCCGGGCACCCTGATCCGGGCGAGCGGGTTGGGAAGGACAGGATTGCCGTCAGGGAGTTGCTGATCCACAGGGTCGAGGAATATGCCAGGCACTGCGGGCACGCCGACTTGTTGCGCGAATGCATCGACGGCCGGGTAGGTCAGTGAGTTCTGAACCGGTAAAGGAAGCCTTCGCATATAAACATGTCGCCAAAGGCGATGTTGAGCTACTTCGACAGTTCCTCACCGATGTCGATCTCACCTTGGCAGGCCTGGATGCACCTACCGTTCGTCTATGGGTGGAGTATGACGACTTCGGCTCCATCCTGGGCAGCACTGGATACGAGGTCAGCGAGGACGGTGAACATGTGCTCATCCGGAGTGTTGAACCCGCTGGTATTGGTGAAATGGTTGTAGCTGGGTTCAGATGTTCCGGGTCTCGATTTCGACGACGGCCCACGACAGCGCGGGCAGATTCAACCGGAGTTCGTCACCGGAAGCCAAGACGTCAGTCAGCGGAATCAGCCCCACGTGCTCGCCGCGTTCGAGGTTGTTTCCGGTGAAGCGGTCATGCCCCTCGGGAATCTGCAGCTACATTCGCCCAAACTTGGCACGAATCAGCGCGAAGATGCCGTAGCAGATGAGTCCGACGGCGATCGCAATGAGGAGCGGGACACCGAACGGGTGTTCCGTGAGCGCCTTCAAGCTTCCATCGAGTCCGGTGGAGCGCTGGGCGTCGTGCGTGATGACGGCCGCAACGAAGAGGATGCCCACCAAGATAAGGGAGGCACCCTTCGCCACGTGTCCGATAACACCGAGCACCTCGATCAGCGCGCCCCGCCGGGTGTCCTCGAAGTGGCGCAGCTCCGGCCGGAACTTACGCAGCAGCCCCTTGAAGACGAAGTAGACGCCGATGCCGAACACTGTTCCGCCCACCGCGATGATCACGAGGTTGCCCAGCGCCGATCCCATATACGCAGCCGTGAAATCCTGGGTGGACTCACTCGAATCGGTGCCGATGCCGAAACTGAAGCGCGCAAACGTAAACGCCACGCTGCCGTAGATAATGCTGAGCGATCCGGACGAAATGGTTTTGGATAGCTGCTGCCCGGTGGGCAGGTGGCGGGCACGAAGGGTTGCTTCGCTGAGCTGCCAGATGGCGAGACCCAGGCAACCGATCGCGCAAATGCCCATGGTCCACGGTCCTGCAGTTCCGCTGGCGAGCTGTTCCAGCGCGCCCGTCGGTTCGGCTTCACCATCACCGCCGAAAGCGATCTGCAGCGCTATAACGCCGATGAGGACATGAACCAGCGCAAGGACGGCGAATCCAAAGCGTGCGACGACGTCGAGCGCCTTGGTGTCCGAGACCTCCTCGGCGGCGTCAGCGGCTTCGCCGGCCAGGCTGTCTTCGCCCGTTGACATCCCCACTCCTGCCTCTAATGTCCCAGTCTTTCAGCGTACCTCGAAGGGCGGCTGCTCAGGAGTACTAGCTTGCCGTCCAATTTGTTGGCCGTGCAAAGTTCTTTCTTCGATTCCCGACGACTTTGTTTGATTTTCGGAGTACAGTCTCTTATATGCGAAACCTGAGAACCTGGGGCGACAGCGGCAGCGCAACTGCCGGGGATATCTTTCAACTGGTCCGGAATGGCAATGCCGCCTCCCGTTCTGCCCTGGCACGAATCACGGGACTGGCCCCTTCAACCGTGTCCTTGCGCGTCGATAGCCTCCTGGACGCAGGCCTCCTCGAGGAATCGGGCGACAACGAGGCGTCCCGGGGCGGACGCCGGGCACGGGAGCTGAAGGTTGCGGGGACATTTGGGCTGGTTGCAGTTGCCGACCTTGGCGCGAACCATGCCTCAATCGCGATCGCCGATTTCAGCGGGCAAATCGTGGCCAGCAGTGAGTCAGCTGTCGATACGTCCATGGGACCGGCCGCCACCGCTCAATGGCTGTGGGCGCAGTTCTTGACAGCCATTGAGAATTTGGGGCGGGGACCGCAGGACCTTCGTGGGATCGCTATCGGCATACCTGCGCCCATCGAACGTTCAACGGGCAGGACCGTGCGTCCGGCAACCATGCCCGCGTGGCACAACGCGAACCTCCCACAGCTCCTCGCCCAGCACACATCAGTGCCGGTCTTTGTTGAGAACGATGCGAACCTCGTCGCCCTTGGCGAATTCGCGTCGTCAGGAACAGAAACGCAGCATCTTCTCGCGCTTAAACTGGGTACGCGCATCGGCTGCGGCATCATCGCCGAAGGACAGCTCTACCGCGGCGGGGGCGGCGCCGCAGGCGAGATCAGCCACAACCTTATTGCGGGTGCATCAAAGATCAGCTGCAGTTGCGCCGCCTACCCGTGCCTCGAATCGGCAGCCAGCGGCCGCGCCCTCACGGCTGCACTTCAAGAAGCGGGCTACGACGTCAAGAACGCCGGGGACGTCATAACGTTGGGCCACGCTGGGGACACCGTTGCCACTGAGGCGTTGCGTGAGGCAGGGGTCCAGATCGGCAGGGCGCTCTCCTCGATAGTGAACTTCCTGAACCCGGAGGAAGTGGTTTTGGGTGGCAGCCTGGCTGCATCGCCTCCACTGGTCGCAGCTGTTCAGGCGGAACTCTTCCAGCTCTGCCTCCCACTGGTCACCGCTAACCTCGATGTCAGGGCGAGCTCGCTGGGCACCGGCGCCGGAGTCCTTGGCGCCGTGCACCTTGTTCTGGACGAGTTGCTCCTGCCCCAACAGGTGGATCTGGTCCTGCGCAACCGGAACGGCGAAGACCAGGACGTCCCTGAACCGGCGACGTTGCTGCACGCTTTCTAGGACTCCCGCCACACCCCGGCCTCGAAGAACTCCTCAAGGACGGCGAGCGCAGGCGACGGATCGAGGCCGCGCTCAGCCAGCCAGCCGTCGTCGTTATAGGAGCACGCATACCGCTCGCCGGAATCGCACAGGATGGAGACAATGCTCCCCTGCCGCCCCTCTTCGCGCATCCGGGCGGCCAACTGCCACACGCCCCACAGGTTTGTACCCGTCGAGGGGCCCGCCGAGATTCCGGTCAATGCGGTCAGGTGCCGTGAGGCTGCAACTGAGGCCGCGTCCGGCACCTGGATCATGGTGTCGATGACGGCGGGGATGAAGCTCGGCTCGGGCCGCGGACGGCCGATCCCCTCGATGCGGGACGGCTTCCCGACGGCCGTCTCGCGGGGGTTGGCCCACATCGGGTAGAAGGCTGAATTTTCGGGGTCGACGACGGCGAGACGGGTTGGGTGGCGGTTGTACCGGATGTACCTGCCGATGGTTGCGCTGGTTCCGCCCGTACCCGCTCCGACCACAACCCAGTCCGGGAGCGGGAAGCGTTCGTGCTCCATCTGCCGGAAGATCGACTCGGCGATGTTGTTGTTGCCGCGCCAGTCCGTGGCCCGCTCAGCGTAGGTGAACTGGTCCATGTAATGGCCGCCGGTCTCTGCGGCGATGCGCTCGGCGGCCTCATAGACCTCGGAGGCGTCATCGACGAAGTGGCATGTTCCACCGTACTGCTCGATCAGGGCGATCTTCTCGAGGCTCGTGGAGTGCGTCATCACGGCGACGAACGGGAGGTTCAGCAACTGCGCAAAGTACGCTTCGGACACCGCCGTGGAACCACTGGACGCCTCGACTATTGTGGTGTCCTTCCGGATCCAGCCGTTCACCAGCCCGAACAGGAAGAGTGAGCGCGCCAACCGGTGCTTCAGGCTCCCGGTACGGTGAGTCGATTCGTCCTTTAGGTAGACGTCAACGCCCCACTCCTGGGGCACAGGCACGGCCAACAGGTGAGTATCGGCGGACCGGTTGCCCTCGGCCTCGATGCGCCGGATTGCCTCATCCGACCACGCGCGGTCGCCTCTAGCGGAAATGCTCATACCCAAAACCCTACGTTCCTTCAGGAAGCACGACGACGGCAACACCCACCCCGGGTGCCGCCGTCGTCGTTCTCGTCCTAGAGGTTTCGGTCAGCGAAGACCTTCATCGCATCCCTTACGAACTCCGCGCCTGCCCTGCCGCCGTAGTTCGCGCCGAAGCGGTCGTCCGCGACGTACATTTCGCCGAGGCCCACGAAGTACTCCTTCGAGGGCTTGCCCGCACCAGCACCCGACGTCGGCAGTCCGGGAACACCGGACAGCCACTCGTAGTGCCGGCGTGCCAGGTCCTGCGCTTCGTCGCTGCCGGGAGCATTGCCCTGCTGCGCGGCCGCGGTCCAGTCCGCGCCGAGACGTGCGGTGTGGTCCTTCCACTCCGCCCGTTCGGCGTCGGACATTCCGGTCCACCAGCGGTCTCCCGCCGCGTACGCTTCCTTGCCCCAACGTTCCTCGACCTCTTCCTTGTACTGGGTGTGGTCGAAGCCGTCGAACATGTTTTCCGCCATGAGCTTTTCACCTCCTTCCAATCGTTCGATGGTCTGCGAGACTGACGCGATCTGCCGCGCCAGCCGGTCCTGTTCCTGCCTCAGCCACTCAAGGTGCTTCCGCAGCGCACGGGTCGGTTCAGCGTTCCGGCCGAGGGCTTCCTCGATGGCGGGAAGTCCGAGCCCCAGGTCGCGAAGCAGCAGGATGCGCTGCAGGCGGACGAGGGCGTCGTCGTCGTAATAGCGGTAGCCGTTGCTGCCCACCCGCGAAGGCGGCAGCAGGCCCACCCTGTCGTAGTGCCGTAGCGTGCGGCTGGTGGTTCCCGCCAGCCGCGACACTTCCTGTATTGACCAGTCCATCCCTTCCTCCTCACGTGCTTTCACCACCGTACAAGTTGACGTTGCGTCAAGGTCAACACGCTACTTACAGTGTTTGCGGCGGGTGTAAGGTTCGGACCATGAGCGCTTTTGAGGAGCAATTCCTTGTGCGGGCAGTCCAGCTCGCGACCGAAAACGTGCACGACGACGGCGGCCCCTTCGGTGCGCTGATCGTGACGGACAGTGGGCGCACCTTCGAGGGCACCAACCGGGTCACCGCACACAACGACCCCACGGCCCACGCCGAAGTGATGGCGATCCGCAACGCGTGCTCATCCCTACGGACATTCGATCTGACCGGCTGCATGCTCTACACGAGCTGCGAGCCCTGCCCGCTCTGTCTCGCGGCCGCGCTGTGGGCTCGTGTCGATGGCATCGTCTTTGCGGCGGACCGGCACGACGCCGCGCGCGCGGGTTTCGATGACGCGCTGTTCTACGAGTTCCTCGAAGCACCTGTCGAGGAGAGGTCCATGCCGGTGCGGCAGATTACGCTTCCGGACTCGGCGAGCGCAGCCCCGTTCGAAGCGTGGGCGTCCCTGGAGAATCGGACTGACTACTGAGCGGTCACTCCATCGGGGAAATCTCCACCTGCGCGCCGATCCATGCCGGCGGAGATTGCAGGTGGCCGGTCTCGAACCATGTGCTAATCGGATCGGTCGCGTAGTACGCGTAAATGGGGACGAGGTGAACCAGCGCAACTGCGATGATGGCGAGCGCGGTGGCCAATCCCGCCACACGGACCGAACGCGCGGACCGCTCACGCGCACTGACCCACAGCGTGAACAACACAGGAAGGGCGGCGATCAGCAGCACGACCGTGACGAGCGGCAAGGTCGTGATGGAGATGCAGGGCGGGACCCCGGCAATCGCGTTGCCGTTCGCGTCAACAAAACCGGCGCCTGCATCGACTCCGCCCGCGCATCCACCGGCGCTCGACGTCGATCCCACCCAGTACAAAACGCCGACGACGGCGGCGGTCACCACCACAGCACGGCCGGCACGCCGTGCGGATTTGCGCGCTGACACTCGTGCGGAGTCCTTGTGCGCGCCGCCGTCGGCTTTTCCTTCGGACTTCACGGGCGTATCGGTCCAGACAGAATCTTCATTCGATGCCATGTTGCGTTTCCCCCAACGTCGTCGTAGCTGCGCTCCTAACCACACTATCCGCGACTGGTGGAGCAGTTCCGGAGCCATACCCTGCCCCCGGAAGTGACAGCAACGACTGCACCGCATGCGTTGCCTGCAGTGCAGTCAGATCCTGACAGCACATACCCCTTACCCGGAGGCCGCGGTTGGCCGAGCTCAACACGCTTCATGCCTGCGCGAAGAATCGCGAGTATAGGGTGGATCGAAACGCTGGCCAAAGAGCGCCGCGCCAAGGGCCCCGGCCGCGCCAAGCGATACAGCCGCACCCAGGGGGATCAGTGCACGCCAGCAATACTCAGACATCCACGAAATCACGGGCCATCAACGCTGCACACATTGTCAGCATTCTTATGCTGGTCGGGACGGCGCTCGGTACTCTCTTCCAGGTAACGGGTGCGCTCCTCTTCGGATCAATCGACATCGAACTCCCTGTCGTGCCCTTCTGGCCACAGCTGCCCGAGGGAACAGTGATAACGGAGGGGCCTCCAGCCCGGGTGGTTTCAGGAGGTTTTACATCCGCCGAGGTCACGGTCGCCGGGCTGCTGTGGGATGTGCGGATCCTATTGGCTGCGGGATACGCGCTTCAGGGCGCCACAACGATGCTTGTGGCCTATGCCGTCTACCGGTTTGCTGCACAGTTCTATCGGGCAGCATCCTTCAAGCCCGCACTCACCCAGGCACTGCGGAAAGCCGGAATCTCCGTCATTGTTGGGGGGATCGCATCACAGGTCTGTCTCCTTATTGCCTACACTCGCGCCTCGGAGCAAACGCTGAAGTTCACCTCCTGGAAAAGCAACACTGACGTTCTCCCGACCACTGGTTCCACCGGACCGCTCGGCGTAGCCCCCGGTATCCACTTCGACGTCCAGCTCTGGCCGATCTGGGTTGGCCTAGCGCTACTCGCACTGGCCGCGGTGTTCCGCTACGGGGAAAAGTTAGAGGCAGAGAAGGAGGAATTGAAGCGCGCTGCCGCCGTCACGCGGAGCTGAGCCCTTACCCCTCCCGGAATGCAAAGTATGCTTAGTATTTAGTCCGGGCAGACCGCAAGGGGAGGAACCTTATGACTGAGCCGCACTTGAAGCCCGCTCGATCCAGCACCTGGAAGGACAGCCTCGGGCGCACGGCGTCCCGCGCAGCCCAGATCCTCCTGATCCTCACTCTTGTAGTGGTGGCGGTTTACGGTCTGCTGCAGATCCGTCTGCTGGTGATACCCGTGATTATCGCCCTCATTCTGTCGGCCGCGATCGGCCCCTTCGTAAACCTGTTACGACGGCGGGGCGTCCCCGGAGCACTTGCCACAGCCATCGCATTCCTCGCGTTGCTGATTCTGCTCGGCACACTCATTACGATCATCGTGCTCTCCGTGCGAAGCCAGGCAGACGAGCTCGTCACCGCCGCCACCGAGGGCCTCGATGAGCTGCAAGCCTTCCTTACCAGCGGCCCGTTCCCCATCACCCCCGAGCAACTCGAGCAGGCGCGCACCGTCGTCATCGACTTCGCCACCAGCGCCCAATTTCGCTCGGGCGCGATCTCCGGTGTCTCGGTCGTGGCCGAGTTCCTCACCGGTGCCACGCTGATGATCGTGATCCTGTTCTTCTTCCTCAAGGACGGCAAGAAGATCTGGGAGTTCTTCCTTCGGCCATTCAGCGGTGAGCGCGAGCAGAAGCTGCGCCGCTCCGGAGCTCGCACCCTCGAAGTTCTCGGCGGTTACGTCCGCGGCACCGCGATCGTTGCGCTGGTGGACGCCGTGGCCATCGGAATTGCGCTGCTGATCCTGCAGGTGCCCCTTGCCCTTCCGCTCGCGATGATCGTGTTCATCGGCGCATTCATCCCGCTTGTCGGCGCAACACTGGCCGGGGTCCTTGCCGCACTCGTGGCGCTGGTTGCCAACGGGCCGATCGTCGCGTTGATCGTGGTGGGGGTCGTCGTCGTCGTCAATCAACTGGAAGGCGACCTGCTGCAGCCGGTGGTGATGGGCAAGTCCCTGCGGTTGCACGCTCTGGTGATCTTGCTCGCGCTGACAGCAGGGACCATCCTCGCGGGGATCATCGGCGCAGTGCTTTCGGTGCCAATCGCCGCGGTTGCCTGGGCGGTCCTGCAGGTGTGGACTGCGGAGGATCCTCGGCTCGAACCATTGAACCCCGATCTTCCACCGGCCGGAAGCGAACCGACCTAGCGCCGAATCGATGAAACCAAGCAGGCTTATGCACAGGATTTCGGTCGATCTTTTCAGCGAGGAGTAGCTCCATGGCGTTGGCGATTGCTGGCTCGTTAATCATCGCCCTTGTGCTCGCGGGGCTGCATCTGGCGGCGCTTCGGATCCGCAAGCTGCCGCTTGTGCCGGAGCACGTCACGGGCTCCTTCGCCGGCGGGCTCGCAGTTGCGTACGTCTTCCTGCACCTCCTGCCTGAGATCGCCGAAGGGAACGAAGCGATCGGCGAACTGCTCGAGGACACGATCGAGGTAACGCCGCTGTTTGACCTCGGCATTTTCGTTGTCGCTCTCACCGGGTTCACCGCGTTCTACGGGCTGGACCGGCTGGCCACGCGGCGGCGCACCCGGGACAGCGGCGAGTCGGGTGGCGTCTACTGGTTGCACGTCGGCGCTTTCGCAATCTACAACGCGCTCATCACTTACACGATGACGCTTCGCCTGGAAACCGGCGTCCTCTTTGCCATCCTGTTCAGCATCGCGATGGGCCTGCACTTCGTGCTCACCGACCGCCACCTGGAGGAGCACTATCCGCGCAGGTTCAGGACCAGCGGGCGGCTGGTCCTAGCCGGCGCGCTGATCCTCGGGTGGGCGCTCTCGGCCCTCTTCGCGCCGACAAGCACAGTAGTGGTCGCCATCCTGACCGCACTTTTGGGAGGCTCCGTGCTCCTGAATGTGTTCAAGGAGGAGCTGCCGTCCAATCGCGGATCAAGCTTCCCGTGGTTCCTCGCCGGACTGGTGCTGTACTCCGCGCTGCTCGCCCTGATCACAGCGGCCGCCGAATGAGAAAGACACTCGCTGATACAGCGCGCTCGCTCTTTGGCTGGGACACCCTGCTGCCCGGTCAGCGGAAGGCACTAACCGCGGCCGACGACGGCAGGAACCTCCTCTGCGTCCTGCCGACAGGTTACGGGAAGTCCGCCATCTACCAGGTGACGGCGATGTCCCGGCCGGGTGTCGCCGTCGTCATCTCGCCGTTGATTTCGCTGCAGCGCGATCAGGTTGAAGCGATCAACGAGGCGCTGGGCGACACGCGCGCGTACGTGCTGAATTCCGCAGCGACCGAGACAGAAATCGACGAGGCGTGGGCAGCCGCCGAGGACGACGACGAAGAGCGCCGCGCCAAGTTCCTGTTCCTCGCACCCGAGCAGCTGGCCCGGGATGACGTTGCGGAGCGGCTTGGCCCGCTGGACATATCCGTGCTCGTCATCGACGAAGCACACTGCGTATCAACCTGGGGCCACGATTTCCGTCCCGAATACCTGCAACTCGGCGCGCGGGTGTTGCAGCTGAAGCGGCCCGTCATTGCGCTGACGGCGACCGCGTCGCCGCCCGTGCGGCAGGAAATCGTGGAGCGGCTGCGGCTGGGGGGCGCCGTCGTCGTTGCCGAAGGTTTTGACCGGCCCAACCTTCACCTCAGCGTGGAACAGCATGAATCGGAACGGGACAAGCGCCGGGCGGTGCTGGATCAGGTCCGCATCCTCGACGGCCAGGGGCTGCTCTACACGGCAACCCGCAAGGAGACCGAGGAGTATGCGCAGGAGCTTCAGGAAGCGGGATTACGTGCGGATGCGTACCATTCCGGGCGGAAGAAGTCGGAGCGGAACGCGCTGCACGAGGCATTCCATCGGGGCGGGCTGGACGTGGTTGTCGCGACGACGGCGTTCGGCATGGGGATCGACAAGCCGGACGTACGGTTCGTGGTGCACGCTGACATCCCCGATTCGTTGGACAGCTACTACCAGGAGATCGGGCGGGCCGGGCGCGATGGTGAGCCGGCCGTCGTCGTACTTCACTACCGTCCCGAGGATCTGGGAATCCGGCGGTATTTCGCAGCGAAGGGTGTCGATGAGGAGGGGCTGCGCGCGCTGTTCGCGACACTGCGCGCGGCGGATGAACCGCTGGACTCCGCCGGAATCCGCGAGGCCACCGGGGTATCACAGCGGAAGCTGTCCGATCTGCTGAATCAGTTGCTCGAGGTGGGTGCGGTCCGCGAGCGCAATGGGAAGTTCCGTGTTGCGTCTTCGATGGACGTGGATCAGGTGATTGCCGACGTCGTCGATCACCGGAAGCAGCGCCAGGAAATGGACCGATCGCGCGTGGATATGGCCCGGCAGTATGCGGAGCAGCGGGGGTGCCGACGGAAATTTCTGCTCGGTTACTTCGGTGAGGAGCGCGAGGACCTGTGCGGGACGTGCGATAACTGTGATGCGGGGCGCTCCGCCGGGCACGACGACGACGCCGGTCGCCGTCCGTTCCCGCTGCAGGGCCTGGTGCGGCACCCGGAGTGGGGCGAGGGTGTGGTGATGGGTTACGAGAGCGATGTTGTGACGGTTTTGTTCGAGGAGCACGGCTACAAGTCTTTGTCGCTGCCGCTTGTGGAGGAGAAGAAGTTGCTTGCCTCTTTGGAGTAATCATTGCCTTTGCGAAAGTTCCTCGCACAGAGAACGTCAGCATGGTTACACTTCGAGAAGTAACCCGTTGACCCTGAAAGTGACCTATGGAAACCAACCACAAGATTTCGCCGGAGGACCCGTTCCCGGAGGATCTGACTGTCCTTGACGATACCGAGTTGGAAGTGCTCAATAGCCGCGCGCATCGCGAGCTGGAGGCCGAGTACGCGACCGGTTTTCCGGAGCCCGAAACCGAGGCACGGCTGGAAGAAGTCAACCTTGAACTGAACCGTCGCGAGCAGCAAGGCTAGACGCTTCTTCGACACTTCCGGAATCCGGATTGGCAGCGGTTTTCCCGCTCGCCGGTCCGGGTTCTTTTTTGGCCTGTCTTCGACTTCCATTAATCGAAGATCTGTTCTAGTTTTAAGTCCGGCATAGCGGAAGGCGGCGGACAGTGACGGCGCATCAGGTTGACGAGATAGATCCGGGGTCGCGGCCCCTCAATGAAGAAGCGGACATCCGTTTCACTGCCCGGGATGAGCCGCTGGCGTTGCGCTGGCGCGGCAGCATCTGGCAGGTGCGCGGTGAGCCGTTGCGCTGGTCCAGCTCGCGTAGCTGGTGGGAGCCGGACCCTGCCGGCATCATGGGGCAGGGCAGCATCATGACCATGCAGTACTGGCGGTTCAGGGCACAGACGGGGCCGGCCTCTCCCATCCTCGTGTTCGACATCTGCAGCGATCCGCGCTGGGAAGGATGGCGGCTGGTGCGGGTGACCAACCTGGCGGTGCACTGAGCAGCCGGAGCCGCACATAGGGTTGACGCATGGGAATCGCTACACAGTCCCGCCCGGAGAGGGGACGCTACAAGGTCTGGCTGACCTTTCCTGTGGCGCTGCTCATCCTGGCCGGTTTCTTTTGGTACGGCGCGTCGCTCTATGACTCGCTACCTGAGCGGATCCCGACGCATTGGGGACCGAGCGGACAACCCGACGCGTGGGCAGAGAAGTCGTTCGGCTCCGTATTCAGCTCCGTTATCGTCGGCGCGGGGGTCACCATACTGATGGCGTTCATATCCGCGCTGGTGTCCCGGATGGTTCCGCCACGAGAGCAACCAACCCTGTGGGAGCAGTACCGCAGGGAAAGCATGATTCGGGGAACCGTCGCCGGGCTGGGCCTGACCTCGGTGGGCATTGCCCTGCTGACAGGCGCCTTGAGTGCCAGCGGGTGGAACGACCCGGAATACTTGGCTGCTTGGCCCGCAGGGTTGTTCGTCATGTTCGTGCTGGTAGCCATCTTCGCTAGTTATGCGGTGGCGGCGCGCTGGGCGCGCACGACGGCAGCGCGAGACGGCGTTGAACCCACCGAGGAAGAAGCGGCGGAAGACAAGCTGTGGATCGCGGGCGTTCTCTACAACAACGTTGACGATCCTCACGTGTGGGTTCCGAAGCGTGAAGGAACGGGTTACGGGCTCACCGTAAACGTCGGGACGCGGAAAGGGCGGGCCGCCGTCGTCGTTTTCCTGGCCCTGGTGAGCGTGCCGCTCCTGTTGATCGCTGTCTTGCCCCTGGTGATGTAGCTCACTGCTAGGCTTCGGGCATGGATGAGCAGATGGGGATCTTCCTTTCCAACTTCAAGCGCCTCGCAGATCTTGCATCTGAACACACGCGGCTCAAAACTGCAGGCGAGTCCCTTCTGGACGCCCTCTCCGATTATCTTGGAGCGCCCGTCCAGGACCTTCCGGCAGTCAGCGAGGAAATCCCGGCGCACCGGTTCGTCGACGTCGATATCGCGGTGGATGAGATCAGCAGTCGCGACCCGGAGCGGCGGCTCATCGGCGTTGGAGGTGGCCAGCAGCGGCAACATGCTTCGTTCGCGGATCTCATTCAGAATTCACTGATGCATTTCACGGTGCCGGTAGGTCAGCCCGACTTCGTCACGATCGACACCGGACCCACGACGCGCCGTGAGTCGCTCGGCTTCGGCATTTGGCTCTTCTCCTATGAAGGAGTGCGGCTCGCTGCCCTGCAGCGCAGCGCTAACCCACAATTCGGCAACAACAGTTCTACAGTGGAGGTTATCGGTGCCGATCGCGACGCCGCCTCAGCCTTCCTGAAGGAAATGCGAGAGCATCTGCAGGACCACAGCGTGATCAAGGGACAGGTGGTCTCCTTCACCAGAACGGACTACCACCCCGGGGCGGCAGGGGTCACCTTCCACGAGCGGCCCAGCGTTCGCTCTGATGAGGTGGTCCTGACTGCCGGTGTCCTTGAGCAGGTCGCCGCTCACGTGCTGGGAATCGCCGAGCATCGCGACGCAATCCTGTCGTACGGCCAGCACCTCAAGCGCGGGATCCTCCTCTACGGCCCGCCCGGAACAGGAAAGACGCACACAGTGCGCCACCTCCTCAGCGAAAGCAAGGGTACGACGGCGATCCTCCTCTCAGGAGGTTCACTTGCGTTCATTGCCGAGGCGGCAAAAATGGCCCGAGCTATGGCACCCTCGCTGGTGGTCCTCGAGGACGTTGACCTGATCGCGGAGGACCGAAGCTTCGGCCACGGCCCACAGCCCCTGCTGTTCGAGGTGCTGGACGCACTGGACGGGCTGGACAGCGACGTGGACGTGGCCTTTGTCCTCACCACCAACCGCGTGGACATGCTTGAGCGGGCGCTCGCGCAGCGGCCCGGTCGCGTGGATCTCGCCGTCGAAATTCCGCTGCCGGAAAGGAAAAGCCGTACAGCCCTGCTGGACCTCTACTCACCGAAGGGCAAGTTCAGTTCTGCAGCGATTGGTGAGGTCGCAGAGCGGACCGAAGGCACCACGGCCTCTTTTGCCAAGGAACTGACCCGGCGGACCGTTCTTCGCGCGGCTACGACCGGTGCCGAACTGTCCGATGAGCATCTGCTCGCCGAGGTCGACCTGATGATGTCCGAAGGCGAAGCGCTGACCCGAAGCCTGCTCGGTAGCGGACCAGCCAATGAACCGGAGGGGTTTCCTGGCGGACACTTTCCGGGCAGCGAAGGTTCAGCCTATGGGAGCAGTATCTCCTTCGAATAGCTCGCTCGTGGGAGATCATAGGTGAGTGAGTACCACCGAGCAGCTCAGTATGGAATCCGAAGAGAGTACGTTCTCCGGAGTCTACGCCCGGCCGAGCAAGCCCAAGGCGACTGTTGTCATTGCGCACGGCGCCGGCGCGGGAATGGACCATCCCTTCCTCACAGGTTTCAGCGACGCGATGAACGCGCTCAATTTTGCAACGCTCCGCTTCAACTTCCCGTACATCGATCAGGGCAGGCGTTTCCCTGACCGTCCGCCGAAGGCGGTCGCCGCGTGGCGGCAGGCGATGCAGGAAGCGACAAGCCGCTCGGAAGGTCAACCGGTGTGGGCGTGCGGGAAGTCTTTCGGTGGGCGGATGGCATCGATGGCCGTCGCAGAGGGGATGACCTCTGCGGGTCTTATCTACCTCGGTTACCCTCTACACCCGCCGGGCAAGCCGGAAAAGATCCGCGACGCGCACTTGTACGGCATCGAAATTCCGATGCTGTTCCTGCAGGGCCGCAATGACGCGTTCGCCCGGCCAGAACTGCTGGACGCCGTCGTCGCGAGAATCCCAACAGCCACGCTGCAGGCAGTGCCCGACGCCGATCACTCCTTCGCGATCAAGGGCAACAAGCGGAGCCAGCAGGAAATCGGCGCATCGCTCGCGCCCAGTGTGGCGGCATTCATCGCCCACTGAGGATCCACAGAAACGGCCCGGAGGTTCACGCCTGCCGGTTCGAACCGGCAGGCCTGCCGCTAAGGGCAGTTTCTATCGGAGCCCCCGGAGCACGCCGATCACGCGTGAGCCGCCTCCCGCAGAGCATCGAGCACCACCTGAATCAGGCGGGCACGCGGAGGGTGCATCCGGGCGTGGGCAACAATGCGCCGATGGACAGGAGGATCAGCGAGCGGCCGCACCACGAGCCCTTCCGAAAGTCCCACGATCGCCATCCTCGGAAGAACCGTGATGCCGAGCCCGGCTGCGGCCAGGCTGATCGCCGCGTGATGGTCATCAAGGCGGGCCACGTAGCGCGGGATGAATCCTGCGCTCTGGCATGCGCGCGCAATAATCTGGCCGGTCGGGCCGTCATGCATATCGTGGTCGATCCAGGGCTGGTCGCTGAGCTCGCTGAGGGTGACAGCCGATCCGGAAGCCAGCGGATGATCAGCCGGCAGCACCACACAGAACTCCTCCTCCGCGAGCACATGGCGCCGGTAGCCCTCCTGCTGTATACCCGTTCCCGCAACGGCTTCGTTGCGGACATCGACGTCAGACCGCTGCCGTCCTCCAGCTGGATTCAGTTCGTTACTGCTCATCTCAACAACGACGCCGGGAGACGCCGCATGCAGCGCCCTCACCACGTGCGGCATCCACGCCTGCGCAACTGAGGCGAAGCAGGCGATCGCTATCCGTTCGGCTCTTCCCTCGCGGAGATCCGTCACAGTTCGCCCAAGCTGTTCCAGGCTGACGAGGGCGTCCTCGCTGGCGTCGGCTAGATGGCGGGCTGCCGGCGTCGGTTCGATTCCCCGACCACTCTTCTCGAACAGCACCAGCCCCGTCTGCCGCGCCAGGCCCTGGAGGTGCTGACTGACGGTGGCCGGTGCGAGGTGCAGGCTGCGCGCAGCGGCATGGACCGAGCCGGCCGCGATCACCGAACGAAGAATGGTCAGGCGATGCGGATCCAGCATAGGTCGATTGTACGGTTTCGCCTGACGGTCCGCCGTAAATATTTGCTAGTGCGAAAGTATCCCGAACTGTCATCGTGGACATATGAACGCTTCGAGCTACCTCGCCCTCCTCGGCGTAGCCATCGTCCTCGCCCTAACGCCCGGTCCGGACACCATGGTGACGCTCAGCAACGCCCTCCGGGACCGGCGGGCAGGATTGCTGTCCGCACTCGGCACAAC
Source organism: Arthrobacter pigmenti (assembly GCF_011927905.1). Lineage (NCBI taxonomy): Bacteria > Bacillati > Actinomycetota > Actinomycetes > Micrococcales > Micrococcaceae > Arthrobacter > Arthrobacter pigmenti. The sequence continues at coordinate 3,236,164 of NZ_JAATJL010000001.1, forward strand.
GGTGGGCGTGTTCGGCTGGGCGGCGCTTGTCGCCGTCGGGGTAGCGGCGTTCCTCGAGGACTCACCGCTGGCCTTCCAGACCCTGCGCCTCCTCGGCGGCGTGTACCTCCTCTATCTGGGCTACCGCGCGGTGTCCGTCCACTACTCGGCGAAGGGTCCTGCGCACGAACCAGTTCCAGCAGGCGGCGCCGCGACACACAGTACCGGCACGACGACGACGGCAGTCCAGACCCGCCCGCAGGTTCGCCGCGCCGCGCGGTCCGGCTTCATCGCCGGGCTGCTCTGCTGCCTCACCAATCCGAAGACCGGCCTCTTCTTCCTGGCACTGCTTCCTCAGTTCACGCCACCCGGCGCGGGGGCGCTGTTCGTCGTCGTCGTAATGGGCGGCACGGTGGCCGCGACGCTCGGGATCTACCTTGTGGGCGTTGCCCTTGCCGCACACACGGCGAGCAGGTGGCTGGGCCGTGCGAGCGTGACCCGGTGGATCGACCTGGGCTCCGGCGTCGTCTTCGGGCTTCTCGGCCTGATGGTTGCGGGGCCGGTGGTGATCTCCTGGTTCTGACACGGTTACAACTGGGCCTCAAACCCGCAGCGTGGCAGGTCAGCCGTATCGCGGACAGTGCGAGCCGATGCACACTGAACCCATGCGGAGAGTCAGCGCGGGAGTGCTCATTGCGCTCGGTGCTGCGCTGGGAACATCGGGGTGCAGCGGCGAGACCGTTTCCGGCGCCTGTGCCGACTGGGTGTTGTTCGAAACGCCGCAGGACCTGTTCGACCACGCGCCCCTGGTGCTGGTGGGGCGCCCCATCGCCGAAGACGGACAGCAGCGCATCTACGGCTACGACGCCCAGATCCATGTTGTCAGCATCGAGAAGATACTCAAGGGGGACATAGAGCAGGACGAGATCCGCATTGCGTCCATGCCGCAAACCTGCACCGATGTCAGCGTCGTCTACCCTCGGGGTGATCCGCTGGACATCGACCAGAGGGTGATCATCTTCGCGTCGGAGCAGGAGGGACAGTGGTTCACGATCACACCTGAACAGGGAGTTCTCAGCTTCGCCGAAGGAGAGGAACTACCCTTCTCAGTTGGTCCGTGAGCCCTGCGATCAAACACGCAGGCCCTATTCACCTGATCGTCACCAAACTGTCAGTTGCCTGACCACACGAGGCCAACGGACGTCCCTAGCGTGAGGAGCGCGACATCACTCTCACGCGAAAGGTACTTCCGCATGACGCCTCGAACTATCGGCAAACGCACCCTCGCAGGTGCGGCAGCCGCCGTCGTACTCATTCCTGCCACCTTCCTCAGCCTGCAGGTGGCCACGGCAAAGGAGAAGCCGGAGCCGCCCATCGACCCCACCGCCTACGTGGGCGGTCCGCAGATCATCCCGGCAACCGGCGAGCCGGACAACGTGCTGCGCGGCGCCGTCTTCGACGACGCCAATAAGGACAGCATCCGCCAACCTAGGGAAAAGGGCATCGAAGGGGTTGCTGTTTCGAACGGCCGGGACGTTGTCCTCACTGACAGGTTGGGCCATTACAAGCTGACAGTCGACGACGGCGACACCGTCTTCATCACCAAGCCCGCCCGCTGGGACACCCCGGTTGACAAGACGAACTTCGCACAGTTCCACTACCACCATTCGCCGGACGGCACGGAGCAGAACCTGCGGTTCGGCGGCCTGGAGCCCACCGGTCCGCTTCCGAAGGCCATCAATTTCCCGCTCGCCAAGAACAAGGCGAGCGCCGGGAACGTAACCTGCGGCATCCTCGGTGACGTGCAGACGTACTCCAACCAGGAGATCAGCTTCGCGCGGACGGGACTGGTTCGTGATCTGTCCCAGCGTGAGGACCTGGACGCCTGCGGGCTTCTGCTGCTCGGCGATGTGGCGGGCGATGACCTCGGCATGTATCCGCGGCTGAAGGAGAACCTGTCCGCTGCCGGCGCGCCGATTCGCGCGGTTCCGGGCAACCACGACTACGACATCGATGCGACCAGCGACGAGTGGTCCTTCGATACCTTCCGCCAGCACGTTGGGCCCACGAACTTCTCTTACGACGTCGGCCAGCTGCACATCATCGGCCTCGACAACGTGCGCTACCCCTGCACCCCGGCGGACAACGAGGACGGCAAGCACTCGTTCTGCAATGACCCGGAGAACAAACCGGCCTACAACGGCAAGCTTGGCGAGGAGACCCTTGGCTGGATCGAGGCGGACCTGAAGAACGTGCCGATGGACAAGCGCGTGGTCATCGCGACTCACATTCCGCTGGTCTCGCACGCGGACATGACCAGCCCGAAGCACCAGACCGACGACGTCCTGAAGCTCTACGAACTGCTGGAGGGCCGCGAAGCGCTCTCACTATCCGGGCACACCCACTCACTGGAGAACCTGACTGCGGGTTCCTCGTTCGGCCCGTGGAAGGAAGCCGTGGGCGTGGGTTCGATTCCGTTCGACCACATTGTTGCCGGCGCACCGAGCGGTGACTGGTACTCCGGCGACATCAATCTGGACGGCGTCCCCAACGGCATCCAGCGCGACGGCGCCCTCCCCGGCTTCCTCACCCTGGAGACCGACGGCGCGTCCTACGTTGACACCTTCCATGCGACCGGGCGCGACGACGACCAGATGGCCCTTGCCGTCAATTCGCCGCACTTCCGCGACTGGTTCCAGACCCTCATGGATTGGCGCGCCGACACACCCTACAGCGACACCGACGCTGTGCCGCCGGTAGCACTTGGTGACCTCGGCGATCCCGGCATGGTCACGCCGCCGGACCTTGCGGATGGAACGTGGCTCACTGCCAACATCTGGAACGGCACCAAGGAATCCTCGGTGAGCGTCTCGATTGACGGCGGTGCACCTGTCTCGGCGACGCACACCCAGCCGGCCACCGGCGAAGGCCAACTCTCCGGTGCCGAGTATGCCGATCCGTACGCAGCCATCCGCCAACTGCAGGTTGCGCGCTTTGCGTTCGAATCGACGTCGGGCAACCCGGAGGCGCAGGGATTCAGTCTGTATGCGGGCAGCCAGTACGGACCATCGGCGCCGCGTCCGGGTAACAACATCGCCCAGACGATGTCGCACATGTGGCGTTTCGAACTTCCCGGGGACCTGGAGGTGGGCGTCCATACCGCTGACATAACGACGACGGACCGCCACGGCCGAACCTTCACGGAAACCCTGGTGTTCGAGGTTGTCGAGGAACGTCCGCAGCAGAACTTCCGCTCGGAAGTCTTCGACTGACGCCCTGAGCAGGATCGCGCCCCGGTCCGCTTTGGGCCGGGGCGCGATCCTTTAGGTGGCCGCCGCTAGCGGTTCACGAGCTTGAAGAACGTGCTTGATTCACCGCTCGCCTTTTCCTCCTGGTACAGGAAAGCGAGCTTGTTGTCATCGAACTTCTCAAACCATTCATCCCAGCTGATGTGTTCGAGGCTGTCCTCGCCTGCGCCTCCGGGGAAGTCGATACGTAGGACTCCGGCGTCGTCATTGCCCTCCGTTCCCTTGACGCTGGCAGGCTTGCCGTCGTTGCTCTCGACCCATTTGCGGATCTCGTCATGGTCGGTGGTTGTCTGCGACGATGCCATGGTTTCTCCTCATGCTCCGGAAAGTACAAAGTACCCTTACTAAAATACGCACCTCAGTTCCACGCATCAACCCCTCGTTGAAGCGCGCGAGCTTCGTTACTGTGAACCCATGACTAGCCCGCTCGACCTGACAGTTCTTCCCGCGTCGGCCGACGCACCGCAGCCATCTCCGGCCGTCCTCGTCCTTCCCGGCGGCGGGTATGGAATGACTGCCGCCCATGAAGCCGAGCCGGTAGCGGAATGGCTCGCCGCGATGGGTATTCACGCTTTCGTTCTTCACTACCAGGTTGCTCCAGCCAGGCACCCTGCCCCGCTAACCGATGCCAAAGCAGCGATGCTCCGTATCCGGGAGGGCGCGCACGGGCTGCCGGTCGAAATCAACCGAGTGGGTGTACTGGGCTTTTCCGCAGGCGGGCATCTGGCGGCGTCCCTCTCCACGGCCACCTCCTGTGGTGACCCGCAGCTTGACGTGCCCGAGGCCGTGCCTAATTTGTCCATCCTCTGCTATCCCGTCATTTCCTTCATGGACGCCGTTCACCAGGGAAGCATCGACAACCTGCTCGGCAACGCGCCGTCGTCGGACCTGCTTCGCCAACTTTCGCCGGAGCTGAACGTGTCCGCAGCAACGCCGCCGTCGTTCCTTTGGCATACGGCCGACGACGACGCCGTGCCGGTCGAGCACAGTCTCGCCTATATGCGCGCGCTGGTCCGGGAGGGAGTACCCGCGGAGCTGCACGTCTTCCCTCACGGCGCCCACGGGCTGGGGCTCGCGCTTGAAGAGTCCGGTCCGGATCAATGGACAGACCTGTGCGAACAATGGCTCACACGGCAAGGATGGCTGAAGTAGTGGCGAAGCTGATTTACTCCATGATCGGTTCGCTGGATGGATACATTGCCGACGCGAACGGCAATTTCGACTGGGCCGAACCGGACGAAGAGATACTCGCCTACATCAACGCACAGGAACGCCCGATAGGGACCTACCTTTACGGACGGCGGATCTACGAGCTGATGACCGTGTGGGAAACAGCTCCCGTTTCCGTTGCCGACTCCCCTGCCGCCATGGAGTATGCCGAGATCTGGCAGGCGGCCAGCAAGATCGTCTACTCAACCAGCCTGCAGGACATTACGACGACGAAAACCCGGCTTGAGCGCTCGTTCGAGCCTGCTGCTGTGGAGAAGTTGAAGCGGACTGCGTCAGCGGACATCGGCATCGGTGGGCCGACGCTCGGCGTTCATGCCTTCCGTGCCGGGCTTATCGATGAGGTGTATTTGCTGCTGCTGCCGGTGATCATTGGAGGCGGTCTGAGCCTTTTCCCGCGGGATGTTCGGCTGGACCTTCAGCTCAAGGACACCCAGCGGTTCGCGAACGGTACGTTGGCTTTGCAGTACGACGTCGGTCGCTGAGTCCGCGTTCAGGCGGGCTCGTCCGGTTCCGTCGACTTCAGGAAGATTGTTGTCCGGTGAAATTCACGGGCCAGAAGAACAAACGCAGCGGCGTACAGGGCGATAACCAGGCCGTAAAGCAGTCCCAGTGCGTCTGATGCTCTGAAGACTTGGGGCAGGAAAGCCAATATGAATCCTGGCGCGATAAGCAGTTGCAGTGCGTGGCCCTGCCGCATCTGTATGGCCAACCCGCGAGCCACGATGCGTTCGTCTCCGTCTGCAGGCACCGAACCGTGAATCTGCCTGCGGCCGCGCTTCGACTCTCCTTTGCTGACCAGGTAATGGATCGATGGCTCATCCGGTGTCACGAGAGGGCTCACCTTTTTCGACGAGTACACGAACCCGCTGATCATTACGGCAAGCCCGGAGAGCATCACTCCAATCCCGAAGAAGAGCCAGTCAGCGCGCCCGGAAATGACCACCCCGACAATCCAGACCACAATTACCGACACGATCACGACCAGCGGAAAGACGGTGAGGTAGTAACGCTTCACGGCTGCTGAGATGCCATGGTCCTGAAGGCCGCCAGCGAGCCGCACGGCGCGGTTCCATCCGCCGGAATGCTCGATCAGTTCCACGTCTTGCCCCCGTTCGGCTCACAGTGGCTCTAAGCATCGCTTGCAACGAGCCACGCCCACAAGGGCTGTTCGAATGAGCGCGCGACAGAGCGAAGGCAAGGAAAACTTTCTACTCGCCAGGAGGCTTTGATCGCTTCGTTTTGTTGGGCGCGACAGGGGTGCTCTTGGTCGTGCGTTATGCGCGCTCGGCGGTGTCAGAAGGGTGGCGGCCGGTCGGCTTCCTTCTGTTCGGGTTCAGGTCCGTCATCGGGTATACCGTCATTGTCTCTCGTGCGCATGGTGGTGGCGAGGTTTTGCAGGATCCGGGTGGTGGGTGAAACTTCATCGTCGCTTGGTGGTGGTTCTGGTGGTGTGGTGTAGGTCCGTCCACCTGGTGAGGTCCACGACAGCCCACCGCCGCCGCTGTCGGGGTTGGGTGTGGGGTTCCAATCGGTTTGATGCTTAAGCATGTGATGCCGTTGACAGACCGGATACATGTTGTCCTGGCAAGTGACACCATTCCCGGCCCAGGAGATCAGATGATCCAGTTCGCAGCGGCTGGCCGGCCGGTTACACCCATAGAAGGAACAGGTTTTCTCCCGCACCCGGACCCAGGTGCGTAGGTCCTCGCTGGGCCGGTACCGGGTTCGGTCCAAACCCAGCACGGCCCCGGTATACGGGTGGGTGAGCAGCCTGAGGAACGAGGTGGCGTTACCGGCCAGTTCCCTGGCGGCTTCGGCCGGGATCGGCCCGTACCCTTCCAGGTCAGCCGGTTCGTCGGTGAGTCCCATCAGGGAGAACACCGGGACGGTGACCAGGATCTTCGCCGTAGAAGGAACCCGCACCCCTTCACCGGCCGCACCCACAATCCGACCCTCACTTTCGGTGGATCCGTTCGGATGGCCCGCGACAGTGCCGTCGACGGCGGCGGTAGGATCAACGCCGCAGCCCACACCGCTTCCGCCGCCGCCGCGGTGTCCGGTGATCACGGTGCCGGGGGCGTTCAGGAGGATGTCAGCGAACACGTCGGCGCGGAGCTGGGGCAGGGTCCGCGGGTCATCGGCTGCTCGTAAACCGCGGGCGGTGGCATCAAGGGTTGTGTGAATGGCGTGGGCCTGCTCCGCCGGTAGGTACGCGCTCAGCCAGGACATCCCATCCGGGGCCGGTTCGATGAGCACGCACCGCTCGGTCTCGGCTCTGACCCTGCGGGCAGTAATCGTTTCGGGGTGAAGTTTCTCCCGCAACCGCCGGCACCTCGCGGTGAGCTTGGGCCGGTTCAACTCCGCCGCGGTCTCCAGGACCTTCGCCTCAAACCCCGGGACCGCTTCGGCAGGGAGGGTACGGGACTGCTCGGCAATGACCGATGCCCTGCCCGGGCACAGCCGGCCCTGCTCCAGGGCCTCCAGTGTGCCCGGCAACGAGTTGGTCAACGCCAACGATTCGGTGACCAGACGGGCCGCGGCACCCTCGGACAGCTTCAACAGCGCAGCTGTCTCCGACACGGCCTCGGTGAACTGCAAATCCCGGCCTGACCACGACGAGTTCCCCGCATCACTGGCCGAATATACCCGGGACACCAACCGGGCACGCTGCCCGGAAGCCCACGACATCAACCGATCAGCCGCCCGCAACGCATCCAACGTATCCGCCAAACCCAACGTATCCGCCAAACCCAACGAACCCGACGAATCCGACGAACCCGACGAAGCCGACGAAGCCGACGAAGCGGATCCTGTCTGAGCGTGCTGCACGAAGCCGACCAGCCCGTACGGTGAAGCGTCCTCCACCCGTTCCCGAGCATGCTCATCATCGAACACACCACCACCGCCAGGATCCAGATATTCCTCAGAGTACGCGCCACGCCAGCCACGATCCGCGTCCAAATACGCGTCCTCAAGACTCGGCAACCCGCCAACGAAATCCATACCTTTACTCAACCATCCGGGTCTGACAAAACCGGATCGAGAGGACGCGAACCAGCGAAGCATGGCTCAAACCGGCACACCCAGCAACCTCGGCGCCACACTAAGGTAAGCATCCGCTACCGTGAGGAAACCGCATATGAGGATCTATCCGATTCTTGGTGGCGCCCTACTTCTTACTGCTGGGATCGTCAGCCTCGTCGAAGCAACGACCTACTATGACGACAACGGGAACGAGATACAGCCGCAGGATTCAGTCGATCCTGAAACGCCGGACGGACAAGCCCAGTAAAGGCTGCCGAATACTGAGGAAGCACGAGCTGTTATTGTCCTCAAGAAGTCGACAATCCCTCAAAGGAGTTGAGTCCCAAGCGGTGAGTGCGCCAAATGCAGTTCTGCGACAGTGGACAACCGACGACGACGGCGCGCTCCACTGCGCCGTCGCCGGCAGCGAGGATCTCCGCCTTCAGTTCGGCCACCACAACCTTTCGACGCCTGACGAGTGCCGCAGCTTCATCGAGGATCAACTCGCCCGGGAAAGCGCATCGGCACGACACTTTGCGATCGAGGCAGGCGGAAAAGCCGTGGGAAGCATCGGGGTCACCAATATGGAGTTCAACCACGGAACGGCGTGGATCTCCTACTGGCTCGCCGCCGCTGCCCGTGGTTCCGGCCTCGCAGCCCGCGGACTGGCGTCCGCAAGCGAATGGGCCTTCTCGGAGGGACTGTTCCGGCTCGAGCTCGGGCACCGCGTGAACAACCCGGCCTCGTGCCGGGTTGCAACCCGCGCAGGCTTCCCCGCGGAGGGCATCGAACGGGAGAAACTGCGCTACGGCGTCGAGCGGTTCGACGTGGAAACCCACGCCCGCCTGGCAACTGATCCCCAACCCGATCTCACACCGCTCCCGCGCTGAACTGCGCGCGGACTTCATCCAGTAAACGCATGGTCAGGAGCGTATCCGCCCAGGGCATCGTGGGGCTTTCCGTAAGGCCCGATTGAATGCAGCGGGTGACCTCCCGCAACTGGTACACGTAGTTGCCGCCGATCTGCCCGAACACCTCGGTGCGGCTGTCACCGCCGGACTGGATGAGCAGTTCTGAAGGGTTATAGAGCGGCGCCGAGGTTCTCAACCATCCTGCGTTCCCGCTCACGGTTGCCGCGCTGGGATACGTCGCCGTGATCGACGTTGTCAGCTGGGCGAAGGCCCCCGTCCCGTAAGTGAGAGTGAGCGCGTTGCGGAGGTCCACGCCGTCGTCGTTCACCGTGCCCGTCGCCGTCACACCGGTTGGGATGCCCAGCGAACCAAAGGCCCAGGTCAACGGGTAGACAGCGAGGTCAAGCAGAGCACCGCCCCCGGCCGCTGGATCCCAGAGCCGGGATCCGGCGTCATATGCGGAGACAAAACCCAGGTCAGCCTGCACACACTGGACGTCCCCGAGTTCGTCTGACGCCATGATGTCCCACGCCCGGTTCACACTTGGCAGGAACCGCGTCCACACCGCTTCCATGAGGAATAGACCCTGGGCCCGCGCAAGATCCACCAGCGCGGCTGCGTCCGCCGCATCTGTCGTGACCGGTTTCTCGCACAACACGTGCTTGCCGGCCTTCAACGCCGCCTCCGCCACTTCCCGGTGCTGGCTGTGCGGCGTGGCGATATAGACGACGTCGACGTCGGGGTCCCGCATCAAACGCTGGTAGCCGGCTTCGCCGTCGTCGTCGTGGTAGCTCGCCGCGAAGCCGAACTCGCGGGCGAACTCAGCGGCAGCGGCCTCCCGGCGGGAGCTGACCGCGTGCAGTACGGCGTCCTCTAGCAGGGCGATGTCCGCCGTCACCTTACGGGCGATCTGCCCGGTTGCCACCACGCCCCAGCGCAGCTTCCTCCCGGTAGCGGCCAGCGGGTTTACTTCCGGATCCGCGCAGGGAGGAGGAACGAGAATGTGTTGACGCATGGGTTCCTTCGAGGTCAGGCCGAATCCCGGATCACGAGCGAGGTTGGCAGCCTCGTCACCCGCTCGGCGGGATTGCCCTCGATGAGTGAGAGCAGGATTTCGGCCATTCGATGCCCCATCTCAACGATGGGGTGGTGGACGGTGGTCAGGGTCGGAGTCACCGACGTGGCAAACGAGTCATCATCGAAGCCGACGACGGCGATCTCGCCCGGGATGCGGATGTTGCGTTCCGCGAGCACAGCATAGGCGCCGGCAGCCATCTGGTCATTGGCAGTGAAAAGCGCGTCAATCTTCTCGCCGCGGTCGAGAAGCCTTCGCATAGCTTTCCTGCCCGAGCTTTCGGTGAAGTCGCCGAATTCCACGAGTGAGGTGTTGAGCCGGGCTGAGTGCAGTGCCGCTTCCCAGCCCCGCAAGCGGTCAATGCCCGCGTACATGTCCTGGGGACCGGCGATCGTGGCAATCGCCGTCCGGCCCTGCTCGACCAGATGTTGGGTGGCGCGTTCGGCGGCCGCTTGATTGTCCACCTCCACGTAGAAGCTGTCGCTTTCCCCGCGGAACGGCCGGCCGGCGAAGACCACCGGAAGGGAATCGTTGATCCTCGTCCAGGAGTGATCCCCGCTGTGGTGAGACACCACGAGGGCGCCGTCAACGTTGCCGCCGAGAAGGTAGCTCCTCGTCTTCTCCGGCCTGGCCTCGGAGGACACGATCAGGTTGAGCGTGTACTTCGTTTCCACCAGGGTCTGGGCAACGCCCTCCACCAGGGTTGCGAAGAACGGGTCAGCGAACACCTTCGATGTGGACTCCGGAACCACCACTGCAACCGAGTTGGTGCGCCTGCTCGCGAGCGAACGAGCAGCACGGTTGGGAATGTAGTTGAGCGTTGTGATGGCCTTCTGCACGGACTTCACAATGTCCGGATCAACATTCGGCGCATCGTTGACCACCCTGGACACCGTTGATCGTGAGACGCCAGCCAGCGCGGCCACCATTTCGAGGGTTGGCGCGGGCCTCGAGCGGCTGGCGTCTGTTGTCACAATCATCTCCGTGCATGGGCTGGAACAGGTGGCTCCAGTCTAGGTTGGGTCAGGCCCCAGACGGCGTGAGCACCTGTCCCCTTGACCGGTCCACCTCCCCATTCGCCCGTGCCTCGGAGATCAACCGGCGATAGGCATGCCCACTGTCTTTGATGGTGCGCTCGAAGGACTCGTAGTCCACGCGGACAATGCCAAACCGCTTGCCGTACCCCCAGGACCACTCGAAATTATCGAGCAGTGACCAGACGAAGTACCCGCGCACATCGGCGCCGGCGTCGATGGCCTCACCCACCGCGGCGACGTGGTCCAGTACATATTTGGTGCGCTCGACGTCGTGAATCGCGCCGTCGCTGCTGACGACGTCGTCGTACGCTGCCCCGTTCTCCGTGACGTACAGCGGAGGGAGGGACGGGTACTCATCACCCAGCCGCACCAGGAGCTTCCGCAACCCGTCCGGGTTGACCTCCCAGTTCATCGCGGTGCGGGGCAGACCCCGGCTCGGGAACGAGATGTCTTCGGAACCGATCCAGCATGACGAGGTTTTGCGGGTGGTGCCGCCGGAGTGACCGTCGTCGCCGTCGTTATTCGGGTAACCGCTGATGAGGTCATCGTGGTAGTGGTTCACGCCGAGGAAGTCGATCGGCGTACCGATGATCTCAAGGTCTCCGGGGTGGATCACGTCCCGGATCCCGAACTGCTCCAGGTCCGCGAGCGTGTCTTCGGGGTAAGCACCGCGCAGGATCGGGTCAAGGAAGATCCGGTTCTGCAGCGAGTCGAAGCGGCGGGCGGCGTCCAGATCGATGGGGTCCGCCGGGTCCCGCGGAATCGCGTTGCTGAGATTCAGTGTGATGCCGAGCTGGCCGGCGCCGCGGGAGCGCAGTTCGTTGACAGCCAGGCCGTGGGCCAGGTGCTGGTGGTGGACGGCGGCAACTGCGGCACGCGGGTCCTGCCTGCCCGGTGCGTGCACTCCGGCTGCGTATCCGAGCAACGAGGAGCAGAACGGTTCGTTGAAGGTGGTCCAGTGCTGGACCCGATCGCCCAGTGCCGAGTAGACATCGTTCGCGTACTCCACGAAACGGTAGGCGGTGTCCCGGTTGGCCCACCCGCCCTTCTCCTCCAGTGCCTGCGGCAGGTCCCAGTGGTAGAGGGTCAGCCAGGGAAGGATGCCGGCGCCCAGCAGCTCATCGACGAGCCGGGAGTAGAAACCGAGCCCTTCGGGGTTGGGACCGCGGTCCCCGGGACGGACGCGGGCCCAACTGGTGGAGAACCGGTAGGAACCGAGCCCGAGCTCCTTCATGATGCGGACGTCCTCGGGCATGCGCTCATAGTGGCGGACGGCGTCGTTGAGGGTGTCACCATTGGCGATCGCTCCCGGCACGCGTGCGAATGCGTCCCAGACCGAGTCCTCCTTACCGCCCTCGTGGCCTGCTCCCTCAACCTGGGCCGCAGCGGTGGCTGAACCCCAAAGGAAACCCTCGGGCCACGCCCTGGCGGTGCCGTCGGTGGTGGATAGCTGGTGTATTGCGTCGAGTGGCATTAGCCCTTCACTGCTCCTTGCATGATTCCTGAGATGAGTTGTCGGCCTGCGAGCGCGAAGAGCACAAGCAGGGGAAGTGTTGCCAGGACGGCACCGGTGAGCACGATCGAGTAATCCACGTAACGCGCCGCCTGCAGTTGGCTCAGCGCCGTCTGCAGGGTGGGGTTGCCGGCGTCGAGCACCAGGAGCGGCCAGAGGAAGTCCGTCCACGCCGTCATGAAGGTGAATAGTCCGAGGATCGCCATGGCCGGGCGCGCGGCGGGCAGCGCCACATGCCAGAAGGTGGAAATCATTGACGCACCGTCCATGCGGGCGGACTCAATCAGCTCGTCGGGGATGACGTCCACGAGGTACTGGCGCATGAAGAACACACCGAAGGCGGTTACCAGGGTGGGAATAACGACGGCGCCGATCTCACCTGTCCAGCCCAGGGTCCGCATCATCATGAACAGCGGGATGATGCCGAGCTGAGTGGGAATCGCCATGGTGGCGATCACCGCGACCATCAATCCGTTGCGCCCCCTGAAGCGGAGCTTCGCAAAGGAGTAGCCGGCAAGGGTGGAGAAAGCCACCACTGAGACGGTGATGATGCCCGAGATGAGGACGCTGTTGCCCAATGCCAGCCAGAACGGGATGGTGTCGAAGACCTCGCCGACGTTCGTCCAGAAATTTCCTCCGGGGAGCAGCGGCGGCCAGGTCTGACCGAGTGCCTCATTGGACCGGCTGCCGATGACCACGGACCACCAGAGCGGGTACGCCGAGGCGAGGAAGAAGGCAAACAGCAGGCCGTAGGTGAGAAACCCCGGACGGTGCCCGTTGCCAAAGATCCGCTTTCGCAGGGGGAACTTCCTGGTTGATTCGGGCTTGGTGTTCTCGATGACGGTCATCGCACTCTCCTCGAGGTAACTCTGGTGCGTATCTTTCGGATGTCACCGGCGGTGGCGATGCGGCGGGTGATCAGCCAGTTCACGATTCCGAAGAGGATGATGATGAGGAACAGGAGCCACGCGATGGTCGCGGCCTGGCCGAAGTTTTGGCGTTGGAAAGCCATCTCCCACAGGTACAGAACGGTGGTCTGGAACTGCCGTGCGGTGCCGCCGGCCGACCTGGGGTCGTAGAGCTTCGGCTCGGTGAAGATCTGCAGGCCGCCGATGGTTGCGGTGATGACCACGAAGATCATGGTGGGCCGGATGCTTGGCAGGGTGATACTGAAGAAGCGCCGGAACGGACCCGCGCCGTCGATCGCAGCGGATTCATAAATGTCCCGGGGCACGGCCTGCATCGCTGCGAGCAGGATGAGGGCGTTGTAACCGGTCCACCGCCAGTTCACCATGGTGGCGATCGCGATGTGGCTGGGCAGGGTCTCGTTCATCCACATGATGCGGTCGATGCCCAGGCTGGCCAGAATGTTGTTGATGAGCCCGTACTGCTCGCCGAACATGTTCGCGAAGATCATGGCCACGGCTACCGGCGTGACGATGTAAGGGAGCAGAATGCTCATGCGCCAGAACGTCTTCGCCCTCAGATGCTGGTCCAGCACGGCCGCTATGGCGGTTGCAACCACAAGCTGCGGGATGGTGGAAAGCAGGAAGATGCTCATGGTGTTGAACAGCGAATTCCAGAAGAACCGGTCCCGGAGTACTTCGGCGAAGTTCGCCATGCCCACGAACTCGCCCTGGCCCTTGAGCAGGTGCCAGTCGAAGAGGGATACGAAGAACGTGTAGCCAAGTGGGAACAGCCCCACGAGAGCGAACAGGAGAAAGAACGGCGCTATGTAGAGGTAAGGGGACGCCTTGACGTCAAGGACATTCAGGCGCTGGCGGAAGGTCGGTTTCTGCTTGGGGGCAGCTGTGCGGGGAGCTGCCGGGCGATTCAATGTCGTGGTCATGGCGGTTCCAGACTCCATGGGGGCCTCCGGTGATCCCGGAGGCCCCGGCCGGTGCTGCTAGTTGTTGACTACGAGGTCGTTGAGGAGCTTCACGGCTTCGTTCCAGGCCTCATCGGCCGTGCCCGAGCCCGTGTCGAGAATCTTCAGTGCGGGTGCGAAGACGTTCTCCTGGATCACCGAATCCTGCGGACCTTTGAACTGCGCGACGACGCCCTCTGCGCGCGATGCGAAGATCTCACCGTAAGGCGCGTCGTTGAACAGTTCATTGGGTACAGCGGCCTCGACAATCGCCTGCTGCGCCTCAATGGTGCTCGGGAAGTTGTTCGCCGCAGCGGATTGCTTGACCTGCTGCTCCGGGGCGGTGAGCCAGGCTGCAAGCTTGGCGGCCTCGGCAGGGTTCTCTGAGGATTCGGGGACGGAAAGGAAGGCTCCACCCCAGTTGGAGGCACCGCCGGGGAAGACGTCGGCAACGTCCCAGCCGCTCTCAGGGCCTCCACCGGCAGATTCAAGCTGCTCCTTGATGGTGCCGAGCATCCAGGCCGGGCACACGTGGACCGCGAAGGAGCCGTCGACGAATGCCTTGCCCTTGCCCCAGTCGAACTGCTTCTGGTTGGCGGACAGTCCGTCCGCTGTGCCGGCGGCCAGTAGGTCAAACTTGGCGCGCATCGCGTCATTGCCCTCGATGTTCAGCTCGCCGTCGGTGGTGTAGTAGCCCTCTTCCATCTGGTTGACCATGGAGTTCCAGACGAACGCGGACTGGTCATACCAGGCCTTGCCGGTCGCCTCGTTGTATTGGCGGCCGAGATCGAAGTAGGTTTCCCAGGTCGCGTCATCCCCGCCGAAAAGTTCAGCTACTTCCTCGCGGTCCGTGGGAAACCCGGCTGCTTCGAAGAGGTCCTGGTTGAAGCACAATGCCTGGGGACCGATGTCCGTGCCGTAGCCGATCACCCGGCCGTTGGGATCGGTGCCCTGCTCAAACTTCCAGTCGACCCAGTTGTCTTTGATGTCCTGGGCACCGTATTCGTTCAGGTCCACGAACTGGTCGGAAACTTCCATGATGGAGCCGAGCCAGCCCTCTTCGACAGCGACGACGTCGCTCAGGCCGGAGCCCGCCGCGAGCTTGGTGAATGTATCAGTGCGGGCATTGGCGCTGCCGTCGATGTTGTTCGCCTCGATCGTCACACCGGGGTTCTGCGCCTCGTACTCGGCGTACAGATCGTCATAGCCGAAGTTGCCGAAGGTGGTAACGGTGAGTTCGACCGGGTTCTCGGCACTGGCCGGTTCTTCGCTGCCGGTGCCGCAGCCGGTAGCTGCCAGTGCGAGGGCCAGTGAACCGGTCAGTGCGGTGATGGTTCTGGTGCGTCGTGAAAAGGTCACGGTCACTCCTTTGTGTGCGTGCTGTGGGTGGGATTGGGCGTGCTTGAGAAGCCCATGCGAATCGGTGCGGGAGATGTGATGGAGCGCTCCATCAGCGGTTTAGCCAATGTACAGATGACCTGCGTCACATGTCAATAGAGCGCTCCACCAGCGCAGATTGCGGCCCTTCGAGGCGGAATGTCCGACGACGACGGCGCCACCGAGCGTCTACGGTTACGGTTTGTCAGCAGCAGCACCATTAGGCCGTCGGGGCAGCGCGCAGCCCCTAAAACCTTGCCATCACGCGTGATTCGCCGCTGGAGCGGCGCCTACCGGCCGCTCGGCTTCTCTACTGGACCTGATTCGGAATCGGCGCGGCTCTTGTTCGGTCGGTAGCCTGCTACTGCAGCGCGGATGTCGCCCTCCTCGTGGCCGCCCTTCTTCTTGCCGAACGGCAGCACCTTCAGCAGCGGGTGCACAATGGACATGATGAGCAGGCCCCAGGCCAACCCGACCACGGCCGAGCACAGGGTGTTGACCAACCAGGCCAGGAAACCGCCGACCACGGCAATGCCGGCGAAGGGTTCTTCGAGGGTGTGGATCAGGTCATAGGGCGCATGCCAACCGAGGTCGTGGGCGCCCTGCACCATGATGTGACCGCCTACCCAGAGCATGGCGATAGTTCCCACGAACGTAATGGCGGCCAGTACAGCGGGCATCCCCTTGACGAGAAGCTCGCCAAAACGCTTGGATCCCGCCGAGTCCCTGGTGGTCAGGTGTAGACCGAAGTCGTCCATCTTGACGATCAGCGCAACGGCTCCGTACACGACGACCGTGATGACGACGGCCACGACAATCAGGATAAGAGCCCGTGTGAGGATGGATTCTTCGGCCACCTCGTTCATTGAGATGACCATGATCTCGCAGGAGAGGATGAAGTCCGTGGTGATGGCGCCCTTGGTCACCTTGGCTTCCGCCTCAGGGCCCTTCTCCACCGCCGGAGTTTTCTCTGCTGCATGGTCGCCGCGGACCTTGTGCCAGACCTTCTCGGCACCCTCGTAACAGAGATAGGTGCCGCCCAGCATGAGAATGAACGGGATGGCCCACGAGGCGAAAGCACTTACCAGCAGCAGCGCCGGCAGGATGATTAGAAGCTTGTTCCGGAGCGATCCCCAGAAAATCCGCTTGATCATCGGCAGTTCACGGGACGGGTCCGCACCGGACACGTACTGCGGGGTCACTGCGGCGTCGTCAATCACCACGCCGGCAGCCTTGACCCCCGCCCTGGCGGCACCTGCAGCGACGTCGTCAACCGATGCGGCGGCGATGCGGGCCAGGGCCGCGACGTCGTCCAGGAGTGCGACGAGACCGCCGCTCACAGCTCACTCCCGTACTGCTTGAGGGCGGAAGGCCGGGCGTGGATGCCTTGGTCGGGGCGCATGTTGGGCATGCTCGATTATATGGCGGCGGGCGCGTGCCGTCGCTCAGTTAGCCCATCCTGCTTGGGGCAATGCCATTTCCCGGTAGCTGACCACCGACGCGCTGGTGATCTTCGCCGTCGGCTCCGTCAAGGATGCCCGGATACGGTCCGCCGGTTCGGGCAGCCAGACGGGCGCGGACGCCACGAGCGGGTACACAGCCACCTCAACCACCCTCTGCTCGGTGTCCGCCGCGGGCGTGATGTCGATGTCCCACTCGGACCCGTTCCAGTAGACGTCCTCCTCCCGGCCGTCGAACGACGACGACGCCACGTCGCCCACCAGCTCCAGCCGCAGCAACGAGCGCTCTCCGGCGAGCGCCTTGCCTGTCACCGTGATCGTGAAACGGGCAGCGTGCGCTTCGAACGCCGCCTGATCCGGCGCCGAAGCCCTACCCGGCACAACAACGGGACGCTCTTCAGGCGCGGACGCCGGGGCTGACTGTTCGACGGTCACTTCCACTGCTTTCGTTGGGGACGTGAACGAATGCTGCGAAAAGCCGTTCGGACCGGCCTCGCCGAGGGGCGGGAACACGGCAATTTCACCCGATTCAGCGGCAAGAACCGCAAGCGAGCCGTCCCGCTCAACAACGTCCGCTTCCGAGAGCACCAGACGACGACGGCCTCCCACCCTCGGTGTCCATGCCTGCAGTGCCTGCCGGGCGGTAAGGATCAGGACGCGCAACCCGGCGCCGTCGTCGTTGGTCAGGGAGATGAGACCCGAGACACCCTCCAGGACCAGTTCACCATCAACCTCGATCGGTGCGTGGCCCTCCACCGAGTACCCGGCCGGCACCGCAAGGTGGGCATCGACGCCCTCGTTCGCGGTCAGCACCAGAACCGGGCGCTCCTCCTCCGGCTCGAGGATCGTAAGCACGTTCAGTGTCGCCCAGCGCACGACGACGCCACCCACCTCGAGCGCCACCGGCCACGCCATGAACTCACCGGACGGAATGTCGACCGGCCGGTGCGGGAAGCGGACCGTGCCGTGTTCCAGGCCGATTTCGAAGCGGACACCCGTGCGCTCCGGCAACGGCTCGTACGGCCGGTGGTTGTTGATGAAGACAAAGCCGCCGCGCCCGTCGCTTCGTAGCGCCCAGCGGAGGGCGCCGTCGTCGTCGTTATCCGGGATAGTCGCGTTCATTGATGCGAGGCGATCCCCGAACGCAGCCAGGAACGAGTGCTGGTTCCGCAGCCGGTGGAAGCTCTCCCGGGTCTGGAGGTGCGCGCCGATGGGGGCGCCGAAGTCGTAGTTCCGTTCCGGGAGGTCGTTAGGGTAACCGGTCGCGTGCGACTCCTGCAGTCCTCCTCGCGGATTCGTGCCGCCCACGTACATGTAGTAGCCCTGCCAGGCGGATCCACTGCCGAGCTTGCAGAGCGCGACGGCGGCAATGTCGCGGGCGCTCGGCGCGGGCCGGCGATGGTAGGCGGTTGCCATCCCGCCGCCCAATTCACACGTGGCAGCGGGAAAGTCCGGATGCTTGACGCCGACAGCGCCGGTCCACGCCTCCCCCGCAAGGTCCTTGCCGATACCCGGATCATCCCACTGATGGGAGAAGGAAAAGTGCGCCCGGAAGCTCTCGTGCCAACCTTCATCGGTGTCCACCCAGAAACCGTCCGAGTATCCGCCGTAAAGAGGGAACACTTCGCCGACCGGGATGTCCGCACTCCCCCACGCCGTCGCCGTCCACAGTGGGGCGAACAACCCCGATTCCCGGGCAATCTCCTTGAGCGCGAGGATGTGGTCCGGTTGGTCGTAGAGCTCATTCTCGACCTGGATCCCGATGATCGGGCCAGCCTCGCCGCAAAGCCCGGCAACCTCCGTGCCGATCCGTGCGAACCACTTCCCGACGGCTTCGAGGTAGCGCGGGTCGTTGGTGCGCTCGGTGTAATCGGCGCTGACTATCCAGTCCGGGTGGCCGCCGTTGCGGACCTCGCCGTGGCACCACGGGCCCAACCGGAGGATGACCTCGAGGCCGGCCTCCTTGCAGAGCTGCACGAACGCAGCGAGGTCGAGGTTTCCGTCGAAGTTCGGGTCCGCTTCGGTTGGCTGGTGGTGAATCCAGAAAACGTAGGTCGCCACGACATCGATGCCGCCCGCCTTCATGAGCCGCAGCGCGTCGGCCCACCGTTCACGCGGCTGGCGGCTGTAGTGCATCTCACCGGTGACCGGGATCCAGGGCTCGCCGTTTCGCAGGATGTATCGGTTGGTGAGGTTGAGGCCCGGGCTATGGTCGACGTCGTTGGCCATCTTGGGGCGGGTTTCGGGTGCGTTCCAGCTGACGTGTGCGATGCGGTGAATGGTCTCTACGGCGGGCATGGGTTCGACGGTAAGCGGTTTCCGTCTGCGGGGCAATGGTTACGCAAGGCGTTGCTCTGGCACTAACGCATCGGCAGGCGCTACTGTTCGGAACAGTTCGTTCATTCGGGGCGGGACAGGGGGATTCATGAACTGGGTTCGCGCCAACCGGCTCTTGACTGCGGGGGTGACGATCGCCGTCGTCGGCCTTGTGCTGATGGGCATCGCGGCGCTGGCCGTGCCGTCCACACGGACGTTCGGGTGGTTCGCGTACGCACCGCTGGCAGAAGCGTCGTTTACACAGGGATCACCGGTTCCGGGTCTTGCCGCGGGGGAAATCTTCGGCACGTCGATTGCCGCAGTCGGACTCGTGCTCATCACCGGGGCGCTGGCGTATTACCGGGCGCGGCGCGCATGAACACGCTCGGCGTTGCACTTCTGAGCCTCGCGGTGCTGCTGATCCTGGGTGGGGCGTCGTTGCTGCTCGGCCAGCCGTCAACGGTCTTCGCGATGCAACCCATTGCTGAAGAGGCCAGCGTTGCGTACTCCTCGGAGCTCGTGGTCTCGTTCGACGTCGAACCCTCCCTCTCGGACAACCTCAGCCGAGTGGGCGGGGCGCTTCTGGTCGGCGGCCTCATGGTGAGCGCGGGGGCTATCGGCTGGCGGAACGGCCGGAAGGTGGCGGACGATGCTTCGTAGTTCCCGGGGCGCCCTGGCGGTTCTCGTGACCGGTGGTTCGCTGCTGCTGATTGGGATCCTTATCGCGGTCCTTTCGCAACCGGTTTTCGTCGGGGACTTCGGCTTCATTGCCGGGCAGGGTGGCGGCGTCTCGGTCGACGGGAACGGGTACATCACCAATACCCCGGGCTTTCCAACGCGCCTTTTGGGCGGGCTCCTGCTCGGTAGCGGGGTCGCTCTTGCCGCCGCGGTTGGCGGGTACGTGCTCGGACGACGACGGCGGGCCTGACGCGGCGAGGCTCGCACCGCGGTTTACGCGAGGATCCTCGCGACAACCGCGGCTTTCCGCGCAGTGTAGTCCGTCCAGTTCTGAGCGTTCCCCGCGGCCTGACGCTTCACTTCGAGGTACTCGGCTCTTGCAGCGGGATCGCGGCGCAGGATGTCACGGAAGCTGATTCGACGCTTCCACTCCGCACCGCCGAGTACGACGACGTGGATCACCACCGTGCGTTCCTCGCCCTTCATCTGCGCCAGCCACGCGTGACCGTCCCTGCTCCCGTCCTGTACGAAACCGTCGGCGACGAGAGCTGCAACGGCCTCCGTCCACGCATCCGCATCGACGCCGACCAGCACGTCCACGACGTCTTTCGCCGGCAGGTCGGGAACTGCCGTGGACCCGATGTGCGCGATCGCCGCTTCCGGCACCAGTGCCTTTAGCCGCTGCTCAATCGTGTGGAAGCGGCTGGCCCAGCCCTCCGGGTCCGGGGCAACCAGGGCGATTCTGTTCGCCATGTGCGGGTCCACGACGATCTGGAATTCATCCTCATACAGGATCCGCCCCGGATCATTTGAAGTAATCCGGACGCACTCCACGCCGTACCGCTGGAGCAACGTGAGGTACTCCTCGACCTTCGCAAGTAGATGGGCGGCGCTGCCCTTGAACCAGGCCTGCGCCGCCGGGTTCACGACGCGATCGTAGATGCTGGCATCAACTGTTGACGGGTCCGGATAAGCCGCGTTGCACCAGTCGTTGGAGGTACGCCACCAGGCGTAGTCCGCAGCGGAAAGTTGACCTTCACGTGCCAGACCGTTGGCCATACCAAAGATGCCTGCGTAGCGTCCACGCGAATTCGGTTCCGCGCTCTGAAACCGCACGTAGTTGTCTATCTGGTCCACAAGGTCATCCTGCCAGCTGCCGCCGACTCTTCTGCAAGACTCGACACATGAACCCAAGAGTGCATCTGCTGTGCGGGCTCAACGGCGCCGGCAAGACGACCTATGCGCGGCAACTCGAGCACGAACTCCCGGCCGTGCGCTTCAGTCTCGACGAATGGATGCTCCACCTCTTCCCCGAGCTTCCCTAATCCGGCGACGACTACCGTCGGCGCGCTTCTGCGTGCAAGGACCAGCTCTGGACGGTGGCGTTGCAGGTTCTCGCGGCCGGGACGATGTGGTGCTGGACTGGAACCAGTGGAGCCGCCGTCGTCGTACTTTCTGGAAGGAGCGCGCCAACAGGGCCGGCTACGAGGCACTGCTGCACCACATCGCAACTCCGCTCGACGCAGCGCTGGCGCGGTCGCGCGCGAGGTCGATAAATAAACCCGCGTGGGCACACAACCTGGCCGACGACGACGTCCGGCACCTCGCGAACATCTTCGAGGCTCCCGCTGACGATGAAGGGCTGCCAATTCTCACCGTCGGCTGACCATAGTGCTCTTGGAAAAGTGCCAGCAGCGCAGGCATCGCATGCACTGAGTGCAGCTGAGGCATTTTCCAGGAAGCACATACCCCTCCGACATTCCGACGGCATGTCATGCTCAACCCATGAACATCACTGGATGGTGGCCTCGCCTGGACCAGGCGACCCGGGATTGGCTGATTGCCCACAACGGCGAAGCGGTCCCTGCGTCAGTGTTGGAGAAAATCAGTGCCGTCGGCGCAGCGCCGGATGGCACACAGGAGGACGACGGTTTCTACTTCGCTGACCACGTGGTCGACTGGATTGAAGCCGTCGCCAATGACGAGGAACCCGGCTAAAGCGCCAGCTTCATCCCCTCGTGCGAGGCAACGAACCCCAACCGCGAGTAGAAGCGGTGGGCATCGGTGCGCCGTTTGTCGGTGGTGAGCTGCACGAGTGCGCAGTTCCGGCGTCGTGCTTCCCCGATCGCCCAGGTAATCATCTGGTTACCGACGCCGGAGTTCCGCGCCGATGACGCAACCCGCACCGCCTCAATCTGCGCCCGTAGCGCACCGCGTCGAGCCAGCCCGGGCAGGAAGCTCAACTGCATTGTGCCGATCACCGAGGAGCCCAGAACGACGACGACGAGCAGGTGCGCAGGATCCTCGTCGATGGCCTCGAAGGCCCGCAGGTAAGGTTCCATGTCTTCGGGTTCAGTGATGCTGTCCCGCTCCCGGCCCAGCTGATCGTCGGCCAGCAGCGCGACGATCGCGGGCATATCCTCCCGCGTCGCCCGGCGGAGAACGACGGATTCGGAAAGAGCATGGGGAAGGATTTCGTGACCGGTCATGCTTTCACCGTAATCGGCTCGGCCTGCTGGCCGTCCGCACCCACACAACTGTTAGTCGAGATTTCCGAAGTCGTAGCGAAGGCGCCGTTCGATCCCAGACAACTGGAGAGATGCCGCAGCCCGGACAATGGACCGGCGAATTTTCCCCATGGCTCGAAGCTCAGCATCTCTTTGTAGCTCTTTCTGCTTGTTCAGATTCTCCTGTGCATCGACAGTGGCACGGTGGACGTGCCTGCTAACAAGAACTCGTACTAAACCACCTGGCCACCAATCAGAACGGATCAGCCAGAGGCGATTCCCCCGATCCAGTGACTCCTTCGTCCATCGCAGAGAGAGCCAGGTGAAAATTATCGGGGAGATGGAGGAGACCGTAACGAAGTACGACCCGAGTGATCTTCCTTCACCAATGATCCAAGTAACCACTGTCAATCCGAGGAGGATACTCAACGCCAGAGCCATCAATCTCGCGCCGACCCTGGTTGTGAAGTCAGGTGACCTGACTTGTGTTGCAAAGTAGAAGTACACGGCCATAGTGCCCCCCGCGAGAATGACGGCCGTCCCGTACACCCAGAGCATCACGCGTAGATTTAGTCCTGCGACGCTCCAGTCGATGATCAGATAGATACTCAGGTTTACGGCAGTTGCAGGAAGACCAGCAAGAAGGATGTTCGAAACGGCGTAAAAGGCTCTCGACCCCCGTGTAAGGGTCGGCCAAACAGTTGACGGTGTTCGGATCCGCCTGTAGTACGAAAGAGTTCGCCTCGCTTTCCTGACGTCCTGGTAGTACTGGGGGAGCCCTCCCGCATCGATCCGCTCTAAAGCATCAACCGTGGCCAGACAGCTCAGGTAAGTCAGGGCAGAGACGAACAGGATCAACCCATACCGCGGTGGCGAGGTCATCAGCAGACCCAGCACCGTCAGCCAACACACGATCACCATCGCGGTGGAACCTAGGAACATGCCGTCGATCAATTTACGGTCGCGCATCGATTGCTTAGAGAACTCTGGCCGGCCCTTCTTGTCCTCCGATCGGGCTTTAATTTGGAGGCCAATAGCTATCGCTGAGTAACCTATCAGGGCCGTGAGACCAATCTCGAGCTCAACCCCCGGCACAAAGTCGGCTGCCCGCGCCATCCACTCCGGCGTATTCCGCCAGACTTCCCAGGATGCCCAGGTGATGAACCCGGTCATCGCCAAGCCGATGAAAGCAAAGCGGCCCACCGAGTACCCGGGCCGAAGCGCCGCCTTCCACCATCCACTTATTCGACGTTTCATAACAGCTATGAAGACACGCAAACCCTCTCCCCCTTCAACTCGCAGTGCGCTATCCGCACCATTGCGGAAGACCTTAGAACCTGGCACCGACAATCCGTCACGGGCCTAGGAACAGCGCCACTAAGCTGGAACGCGTGATCAACGGGACAGTGCGCACGCAGGTAGACAAAGTTTGGGACACGTTTTGGACCGGGGGCATCTCCAACCCCTTGGAGGTCATCGAACAGATCACGTACCTGCTGTTCCTGAAACGGCTCGACGAAGAGCAGACAGGCCTGGAGAGGCGCGCCAACCGCACTGGCAAGCCCATTCAGAACCCGATCTTTCCCGACGGAACAGACCCGCGCGGGCGAGATTACAGCGATCTGCGCTGGGGCAGGTTCAAGGGGTTCTCGCGCGAGGAGAAGTTCAAACTCTTCTCCGAACACATCTTCCCCTTCATGCGCGAGGAGCTTACCCGTCAGTCGAACGGTGAGCACTCCACTTATAGCCACCACATGAAGGACGCGCGCTTCACGATTCCTAACGCCGGCGTCCTCGAACGCGTCATCGACATCATCGCTGATATCGACATGACCGCCCGCGACACCACGGGTGACCTGTACGAGTACATGCTCTCCAAGATTGCCACCGCTGGCACTAACGGGCAGTTCCGCACGCCGCGTCACATCATCGAACTCATGGTGCAGATGACGGACCCTCAGCCGATGGAAGCGATCTGCGATCCGGCTTCGGGCACGTGTGGATTCCTGGTCCGAGCGGCCGAACACCTGTGGGAATCGCCGGACCTGCTCACTAACCAACCGCAACTGGATTTCTACCACCACGAGCAGTTCCACGGCTACGACTTCGACAACACCATGCTCCGCATCGGCTCCATGAACATGCTCTTGCACGGCGTCGAGAACCCGGTGATTACCTACCGCGATTCGCTGGCCGAGCTGCACTCTGCCGAGGAAGAGAAGTACCACGTGGTACTCGCGAATCCGCCGTTCGCAGGCAGCCTCGACTACGCAGGGGTTTCGAAGGAACTGCTCGCTACCGTCAAAACTAAGAAGACTGAGTTGCTGTTCCTTGCACTCTTCCTTCGGTTGCTTCGTAACGGCGGACGCGCTGCAGTGATCGTGCCGGACGGCGTCCTCTTCGGCTCCTCGAAGGCACACAAGGACCTGCGCAAGCTCCTGGTGGAGCAACACAAGCTCGACGCCGTCGTGAAGCTCCCGTCCGGCGTCTTCAAACCGTATGCCGGCGTTTCGACCGCGATCCTCTTCTTCACCAAGACCAACTCGGGCGGCACCGACAACGTCTGGTTTTACGACGTGAAGTCCGACGGCTTCAGCCTCGACGACAAGCGCACTCCCCTCGGTTCGTCCGACCTTGCCGACGTCCTGGAGCGATACAAGCAGCGCACGACAACGGAAGCCGAGCGGACGCGAACCGACCGGTCTTTTCTCGTCCCCAAGTCCGAGATCGCCGAGAACGGCTACGATCTCTCGCTCAACCGGTATAAGGAGGTTGAGTACGACGAGGTCGAGCACAAGGCGCCGGAGGAGATCATCGCGGAGCTTGAGCTGCTCGAGAAGGAGATCGTTGACGGCATGTCCGAGCTGAAGGATCTGCTCAAGTGAAGATGGTTCCGCTCGGTGAGGTAGCCCGATTTATCCGTGGTATCACATTCAAACCGACGGACTTGGAGCCTCCGAGTGAAGGGAACATTGACTGTTTCCGCACCCGAAACGTGCAGTTGCGGCTGGATGAGTCTGACGTTTGGTCCATTCCTTCTTCGTTCCTCAAGCGTCAGGAGCAGCTTCTTCGGGAGGCGGACATCCTCATTTCCAGCGCGAACAGTTGGAATCTGGTCGGTCGATGCTGTTGGATTCCTGCCCTCAGCCGACCAACGACATTTGGCGGCTTCGTAACTGCCCTGCGAGGTGATCCGAAAGTAGTCGAGGCGCGGTACCTGTTCCATTGGTTCTCTTCCGTGCCAATCCAAGAGAAGCTGCGCAGTTTCGGCAATCAGACGACCAACATCTCGAATCTGGATTTGAAGCGCGCTGGAAATCTTCCTACACCCCTGCCACCCCTCGACGAGCAGCGGCGTATCGCGGCGATTTTGGACAAGGCAGACGAGCTCCGATCCAAGCGCCGCGAAGCCCTCGACCACCTCGACGCCCTCACCCAGTCCATCTTCAACGAGATGTTCGGTGATCCCACGCAAAATTCACGCTTCCCTCAAATCAGGCTTGAGAATCTACTCGAAGGCGTCGATAGCGGGCAAAGCCCCGTCTGTGAAGATCGTCCGGCTGCAGACGAGGAATGGTCCGTGCTGAAACTGGGTGCGGTGACAAAGATGATTTACGACCCAGCGCAGAACAAAGCCCTCTTGTCTACGCCTGACCCCCGACATGAAGTGCGGGCGGGCGACGTCCTGTTCAGCAGGAAGAACACACGAGAACACGTCGCGGCGGTAGCCTTCGTGAGGAAAACCCCACCCCGGCGATTGCTGCCGGATCTGATCTTCAGGCTGAAGATCAGAACACCGGCCCAGATAACTCCTGAATATTTACAGGCGGTTCTCGCTCATCCACGAAAGCGCAAGCAGGTGCAGGGATTAGCGGGCGGCTCTGCGGGGTCGATGCCCAACATTTCAAAGTCGAAGCTCCTCACGGTGAGTATCCCGGTGCCGTTGCGGCAGTCGCAAATGGAGTTCACAAACCGCGTTGCCGCCGTCGAGCGCTTGAAAGACCACCACCGCACCCAGCTCGCACATCTGGACACCCTCTTCGCCTCGCTTCAACACCGCGCGTTCAAAGGAGAACTGTGAGCACCGCCCAAATCGAAGTGCCGAAATGGCACGAGTTCCTGACACCGGTCCTTCGCGCGCTTGAGGACGGCCGTTCTCGCAGCCGCGCTGAGGTCACCAGCGGAGCAATGGAACTCGCCAACGTATCCGATGAGCAGCGTGCCGTCCGTGACAGCAGTGGTGGCCTGAAAGCGAAAGGACGGGTTGGCTGGGCCATCTCGCACCTCATTGCGACTGAAGCGATTATTCGCCCAAAACCTGCGCTTTACACGATCACCGACACCGGACATGAGTTGCTTCTGGGCTTCCCAGATGGACTTGCACAAAGGGACCTCCGAACGGTGCCGGCATACCGTGCTCATCAACAAGCGCTAAATGATGCGCGTCAGAAATCGGCTTCGTCTGTAGTCAGCGAAGAGGCGGAGGAAGAAGGCAGCCCTACCGACCTCATCGATCAGGCAATCGAACAGATGGAGGCCGAAGTCGGGGTTGCACTATTGACCCGTTTGCGTGAGTCGAGCCCCGAGTTCTTTGAGGAGGCCGTCGTCGACCTCCTCCTCAAAATGGGATACGGCGGCGCCGAGCAACGCGGCAGACGAATCGGCGGCAGCGGGGACGGAGGTGTGGACGGCGTCATAGATCAGGATGCGCTGGGCCTGGACCAGGTCTACATCCAGGCCAAGCGCTACAAAGACGGCAATAACGTCGGCAGAGAGACCATCCAGGCTTTCGTTGGCGCTCTTCAAGGAACAGGCGCCTCCCGGGGCGTGTTCATCACGACGAGCAGTTTCACGGACAATGCCCGCAAGTACGCAGCGGGCATCGCGTCGCGGGTCATCCTGATCGACAGCGTTCGTCTGGTCAATCTGATGATCGAGTACCGAGTCGGCGTGCAGGTGAAGCAGACCTACGACGTCGTAGACCTCGACGAAGACTACTTCGAGTAGCTTCACCCATCCAACGCCGCCTTGCACTTATTTCACTTAAGGTAGATTATGAGTATTGAGTGAAAAGGAGTTGTCATGAGCGCACTCACCAGCACACAAGAACTGTCGACTATCAATGTCAGCCCGAAACAGAGCGAAGAGGCAACCGAAGTCTCGCGACGCTTCAGTGAGGTCAACGCAAAGGACCTCCGCATACGCATCGAGTCGGCTTCCGGCGAAACGGTGGTTCTCCCAGAGAACCTGAATGACCTGCTGCAGACAGTCCTTCGGCTAGCTGCGTCCGGCCGCGAGATTGGCCTGGCTCACCGTTCGAAGGCGTTAACCAGCGTTGAGGCCGCTCAGATGCTCGGCATCTCCCGGCCCACGCTGATCAAGATGGCAGCAGCCGGGGAGATCCCGTCCCATAAAGTCGGCTCACATAACCGATTTCTTCGCACAGATCTTGAAGAGTTCGCAGAACGTCGCGCTGATGCTGAACGCGCAGCCTTCAACGCTTTCCGAGACCTGGAACACGAGATCGATCAAGGATAGATCGGGACTGCCCCCGGTCGCATAGGGTGGTGCCTATGCGACCGGGGGCCACACTCATCTTTTTGGACGCCAACGTCCTCTACTCAAAAACTTTGCGCGATTGGTTTGCGCTCATCTCGAAGCGCTCCGGCTCGAACGGAATCGAGTTGCGTTGGAGCGAAGATGTGCTTGTGGAATGGCTCTACAATTTACGCCGAAACGCACCAGGGAAAGGCGACGCAGGTATTGGTGGTCTGCGAGAGAACCTCGTGAGCGCATTCCCGAACGCATTGATCAGCGGTTACACCGTTGACTCCGCTCTACTCACGGGACGAGATAAGTTCGACGCACACGTACTTGCGGCTGCCGACCACGGAGGTGTGGACTATCTGGTCACCGACAACACTTCCGATTTCGCACCATTCAAGGACGCTTACAACTTCGAGATTTACAGCTGTGATGAAATGCTGTGTTTGATACTCGAGCGTCGCCTCGACGCGGTTAGGGGTGCGTTGCTCGACAATCTTGCCTACTGGTCAGCGAAGTCGAATTCGAAAGACCTCGTCGAAGCCCTGGTAGATGCGAATGCCGTGCAATTCGCAGACGGGGTGAGGAAGCTGCGATACGCCCTTGCCATGTCCGGCAAGTACTAGCACGCTTCAGATATCCTGCAGCAAGGGACCAGCAGAGGGGCAATGATGGGGGACGCGGCTCAATTACAGAGCAACTTCGCGTTCCTACGTGCCGAATGGCCCGATATCGCCGTCGAAGCCCGCAACGCTGAGCGCTTTGCCCGGATCGACCCGCGCACCTCCCTCCTTTACTGCCGCCGCACCCTCGAGTTCACTCTGCAATGGATCTTCACCGCCGACACGTCGCTGAACCAGCCGTACAAAGACGACCTCAACGGCATGCTCAACGAACCCACCTTCAAGAAACTCACCGGTGAGCGCCTCCTCGACAAGATGCATCTGGTACGGAAGGTCTCCAACAAAGCCGTTCACACCAACGTCGCCATCAACGTCCAAACCTCCGAGGCCATCCTCCGCGAACTCTTCCAAACCTGCTTCTGGCTCGCCCACCGCTACGCCCGTCAGGAACAGAACCGCCCGACACCGGGACTCGCCTTCGACGGTGCGCTCCTCAGCCCCCAGCGCCGCCCAATGCCCGCACCGCCAAAGCCAAGCGGTCCAAAACCAGCCCAACCGGCCGACGTCGTACCCAAAACCGCCGAGCAAGTTGCCGCCCTCGCGAAGGAGCTTGAGGAGCGGGATCGCAAGCTCGCCGAAGCAGACCAACAGAAGGCGAGCCTCGAGGACGAACTCAAGCAGCTCCGTGAGCAGATCAAGCTCGTCACCGCACAACGCCGCCACGAGCCGGACACACATGATTACGACGAGGGCATCACCCGCACCGACCTGATCGACCCCCAACTGGAGTGGGCCGGGTGGGATCTGTCCCACGAAGACGTCAGAGAATTCGCCGTCGACACCATGCCCACACCGCAGGGCACACTCACGGGCAAGGGCGCCGCAGACTATGTGCTCTGGGGAGCCAACGGCCTGCCGCTCGCTGTTGTCGAAGCCAAACGCACCACCAAGGATCCGCACAACGGCCGCCAGCAGGCCCGTCTCTACGCCGACTGCCTCGAGCGGCGCTTCGGACAGCGGCCCATCATCTACTTCACCAACGGATACCAGACCTATATCTGGGACGACGCGTTCTATGCCGAGCGGAAGATTCAGGGCTTCCACACTCGCAATCAGTTGCAGCTTATGGTGGACCGCCGCACCACCAGGAAGTCGCTCGGGGAAGCGATCATCGACAACGCAATCGTGGAGCGGGACTACCAGCACGCCGCCATCCGTGCAGTCACCCAAGCATTCGAGAACGACGCCGAGAGACGCGCCCTTGTGGTGATGGCCACGGGAACCGGTAAAACCCGCACGGTCATCGCTCTCGCTGATCTCCTCATGAAAGCCAACTGGGTCAAGCGCGTGCTCTTCCTCGCGGACCGGGTGGCGCTCGTGGACCAGGCAGCGAGGGCCTTCAAGGCTCACCTACCCGGCTCTGCTCCGGAAGTGCTTGGGCGTGACAAGACTGCGGACAGCCGCATTCACCTGGCCACCTACCCCACCATGATGAACCTCATCGACGAGACGGTGGGCGACGGCAAGGTCAATCGCGAGCGATACAACATTGGCCACTACGACCTCATCATTGTCGACGAAGCGCACCGCTCGGTCTATCAGAAGTACAAGGCGATCTTCGATTACTTCGACTCGTTCCTCATTGGCCTCACAGCAACGCCCACGGATGATGTCGACCGCAACACCTTTGCCCTCTTCAACATCGAGGACAACGTCCCGACCTTCGCCTACGAGCTGGACCGGGCCGTCGCAGAAGGCTGGCTTGTCCCCCGCCGTGGTATCGAAGTACCCCTCAAGTTTCCCTACGAGGGCATCCGATACGAGGACTTGAGTGAGCGTGAAAGGGACGAGTGGGATTCCAAGGAATGGGACGACGATGGCGAGATTCCCGACGAAGTGGACCGCGCCGTCGTCAATAAATGGCTCTTCAACAAGGACACCGTAGACAAGGCGCTCGAGGTCCTGACGGAGCGCGGACACCGGGTGGCCGGCGGCGACCGGATCGGCAAGACCATCATCTTCGCCCGGAACAATGACCACGCCCGGTTCATTGAGGAACGCTTCAACGTCAACTACCCGGGAGAGAAAGGCGAAGCCGCGCAGGTCATCACTTACCAAGTGAACTACGCGTCCTCCCTCATCGAAAAGTTCGGAAAACCGGATAGCAAACCCGACATCGCTATTTCAGTCGACATGCTCGATACCGGCATCGACGTTCCGCAGGTGGTCAACCTGGTGTTCTTCAAACCAGTACGCTCTAAGACCAAGTTCTGGCAGATGGTAGGACGCGGAACGCGCCTATGCCCTGACCTATATGGCCCGGACAGGCACAAGGAAGACTTCCTTATCTTCGACCTGTGTCGCAATCTCGAATTCTTCAACGCCGAGCTTGAACTATCCGAAACCCCGATAGCCAAACCCTTGGCACAACGCACCTTCCTCACGCGGGTCCGCTTACTTCAGGCTCTGCAGGACGCGGACTACGACAGCGGATATGTCGATAGCATCCGAGATTCACTCCACTGCACAGTTCGCGATCTTCCCCGAGAGAACTTTCGCGTACGTCCTAGGCTGGAGCACGTTGACCGCTTTGCTCGCAGGGAGCAATGGGACTCCCTGGAACCACATGATGCCGAGGTGCTCGAATCCCACCTGAGTGGTTTGGCCGTCATCACGGCCCCGAAAGACACAGAGGAATCCAAGCGCTTCGATCAGCTTCTGTTCAGCGCACAGCTTGCGCTCCTGACTGACCCAGGGAAGTTGGCACCCCTTCGGCGGAAAATCATCGACATCGCGTCGGCTCTGCAGGATCAACCGAGCATCCCGGCAATTGCCGAGCGGCTCGGGTTGATTGAAGACGTTCTCAGTCCGATCCATTGGGAAGCCGCCTCGCCAATCTGGTTAGAGGAGATCCGGCGAAAGCTTCGGCCGCTTCTGCATCTCATCGAGAAGAAGCGCCGCAAGGTGGTCTATACGGACTTTGATGACGAACTTGGTGAGATACGCGAGGTGGACATTCCCTCCGTCGTCAGCTCCGTCGATCTGGTTCGGTACGGCGAGAAGGTGCGCCTCTACCTTGCTGACAAGATGAACCACGCTACTATCCAGCGTCTCCGCCGGAACCGGCCTTTGACGGAACTCGATCTGCAGGAACTCGAACAGTTGCTCGTGGACAGCGGCGCCGGCTCCAAGGATGATCTGGCTCGTGCCGCCGAGAAGGGCCTCGGCTACTTTGTCCGCTCGCTAGTCGGGCTCGAGCCGGACGCCGTGAAAGAGGCGATGGCGGAATTCATCGCGGGCACAACGATGAACACCGCGCAGCTCGACTTCGTTAACATGATCGTGCAGCACCTCACGCGGAACGGTGTCATGGAGGTAGGCCAGCTTTACGAGTCGCCGTTCAAGGCCGTAGCGCCAACCGGGCCGGATGACCTTTTTGGCGTGGAGAAGGCGGATGTCCTTGAGGGTGTGCTGCGTCACCTCAAGGAGACAACCCGCGCGAGCTGAAGTCACTAAAACTCCAACCCAACTCTCAGGATCCGGGTGTAGCGTAACCGTCAGGTCTGCCGAACAGAGCACTAGCAGGGTGAGGAAAGTTCGATGACTCCGACAACACGCAAAACCTGGAGACAATGGACACCGGCCGCCATCGCCGCCGGAGCAATCGGCGCTGCCGCCGTGATCATGCCGCTCACCGCCAGCGCCGCCGTCGACCTTCCCGACAAGACGCCCGCCGAAGTCCTTGAGCTTGCCCAGAACGCGAGCGTCGATGCTTTCTCGGGCACCATTGAGCAAACCTCAAACCTCGGCCTGCCGGATCTGGCCGCAATCGGTCCAACAGAGAACGACGGCGGCGGCACTTCCCCCGCCAACGCCGCCCTCGAACTCCTCACCGGCTCGCACACGGCCAACGTCTTCGTCAACGGCCCGGACCAGGCGCGCCTGCAGGTTCTCGACCAGCTCGAGGAACGCAACATCATCCGCAACGGCGATGACCTCTGGTACTACAACTCGGACGAAAATGAGGCCGTCCACGCCACTGCCAAAAATCACAAACAGCACGACGGCGGCACCCACGCCCCCGACGACATCGCCGCCCGCTTCCTCGAGAAGATCGACCCCTCAACCGAAGTGACCGTCGGCTCAGACCGCATGGTCGCCGGACGCGCCGTCTACGACCTCATCCTCACGCCGCGCGTCGACGAGACGCTCGTCGGCTCGGTGAGCGTCGCTGTCGACGGCGAAACAGGACTTCCGCTGGGCGTCACCGTCACCGCAAAATCGACCAACGAAACAGCCTTCAGCTCAGCCTTCACCGAACTCAGCTACGAGGAACCGGACGCCAACCTGTTCGCCTTCACCCCGCCGGAGGGCGCAACAGTTACGGAACTTGACAAGGGCAACAAGCCGGACACCGGGGAGAAGCCCAGCGATGCAGAAGAGCCAACGGTCGTCGGCAAGGGGTGGGGCGCCGTCGTCGTCATGCCTGCCGGTGAGCAGGAACTGCCCGAGGCGATGAATCAGCTCAGCACCCCGGTGGACGGAGGGCGCCTCGTCGAAACCACGCTCGTCAACGTGCTGATCACTGACGACGGCCGAATCCTCGCCGGCTCCGTCACCCCGGAGCGCTTGCAGGCAGTAGCCGCCGGGCAGTGAGCGGCGGCTCCGACCTCGTCATTGAAACCGAAGGCCTGACCAAAAGGTTGGGTGGCAGAAACGTGGTCAACGGCATCGACCTTGCGGTGCCGCGCGGTTCCGTCTTCGGCTTCCTCGGCCCCAACGGTTCCGGGAAGACAACCACCATAAGGATCCTGCTCGGACTCGCATCCGCGACGTCCGGCGATGTCCGGGTCCTGGATCAAGCCATCCCGCGGGCGCTACCCGAGGTGCTGCCAAGGGTCGGGGCGCTTGTCGAAGGGCCAGGGTTCTACCCGTTTCTCTCCGGCACTGCGAACCTCCTGCGCCTCGACGCCGCCGACCGCTACGTCCCACCCGCAACCCGCCGCCGCCGAGTTGAGCGGGCGCTCGAACGGGTAGGTCTCTCGCAGGCCGCCCGCAAAAAGGTGGGCCGCTACTCGCTCGGGATGAAGCAACGGCTCGGCATCGCGAGCGCGCTGCTCACCCACCGCGAGCTGATCATCCTCGATGAGCCCACCAACGGCCTCGACCCGCAGGGCACCCGCGAAGTCCGTCACCTCATCCGCTCCCTCACCGAAGAGGGAACCACCGTCTTCGTCTCGAGCCACCTGCTCGCCGAGGTGGAACAGATCTGCTCACATGCCGCAGTCCTCAGCGCCGGAGCCCTCGTCGCCCAGGGCAGCCTCGACGACCTCCGCCGAACAGGTGAGCCCCGCGCCCGCATCCTCACCCCCGACACCCGCGAGGCGCGCGCCGTGTTGCGCGGGCTCGGCTTGAAGCCCGACGACGCCACCCCACCTGGGCAGGCCGTCACCGCTCCGTTTCCCGCCGGCATGGCGCCCGATCGAATCGTGCGGGCACTGGTTGAAGCGGACGTCCGGGTCAACGGATTCACACTCGAGCAACCGGGCCTTGAGGACCTGTTCGTCGCGCTCACCGGGGAAGGATTCGACGTTGTCCAGTGAGAAGGCGTCAGGTGAGAGGGCATCCGGCGAGGAGGCGCCAAGTGAGGACGCACCCAAGGAGTCCCCACGCGGACGAACGGCGCCGGGTCGCCAAGGATCCGGCTGGCGGTTCATGGGCTCAGAACTCTCGGTGTTGTTCAGGCGCAGGCGCACTTGGGCGCTCCTTGCCGCTCTTGCCGCGATCCCGGTCCTCATTGCAGTGGCGGTACGGCTGTCGTCCGGCCCGTCAAGAGGACGAGGCCCGGCGTTCCTGGACCAGGTCAGCCAGAACGGCCTGTTCGTCGCCGTCGTCGCAACCATTGTGGCCATTCCGCTGTTCCTGCCGTTGACCGTCGGCGTGGTTGCCGGTGACACGATCGCAGGAGAAGCCAGCACGGGCACGCTGCGGTACCTGTTGATGGCGCCGGTGGCACGGGGCCGCCTGCTCGCGGTGAAGTACGTTGCCGCCGTCGCCTTCTGTCTTGCAGCGACGCTAACGGTTGCCATGGCGGGCGTTCTGATAGGTGCGCTGTTGTTCCCGGTCGGGCCGGTGACGCTGCTGTCAGGGACAACAATCGGCGTGCCGGAAGCGCTCCTGCGTGTTGCGCTGGTGTCGCTCTACGTGACCCTTTCGCTGACGGGACTCGCCGCCGTCGGGCTCTTCCTGTCCACCCTTACGGACGTGCCGGTGGGGGCGATGGCCGCAACAGTGGTGGCCGCCGTCGTCAGTCAGGTGTTGGGACAACTTCCACAGCTGGAGTGGCTCCACCCCTGGCTTCTCAGTCAGTACTGGCTCGGCTTCGCGGACCTGTTGAGGGACCCGATCGTGTGGGACTCCTTCCTGGCCAACGCATTGCTTCAGGCGGGCTACGCGTTGGTTTTCGGGGCGCTGGCGTACGGCCGCTTTTCGACGAAGGACGTACTCGCGTAGGGCTCAGGCGATAGGGATCAACGCTCAGACCAGCGCTTTATCCAGGGCGGAAACTGCTACGTCATGTGAAGCGTGGTCATAGCGGAAGGTGACCACGCCGCCGTCGTGCCTTAGCTCGTGGTTAGCCCCGTCACGAACACCAAACGCACCGTAGTTTTCAGCCCAGGAGCGGTTCAGCGCCACCTTGTACAGAAAAAAGCCCGCCGGCAGTTCAACCGTCAACTCCCACTGCTGCGAGACCGGGCTATAGGCCATCTGCACCTCGGGCGCCGCCGGATCCCAAGTCTTACCTCCCAGCAGCTGCCCGAAGTCCCCCGCGACGGCAACGGCCGACGGCGCTGCGGCCACCCGCGCCCCCTCGGCTGTGATCGCCCAGCCTCCACGGCCCTTGACGATCAGTCCGTCCTTCACCAACTTCGCGGTCGCCGCCGAAAGCCGCTTGATACCGCGGGACACCCCGCCGCTCAGCGGTTCACTTTCCCACTCGCTCAGGGGCACGCGCACGACGGCGACGGTCAGGACCTGCTGGCCGCTCACGACGGCGCCGGGCTGCTCAGCGAGCACCTCCAGCACTGTCTTCAAACGGCCGGTGGTGTTGTCTTGGTTGTTCTGCGGATTCATGGTGGACCTCCCGGTAGGCTGCGACACCAGAATTCTGACAGCGGAAGGCGCCGATCCCGTGAAGCGGCGCGACGACGACGTGCAATGTGTCAGACCGTTACTCGGTATTTCTCATCCGTTCCTCATAATCCTGGACTACGCTGACCCGGGACGCAGCTCAGGGAGGATGCACGTTGCAGCAGGAAATCACCGATTCGCCGCCAGCCGGCACCGTACCGGAGTCGAGCTGGGAGCGCATCCGCTTCGGCCGGACAGCACTGCTGCTTGGCATTCCTGTGGTGGTGCTGAGCCTGGCCAGCGGCTTGCTCTTCCTCGCCCTCGAGAAGTCCACGGCCGAGACTTTCGACGACATTCACTTCTGGTTCTACTTCTTCGACGTCGGCCGCGAAATCAACGTCCCCACCTGGTTCAGTTCGGGACTCTGGATCGTCGCCGGCGTCATGGCGGGGTTTTTCTCCCGCCGCGCCACAGCGCACCGGCGCTCCTGGCTGCTGTTCGCCGTCGTCTGCGTGATTTTTTCGATCGACGAGATGCTTGAACTGCACGAGCGCCTCGATGTCATCGGCTACGAACTGGCGGCCTTCCTTCCGTTCGACCTCGGTTTCGTGTGGGTTATTCCGGGCGGGCTGATCGCGCTGGTCATCGTCCTCGCGCTGACGCGGCTGGTGTTCTCCCTACCGAAGGGTGTGCGCAACGGGCTGATCCTGGCGGGCGTGGTGTTCGTGGTTGGAGGCATGGGGGTCGAGACGCTCGCCGGCCTGACCGTCGCGGCGAACGGCCTCACTCCGCAGTTCTTCGTCCTCACGCTCATTGAGGAGACCTGCGAGATGGCCGGAATTGTGCTGTGCGTTGCGGCGCTGGCACACCTCGTGGAGTACAAGAAGCACGACGGCGGCACCGCCTACCGCCTCGCGTCACGCGCAAGCAACTAACCCACAAAACACAGACGCACCCTTTCCAGCCAGTGCTGGGAGGGGTGTGCTCGCGTTTATAACGTTTCCGCAAAACGGAAAAGAAATTTCACGAATCCTATGGTCTAAGTCACAGGGCACTGCTACTCTCGAAGCCTGAAGCCAACGGCGGGCTCTCCAGAAGGGGAGCTATCTACCAGGTGGACCTGCAAATCCATACACCGCAGCAGTCTGGTCGTGAAACACCGCACTATCGTTTGGCGCCTGTAGCTCGAACGACTGCTGCCCCCACTTTGGGAGTACCTTCCTTGACTACCACCACCAAAGAAGAGCAGTTCCTCGCACAGGCCATTTCCCTGGCAACTGACAACGTCCACAATTCGGGCGGCCCGTTTGGCGCCCTGATTGTCGCTCCGGACGGCCGCTCCTTCGACGGCGTCAACCGCGTCACCGCCAACAATGATCCGACGGCGCACGCCGAGGTCATGGCAATCCGTAACGCCTGCGCTTCCCTGGAGACCTTCGACCTCTCGGGCTGCACGCTCTACACGAGCTGCGAACCCTGTCCCCTCTGCCTTTCCGCTGCGCTATGGGCGCGGGTTGGCTCTGTTGTCTTCGCTGCGGACCGGCACGACGCCGCGCAAGCAGGTTTCGACGACGCCGTGTTCTACAACTTCTTCGCCACCCCAGTGGAGGAGCGGGCCATGCCGGTTCGCCAGTACGTGCTGACGGCCGCCGCCCCCACAACCTCCACCGCCCCCTTCGATGCGTGGAGCACCCTCACCGCGCGCGTGGATTACTAAAGGAAACGCACATGTCTACCCTCACGCAGACCGGCGGCCAGCCCGATGGGCCGGCATCACCGCCGCGTAGAGATAAATCCCAGCCGCTCAGTGCGCTGGACAAGTTCTTCAAGATCACCGAGCGTGGTTCAACCCGGGGGCGCGAACTCCGCGGCGGGCTCGTCACGTTCTTCACCATGGCGTACATCGTCATCCTCAACCCGCTGATCCTGGGCGGATTCAGTCCAGACGCCGCGGCGCTCGACGTCGAAGGCGGATGGCTGCAAGCCTCGCAGGTTGCAGCCGTTACCGGCCTGACCGCCGGCGTCATGACCATCATCTTTGGCCTGGTAGCGAACTTGCCTTTCGGCTTCGCTGCCGGACTGGGCATCAACTCGTTCCTCGCGGTGTCAGTCGTAGGCGACGTGACCTGGCCCGAGGCCATGGGCCTGGTGGTCATCAACGGCCTGCTTATTGTCTTCCTCGCTGTGACCGGCGCCCGAACCGCAATCTTCAACGCAGTGCCGCGTCAGCTCAAGGCCGCGATCACCGTCGGTATCGGACTGTTCATCGCCTTTATCGGATTCGTTGACTCCGGCTTTGTCACCGCCACTGCGGGCGGCCCTCCAGTTCAAATGGGCGACGGCGGTTCCATCACCACTGTGCCGACGCTCGTGTTCATCATCGGCCTGATCACCATGGGCATCCTCATGGCGCGCAGGGTGCAGGGCGGGCTACTGATCGGGATAGTGGTGACCACCATCATCGCGATCATCATCGAGCTGTCACTGAAGCTCGGACCGGGCGGCCCGAACAACCCGACCGGCTGGCACCTGAACGCACCGGTCATCCCGACCAACATTGTCTCGCTCCCTGATTTCAGTCTGGTGGGAGCATTCGACCTCTTCGGTGCATTCGATCGCATCGGAGCACTGGCTGCGACCATGCTGGTCTTCACCCTGGTGTTCACGAACTTCTTCGACGCCATGGGAACAATGACGGGGCTGGCAAAGCAGGCAGGCCTTGCTGACAAGCGCGGCAACTTCCCCCGGCTGAAGTCAGCACTCATCATCGAAGGTGCCGGAGCTGTGGCGGGAGGCGCGACGTCGGCGTCCTCCAACACCGTGTTCATTGACTCGGCTTCCGGTATCGGTGAGGGTGCGCGGACCGGGCTCGCGTCGGTGGTGACCGGCTCGCTCTTCCTGTTGGCGATGTTTTTCACTCCCTTGACCGCAGTGGTGCCGCTGGAGGTAGCGGCGGCTGCCCTCGTCGTCGTCGGTGCCATGATGGTTGCGCAGATCCGGGAGATCAACTTCCGGAACTTCTCGGTGGCGCTGCCGGTGTTCCTCACGATCGTGACCATGCCGCTGACCTACTCGATCGCGAACGGGATTGGAGCCGGTTTCATCAGCTGGGTCATCATCCGGGCTTCGTCGGGCAAGGCACGCAAAATCCACCCACTGCTGTGGGTGGTCGCGGCCGGCTTCCTGGTCTACTTCGCCCGCGGACCGATCACCCTTTGGATGGGCGGCTAGAAGCTTTACCCGTTCGATTCGGTGCGTCTTTGAACCTCGGGGTCATGACTAAGGGTTGCTGTAGCGGCGTCGGCCCGGCACAATCCACGGCTCAATTCCGTCAAAGACGCACCGAATCGTGCGCTACCCGCTAGCTGGGCACGGGCCGCCCATGCACAACTAGACTGGCGCCGTGAACCTCACATTCGACGGCGAGATTTGGTACTGGCGCGGGCCGGCACCGTTCCACTTCGTGACCCTCCCCGATCACCAGCGCGACGAGTTAAGAACTGTCTCGAAGATCGTCAGTTACGGCTGGGGCATGATCCCCGCGACAGTGAGCGTCGGCGCGACCACCTGGACGACATCGCTGTTCCCCAAGAACGGCGGGTACATAGTGCCAATCAAGGACTTCGTGCGCAAGAACGAGGGGGTCGACGATGGCGACACGGTCACCGTCGCGCTGACCATTGGGGCCTGAGCGAACCGGCAGTCCCATTAAATCGAACGGTTTAGTGGGAAGGAACTGTTCCTTCCCACTGAATTGCCCGATTCAATGGGACGCTTTGCTGTGGAGGATGACCAGTTGCTGGGTAGCCCGGGTCATCGCCACATAACGGTCCACGGCACCCTCAACGTCCTCACCGAAACGCTCCGGATCAACCAGAACCACCAGATCGAACTCGAGCCCCTTCGCGAGCTCCGGCGTAAGGGCCTGAACACGGTCCTCCGCCGAGAAGGTCGACGAGCCGATAACGCACGCAATGCCCACCGGATGAGCTGCGAGCCACTCCTCAAGAACAGTGCCCAGCTCAGCAACATGACCCTGCATCACCGGAATGCCGTTGGAGCGCACGGACATCGGTACATTGGCGTCCGGCACCGCGGCCCGGATCACGGGTTCGGCCTCAGCCATCACCTCCACCGGTGTGCGGTAATTGACCGTCAGCGACGAGACCGCAACCTTCCCGAGTCCCACCCGCCCGAGCCGTTCCTGCCACGTCTCCGTGAACCCGTGCCGGGCCTGCGCCCTGTCCCCCACGATCGTGAAACTCCGCGACGGACACCGGGCCAGGAGCATCTGCCACTGGGCGTCGGTCAATTCCTGAGCCTCATCCACGACGACATGCGCGAATGGCCCTGCCAACCGATCCTGATCCGCGCCAGGCAGCGCCCCCTCATCAACCAGGTTCTTCTGCAGGTCAGGGTGACGCAGCATGGTGACCAGCCCCTCGCCGTCGTCGGCCTGAATGAGGTCCTCCACAACTCGGGTGAGGTGCGCCTGCTCGGCGGCAGCAGCCTTTTCATAACGACGACGGCGCCGGGCCGTCTCCGCGTCTCCCAGCCTCCGCCGTGCCGCGTCGAGAAGCGGCAGGTCAGACACCGTCCAGGCGGCGGGATCCTTCCGCTGCAGTTGCCGAACCCCATCGCGGTTCAACCATGGCGCGCACAGGCGCAGGTACGCCGGCACGGACCAGAGGTCACCAACGAGGTCAGTCGCCTCGATCATCGGCCAGGCCCTGTTCAGGGTCGACTGCAAGTCCCGGTTCCGCGCCAATTCTGTGCGGAGAGTGTCGGAAGGGACGCCGTCGTCGTGCTTGTCCGTCAGGATGGTGAGAAGCGCCTCGGCGACCTGTTCGCGTGCCTCGTTGTGCGGGGTGCCGGCCTCCACGGCGCTGAACGCCTCGGCCCAGTCGGCGCCGCTGAGTTCCAGATCGGACCACGGCGTCTCAACCGTCATGGCTTCGGTCGGTGGCTCCTCGTAGAACCTCACCGCCCCCTCAACCGCTTCCATCATCTTCGCGGACGACTTCAGGCGCGCGACATCGGGGTTTGGCTCTGGTACCGCCGCCGGCCCTTCCGGCGTGAGGTCGCTCAGGGTACAGGTTTGCACACCTTCCTCGCCCAGGCTGGGCAGGACATCTGCAACATAGGCGAGGTACGGCTGATGCGGGCCGACGAAGAGCACACCGCTTTGGTTTTGGGCACCACCGTGGCCGAGACGCGGGTCCGAGTACAGCAGGTACGCGGTCCGGTGCAGGGCCACGACTGTCTTGCCCGTGCCCGGACCGCCGTCGACCACCAGCGGGCCCCGGGAACCGGCACGGATGATGGCGTCCTGATCTGACTGGATAGTGCCGAGAACATCCCGCATGCGGGAAGATCGGCTCCCTGCGAGGCTGGCGATGAAGGCGGACTGGTCGTCGAGGGCGGCACTGTTTTCGAGCCCAACCAGTGTGAAGACCTCGTCCCAGTAGTCGGTGATGCGGCCGCGAGTCCAGCGGTAGCGGCGGCGGCTGCTGAGTCCCATCGGGTTTCCGTGCGTCGCGCCGAAGAACGGTTCGGCCGCCGGGGAGCGCCAGTCAATCAGCAGGCGCTGGCCGTCGCTGTCTGTGAGGCCGAGGCGCCCGACGTAGACGGGCTCGTCGTCGCCCGCTGCCACCATGCGCCCGAGGCACAGGTCCAGGCCGAAC
Source organism: Arthrobacter pigmenti (assembly GCF_011927905.1). Lineage (NCBI taxonomy): Bacteria > Bacillati > Actinomycetota > Actinomycetes > Micrococcales > Micrococcaceae > Arthrobacter > Arthrobacter pigmenti. The sequence goes on from NZ_JAATJL010000001.1 coordinate 3,277,428, forward strand.
CTTCGCAGGGTCCGCAGCCGGGCGCTCAGCCGGTGAATCTCCTGATCCCGTTCGAGCGCGGCCTGGCCCTTGTGGCCGGAAGCCTTGCGCTCGGCGTCGAGGCGTTCGGACAGTGCGGTGAGAGTTCGTTCGAGGGAATCGGCGATGAGGGCGAAGTGCTGTTCGTCGTCGTCAATCAGGGCCGGGGCCTTCTTGGCGGCGAGGATATCCGGGAGGTCGAAGGCACTGATAGTGAGGGGTTTCATGGCGTGGGCTCCGATCGGATGGTGGACCGATCGACAATTCTGCGCCACGAGGGGGGCCTTGCCACAAGCCCCCACCTGAGCTATAGATTGAGAATGGAGGGGAACGTTCCCCTCCATTCTCATGTCCGGCTCAGCGCCGCGGGTCAGCCTCCGGTCAGCTTCCGCAACAGATCCGCCGCCGCGCTCACCGCAATGACCGCCGGTGCCTTCCCGACGACGTCGGGCAACCCGATCGGGCACTGGATGCCGTCGATCTCGGGCTCCGAGTAACCCTCCGCCAGCAGCTTCTGCCGGAACCGGGACCACTTGGCCGAGGATCCGATCAGCCCCACCGAACCAAGATCCCCGCGGCGCAGGGCCGCGTCGCAGAGCAGGAAATCCTCGGAGTGGTCGTGGCTCATGATGAAGACATGCGCGCCGGCGGGCAGTTCGCGCAGGAACGAGTCCGGCACCGGCGTGTGCACAGCCTGCACGTCAGCGACACCCGCACTCACCTCGGCCAGCCGGTCCGGCACAAGCTGCTCACCCCGGCTGTCCACCAGGAACAAGCGCAGCGGCAGCCTGGACAGGATCCGTCCGAGTTCCAACCCGACATGCCCGACGCCGAACACCGCCACGGAGGGCAGCGAGAGGAATGGTTCGAGCAGCACCCGCACCTTTCCTCCACAACACTGCCTGCCATGCTGCGTCACCGCGTGCTCGCTCAGCGAGAACTCGGCGTTCTCCGCCGAAGCATTCCCGGCGGCCATCATCTCCCGCGCCCTGTCCACGACTGTCGCCTCGAGGTTGCCGCCACCGACGCTCCCCCACGTAGCGTCGGTGCCGACCACCATCTTGGCTCCGGCCTCCCGCGGGGCATGACCGCGGACCTCGGACACCGTGGCCAGAACACCCGGCAGGCCCTCCGACCTCAGGTGCTGCAGGGCCTCCAGCCAGTCCATGTCAACGCACTGATGTGGTGACGGGGGCGCGCCGCGCGCTGTCCTGGTGCGCGTCGTCGTCGTCCTTGGGAAGATCCGACGACGCGAGCTTTGCGCTACTGACAGATGCCCGTTCGATCGCCCAGAACACGGCTTCCGGCGTAGCCGGGCTACCGAGTTCCACGGCGCGGGCGCCCGGGCCGAAGGCGGCAACCGCTTCACGAAGGGCTTCCCGAACGCTGAACGCCAGCATCAGCGGGGGTTCACCAACGGCCTTGGATCCGTAGACAACGCCGCTCTCAGTGGCCCGCTCGAACAGGTGCACGTTGAACTCCTCCGGCATTTCGGAGAAACTCGGCAGCTTGTAGGTGCTGGCGGACTGGGTAGTCAGGCGGCCGCGGTTGGCGCCGTCGGACACGTCCCACCGCAGCTCTTCCAGCGTGAGCCAGCCGGCCCCCTGTACGAAGCCGCCCTCAATCTGTCCGACGTCGATCAGGGGCGAAAGGGTGTCACCGACGTCGTGCACGATGTCCGCCCGAAGCTGGCGATACGCGCCGGTGAAGCGGTCAACCTCAACCTCTGTGACCGCAGCGCCGTAGCTGAAGTACTTGAACGGTTCGCCCTGCATGCGGGAGCTGTCCCAGTGCAGGCCCTCCGTCCGGTAGTACCCGGCAGCCCAGAGGGAGACGCGCTGGAAGTACGCGTCGCGGGCCAGCTGTTCGAAGGTCAGTTCGGAGTCGTGGAAGCCGATGCCGGTGACCTTGCCAGCGTCGAAGCGGACGTCGTCGGGGTGGATGTTCAGCTTCCGTGCCGCCACTTCCGCAAGCCGGGAGCTGATCTGCTCGCACGCGTTCTTGATGGCGCCGCCGTTGAGGTCAGCACCGGAGCTGGCCGCCGTTGCAGAGGTGTTGGGCACCTTGTCGGTCCGCGTCGGGGCCAGCCGGACAAATGACAGCGGGACTCCGAGCGCGGTCGCGGCGACCTGGCGCATCTTCGTGTGTAGGCCCTGACCCATTTCGGTTCCGCCGTGGTTGATGAGCACCGAGCCGTCCTTGTAGACGTGCACCAGCGCACCGGCCTGGTTGAACGCCGTCAGGTTGAACGAGATACCGAACTTGACCGGCGTCATGCCGAGCGCGCGCTTCTGGTTCGGGTGCGATGCGTTGAACCGGGCGATCTCCTCCCGCCGCCGCGCAATGTCCGAGCGGTCCTCCAGCGACTGCCAGATCGCCGCCAGCCGCTCGGCGTGCCGCACGGGCTGGCCGTACGGTGTGCTCTGGCCTGGTTCGTAGAAATTACGACGCCGGAGCTCGCTCGGATCCACCCCCAGCAACGGCGCGCACCGGCCGAGCAGGTCCTCGATGACGAGCATCCCCTGGGGGCCGCCAAACCCGCGGAACGCCGTCTGCGAAGTCTTGTTGGTCTTCGCGATGCGCCCGTGGACCCGAATGTTCGGGATGAAGTACGCGTTGTCGATGTGGCACAAAGCGCGCTGCAGCACCGGCTCCGAGAGGTCGAGGCTCCAGCCGCCGTCGCTGGTGAGGGTGGCATTGAGTGCCTGGAGGCGGCCGTCGTCGTCGAACCCTACTTCCCACTTCGCGTGGAAGGGGTGGCGCTTGCCGGACATGGTGATGTCCTGTGTGCGGTTCAGGCGCAGGCGGACAGGGCGGCCCGTGAGGGTTGCCCCGAGGGCCGCGATCGCAGCGAATCCGTGCGGCTGCATCTCCTTGCCGCCGAACCCGCCGCCCATCCGCAGGCACTGCACCGTCACTTCATGGCTGTGCAGGCCAAGGACGTGCGCCACGATCTCCTGGGTCTCGGAGGGATGCTGGGTGCTGCACTGGACGAACACCTGCCCACCCTCGTCGATGTGGGCGAACGATGCGTGCGTCTCGAGGTAGAAGTGCTCCTGGCCGCCGAACTCGAACTCGCCGCTGAACCGGTGCGTTGAGCGTTCCAACGCCGCATCCGGCTCGCCGCGCTCGACGGTGGGCTGGTTGCCCTGGAAGCTCCCGGCGTCGATCGCTTCGGCCACTGTCAGCAGCGAGGGCAGCGGCTCATACTCCACCTCGACGGCCTCGGCGCCCAGCCGGGCGGCCTCCAGGGACTCACCCAGAACCCAGCACACTGCGTGGCCGTAGAACATGACCTCGTCAGGGAAGAGCGGTTCGTCGTGCTTGATGCCGGCGTCATTGACACCTGGAACGTCCGACGACGTCAGCACCCTCACCACGCCGGGAACCTCCAGCGCGGGTTCGGTGCGCAGGCTCAGAATCCGTGCCCGCGCGTGCGTCGCCTGAAGTGGCCAGGCATGGAGGACGTTCTGGCTGCGGACAATGAGGTCGTCGGTGTAGAGGGCGGTTCCGGTCACGTGGGCGGACGCGCTCTCGTGGGAGACCGAAACGCCGACCACGGGATTCACGGGACGTTCTGCGAGGGATTTCACTTGGCCACCTCCAGTGCCGGTGCGTTCTCTGCGTGGAACCGCAGCAAGGCTTGTCTCAGCATGGCCGAGCGGTAAAGCGCGCTGGCCCGCATGTCATCGATTGGTGTTCCTTCGCCGGCCATGACCACTGCGGCCGCGGCGGCGGTGTCGGACGTCCACGGTTGTCCCACGAGCGCCGCTTCAGTCTTCAGTGCCCTGATTGGCGTCGCCGCGACACCGCCCAGCCCGATCCTGACGGAACTCACGACGCCGTCGCTCAATTGCATGGCGATGCCCACCGACACGCTGGAGATGTCATCGAAGCGCCGCTTGGCGATCTTGTAGAACGCTGTGCTCTCGGCGAGCGGCAGCGGGATTCTCATGGCGCGCAGCAGTTCGTTGGGTTTACGCACGGACTGCCGGTAGCCGGTGTAGTACTCCGAGAGCGGGACCTCGCGTTCCCCCTCTACCGAGGCCAGGACAACTCTCGTGTCCAGCGCGAGGAAGACCGGCGCGGAGTCGCCGATGGGCGAACCGGTGGACAGGTTCCCGCCGAAGGTTGCGGCGTTGCGGATCAGGCGGGATGCAAACTGCGGGAAGAGGTGGCTGAGCAGGGGTACGCGGCCGGCGAGCGCACGTTCCACTTCCGACAGGGTGAGGGCGGCGCCGATCTCGATAGAGTCCGCGCTCTGGCGCAACGTCCTGAGCTCTTCGAGCCGGTCGATGGCGATCGTCGTCGTCGGGCGCGAGTGCCGGAGATTCACTTCGACGCCCAGATCGGTTGCACCGGCAACCAGCTTGGTGTCCGGGTTGTCCTGCAGCGCCTGCAGTACCTCTGTGAGAGTTTCCGGGCGGCTGAACTGTTCCGTCTTTGTGCGCTGCGGCACAGGTGCCGGACGGTTCTGCCGGTCCAGCAGCGGATCGGCGTCCGGTGGCGTCTCGAGTGCGTAGGCAGCATCGCGGATTGGCCGGTAGCCGGTGCAGCGGCAGAGGTTTCCGCTGAGGGCGTGAAGGTCGAAGCCGTTGGGCCCGCACTCGTGGTCCGTGGCGTGATCTTCGCCGACCACTGAGGGCCCGGTTGCTCCATCAGATGTGTCGCTGTCAGCTGGCGTCCGCTCAGGGCGGTAGTACTCGGCGGCCATTGAGCAGATGAATCCGGGAGTGCAGTAGCCGCACTGCGAGCCGCCGCGTTCCGCCATCTCACGCTGGACGGGGTGCAGCTCTTCGGGCGTACACGCGTTGGAGACGTTTCCGAGACCCTCCGCCGTGATGATTTCCTGCCCGTCGAAGGCGAGGGCGGGCGGTAGGCAGGCGTTAACAGAGGTCCAGCGGCTGCGATCCGGTCCGTCCGGCCTCGCTACGAGGACGGCACATGCGCCGCATTCCCCTTCGGCGCAGCCTTCCTTTGAACCGGTGAGTCCTTCGTCCCGCAGCCAGTCGAGTAGTCGAGTGTGCGGGTTTGTCCCACTGCAGTCACGGACTTCGCCGTTGACGGTTACCCTGATTCCTTCCATTTTTTCACGCTCCCGTACGAACCGGACCGACGCGCCAACCGAACTGCCTGAACTTGCGTCAGACTGTTCGTTACGTAGTTTCGGTGTGATTAAGCGTACACCCATTTGATGGAAGTTTGTTTCCACGATGTGGAGATAGTTATGGCGAAGCGGAAGACGCCGGGAAAACGGGCCTGGCGCAAGTGGACCCGTAGACGCGCGGGGCCGCTCTGGATAGGCTTCACGCTAGGTCTCCTGAGCAGATGGGTCATGCCACATGGCTGATTACAGGGACCGCCGGTCATGACGAAACCGAACATCCTTACGGTTGATGACGATCCGCAGGTTTCGGCGGCCGTGGCCCGCGATCTCCGCAGCAGGTACGGGCCCGAGTTCCGGATCCTCCGGGCCTCCTCAGGCGCCGAGGCACTGGATGTCCTGGACAAGCTCGCTCTGCGGGACCAGGCGGTTGCCTTGATCGCGGCGGACCAGCGGATGCCCCGAATGACCGGGATCGAACTGCTGGAGCGCGCACGGCCGCAGGCGCCCGGTGCGAAATTCCTTCTCCTCACTGCCTACGCGGATACCGACGTCGCCATCCGGGCGATCAACGACATCGGGCTCGACTATTACCTGCTCAAACCGTGGGATCCACCCGCCCAGCGACTGTATCCGGTAGTCGATGACCTGCTCGACGACTGGCGAAGGGCGAACCCGGATCACACCTCGGACCTGCGCGTGGTCGGCGCCAGATGGTCCGACCGCAGCCACGAAATCAAGACCTTCCTTGCCCGCAACTACGTGCCCTACCGCTGGTACAACATCGAGCGCGACGCCGAAGCTTCACGCTTGCGAGACCTTGCGGGAGCGGCTCCGGAAGACATGCCCATAGTGCTGCTTCCCGACGGCGCCGTACTCAAGTCGCCGTCGACGCTCGAACTTGCATCCGCTCTGGGTTTGCGGACCCGTGCCGAACAGCCGCTCTACGACGTCTGCATCGTCGGGGGCGGACCGGCGGGCTTGGCCGCCGCCGTTTACGCGGCATCGGAAGGACTCAGCACCGTGATCGTCGAGCGCGAGGCACCCGGCGGCCAGGCCGGCCAGAGCGCCGCCATCGAGAACTACCTAGGGTTCCCGAAGGGTCTGAGCGGCTCCGACCTGACACAGCGGGCAATGGCGCAGGTCTCCCGGTTTGGGGCGGAAGTAGTGCTGGCGAACGACGTCGTCGGCTTTGAGTCCCGCGGTCAGGTACGGGCCGTTCTTTTTGGGTCGAAAGACATCGAGGCGCGGGCACTCATCATTGCCACAGGGGTGTCCTACCGGCGCCTCGAAGCGGAAGGGATGGAGGCGCTCAGCGGCCGCGGTGTTTACTACGGCGCGAACGCAAGCGAAGCCAGTCAGTGCGAGGGTGACGACGTCTACGTTGTCGGTGCCGCGAACTCCGCCGGGCAGGCCGCGCTGAATCTCGCGCGTTTCGCGAAGCGGGTGGTGCTTGTGGTCCGTTCCGGAACCCTCGAGGCAACAATGTCCCATTACCTTATTCAACGCATCACCTCATCGCCGGCGATCGAGGTCCGCTATCGCAGTGAGGTTGTGGCGGTTCACGGGGACGGCCATCTTGAATCCGTCACTATTGCGGACAGGGACACAGGCGGCACTGAGGAAGTCCCCTCAAGCTGGCTCTACATCTTCATTGGTGCGTCTCCGCGAACAAGCTGGCTTGGCGACGACGTCGTCCGTGATGAAAGGGGATTCGTCGTCACGGGGCACGACCTGCTCAATCCGGGCTACCCTCCGCGTTGGCCGCTGACCCGTGCGCCGTTTGCACTGGAAACCAGCGTGCCTGGCGTGTTCGCTGCCGGGGACGTCCGGCTGGACTCGATGAAGCGGGTGGCATCGGCAGTGGGCGAAGGCGCCATGTCCGTCTACCTGGTGCATCGCTATCTGGGGACCGTCTGATGGACCCGAGCGACCTGCGGGAGATCGACCTCTTCACCGGACTCAGTGACGAACAGCTGGCCGAACTCATCGAAGCAGGTGACGAGGTTCCCGTGAAACCCGCCATCAACCTCTTCGAGGAGGGTGAACCAGCGGACTACTGGTGGGTACTCATCGACGGCAGCCTTCAGCTGGTCCGGCACGTGGGACGGGAGGATAGCGTCGTCGGGACCATGGATGTGCCGGGGCGTTGGGCTGGAGGTTTCCGCGCCTGGGATCCGGCCAGCGTGTACCTTGCCACCGGCCGGGGAAGGACGCCTGGCCGGGTGCTCCGGGTCCCCGCCACAGCCCTGCGAGAGCTGTTCGGGAAGTGGTTTCCGTTCGGCGTGCATTTCATCGAAGGCTTGTACGGGACGGCCCGGCGCATCGAATCCACCGTGCGCCAGCGGGAGGCCCTGGCAACGCTCGGCACACTTTCGGCGGGCCTCGCGCACGAGATCAACAATCCCGCAGCCGCCGCGAGCCGGGCCGTCGACGCCCTCGAGGACGCATCGGGATCCCTGCTCGCCTCCGTGGGGCGCCTCACCCGCACCGGCATCACTCCGGTCCAATTTGCTGATCTGGAAGCCCTACGGCGGGAGATAACGACGACGACGGCCGTTCCTGACGCAATCACGCTCGCCGATCAGGAGGATCTCCTCATTGACTGGCTGTCGGAGCGGCAGGTCGAGCGCGACTGGCTCATCGGTCCAACTCTGGCCGCAGCGGGTGTTGACCTGGATTGGTGCGGTCGAGCCGAGGCCTTGTTCGAAGGGCCGGCGTTGGACCCTGCACTGGAGTGGGTAGCCGCCACCGTGTCCATGGAAAGATTGCTCGCTGAGGTACGGGAGTCCACCAGGAGGGTCTCGGAACTTGTTGCGGCCGTGAAGTCCTACTCTCAGATGGACCGGGGCTCCCGCCAGACCATCGACGTGGTTGAGGGACTCGAAAGCACGCTGGTGATGCTTGGGCACAAGCTTCGCGGCGGCGTGGAAATCGTGCGCGAGTACAGTGACGACGTTCCCCGCATCGACGCCTACCCGGGCGAACTGAATCAGGTGTGGACCAACCTGATCGACAACGCCGTGGACGCGATGGACGGCGTCGGCACCCTGCGCGTAGCCACCCGGGCCGAGGGAGCGGAAGTGTCGGTCGAAATAGGTGACACCGGACCGGGGTTAGCGCCCTCGGTGTCGAAGCGGGCCTTCGAGGCGTTCTATACAACCAAGGACGTCGGCAAGGGAACTGGGTTGGGACTCGACATTGCCCGGCGAATTGTTGTCGAAAGGCATGGTGGGACCATCGACTTCGAATCCGTCCCGGGCAACACTGTCTTCCGGGTGCGGCTCCCGCTCGTCCAGTCCTGAACTTCGCTGTTGCGCGGTCCTTCGGGAACTTCAATCCGCGCCTGGATCTACCGGATTTCGTTCCCCGGATTCGCCCGGTCATAGTCCTCGCGTGAATCGCCAATGGCGTCCTTGTGTGCCAGGGACCAGTCCGCCAGTTGCTTGACCAGGTGGGTCAGGCTCGCCCCACGATCGGTGAGGTCGTAGGTGACCTGCGGGGGAACCGCCGCGAGCACGGTTCGCGTGATCAGTCCGTCTCGTTCCAACCGGCGCACCGTGAGCGTCAGCATCCGCTGGGAGATCCCCTCAACGGCCCGCTGCAGTTCGCGAAATCTTCTGGGACCTGACGCCAGCTCGACGATTACCAACACCGACCACTTATCTCCGATGCGGTCCAATACATCGCGAATACCGCAATCAGCGTGTTCCGCTTTGCCGCAGGCTCCAGTCCAAGGGTTACCCCGATGTGACCGACTGACATCAAAGTGCCTCCTTGTGGACCCTCCAGCTGGTTACTCAGGATGAGTCTAGTAACTGATTAGAACCTTCAGGAGAAACATGATTTTGGTAACCGGTGTCTCAGGCCAGCTGGGTGCCGCTGTCTTTGCGCACCTCACAAAGCTAGGCGCCGACGTCGTTGGCGGCACCCGCCGGAGTGCTGATGTCCCGGACACAAGGCAGATTGATTTCGACGACGATGCCACCCTCCACTTCGAAGACGTCGACACGCTGGTCTTCATTTCCGCGGGCGCCGACGAGGACGACACCGTCATCGAACGCCATCGACGGGTCATCGATGCGGCGGAACGCGATGGTGTGGAGCACATCACCTATACCAGCCTCGCCACGGGAGGTGACCACCTTGCGTTCGCGTTGGCCCACCGCTGGACTGAGCGGCGGCTGATGGCCGGGTCGACCCCGTGGACCATCCTGCGCAATGGGCTGTACGCAGAACTTGTGGGACACCTTCTTACCCCGAACGACGACGGCGTCATCACTGCGCCATTCGGAGAGGCGCCGATTGCCGCCGTGGCCAGGCAGGATCTTGCCGAAGCAGCGGCTTTGGTTGCGCTTGCGCCCGCGCGGCACAGCGGCCGCACCTATAACCTCGTAGGCGCCCGCCCGTTTTCTGCCGGCGATGTCGCGGGGATCATAGGGGCAACGTATCGGCCGGCGTCCCTCAAGGATCTTCGAGCCGAACTGGCTGACGTGGAGCTACTCCCGTTTCAGCCAGCCATGCTTCACTCCATCCACAGCGCCGCGACACATGGATTCCTACGGGAGCCGGGAACGGACCTGGCGAAGGTACTCGGTCGTGTGCCAACCGAGCCGCTCCCGGTGGCCGCTGCTGTTGCGCGACGGGGCGAATAGCAGGCTTGAGGTCCGCCGCGCGATTCGCCAGGCAGGAACCTGTGTCTCTCTCAGAAAACGACTGCAGCGCTCTCAACGCATGCAATGCCTGCAGTGCGGGCGTTCGCTGAAACACCTATGGGAGTGCCCGAAGCGTCATTCAGGAGCAAGTAGGCTGAAACGGTGACGACTGCCGATGTGAGCCACGCCTACTCACAGCGCGCGGATGAGTACGTTGCCGCCGTCGGACACATCGAGGCAGTCCATCCCGCTGATCTGGAGCTTGTCCGCGAATGGGCAGCCGGCCTGGAAGGCGAACTGATTGACGCCGGATGCGGTCCTGGACACTGGACGAGCTTCCTTCAGGATCATGGCGCGTCGGTTGAGGGTGTCGACCTGGTACCGACATTCATTTCGCAAGCGAAAGCACGCTACCCGGGTGTTCCTTTCAGGGTGGGTACGCTTGATGACCTGAAAGCTCCCGACGCGTCGCTTGGCGGCATCCTCGCCTGGTATTCCATCATCCACATGACTCCTGCGGAGGTGGCCGCAGCACTACGCGAATTCGCGCGATGTGTGTGGCCGGGCGGCGGACTGCTCCTAGGTTTCTTCGAAGGGCTGCAGCTAGAGAGCTTTCCCCACGCTGTTGTCCCGGCGTACTACTGGCCCATTGAGGAGTTGTCCCGTCGCCTGAGTGCCGCCGGGTTTGAGACGGTCGAAACTCATTCGCGGGTTGGTCCTGGGCATCGCCCGCACGGAGCTATTGCCGCCCGACGCTTTGACCACTCACAGAAGGATGAGAACGCCCATGCCAGTTGACCGCTACGACGCCGCGCCTGCCGATACTCCATTCAAGCTAGGACTGCATCACATACTGCTCGCAATTCCGGCAGGCAGTGAGGACGAGTGCCGGGCGTTCTACGTCGGCGTCCTCGGCCTCACGGAAGTTGAGAAGCCTGCGGACCTCGCCGCACGAGGTGGTCTGTGGGTGCGCGGCGACAACCTTGAAGTGCATCTCGGCGTCGAGGAAGACTTCACGCCGCAGAAGAAGGCCCATCCGGGCATTCTCGTCCAAAACCTTAATGACCTCGCCGCCAGAGTAGAGGCACACGGACTGACGCCCAAGTGGGACGACGGCTTCCCCGGGATGCGACGCTTCTACCTGAATGACAACAACGGCAACCGGCTCGAGTTCCTCTCGCCACAGTAAGCCCCCGTGAGGGTGCAGCGCCAAGCGCCTCGTGAAGCCCGCGACTACGTCCGCAGCGGGAAGCGCTCCGCATCCTGGACGGTGAGCAAGTCAAGCAGAAATTCCTGTTGACCAGGCAGGTGCCACTCGGCCCCTTCAGTCAGTTGCCAGGTGCCCCATTCAAGACGCATATACTTCAGGGCTGCTGGCCATAGCTCAGTTTCATCCGCGGTAAGAGGGGGCGCCTCCGCCACGTAGCCCGCCAGGTATGCCTTCCATTCTTCGCTCGAGAAGAGGCGGCCGGGGTTATTCTTCGCCTCGCTGGCGAACAGCAGGACAGAGAGTGCAAGGTCCAGCAGCCTTGGTGCAACTTCACCGTTCTCGAAATCGATGAAGGTCGGAATCTGGCTCTCGTCGGCGTAGATGAGGTTCGATGCACGGTAGTCCAGGCTCACTGCGCAGCTGGGAAGGCCTGCGTCCCGAATTGCTGGAAGTGGTTCGGAGTGAAACGCTTCCAGCTCTCCTACCCAACGCGAAGCGGCCTCGGCAGCGCCGAGCGGATAATCCCCGCCCTCCAATGATTGGGCGTGCTCCCTGCAGACCTGCTGGATCGCCTCAACGTCCTCGCTCACCGATTCCGCACTGAATTTCGGCCACTCGAAGCGGGGCAAGCCGGCGTCGTCGAAAGTGAAGGATTCGCGATGGAAGATTCCCAGTCCACGCCCTGCGGCCATGATGAATGCCGTAGTGCCCGGCCAGACAGTCCCCTCGATCCAGGGGTACGCCATCCAGGCAGTTTCGGCGGCGTGCACCGGTAGCTCCGTTGCAGCCAGTGTCAGCGGGCGAACGCACGGAAAGCCTGCATTGTGTAGGTGCGTCTGCCACCTCCCCAGAGCGGCCGCCTGGCCCGGATCGGACAGCGTCGGCTTGACGACAGCGTCAGCTTCCCTGCCGTCGGCGGTCGTAAGCCGCGCTCGGTAGACAGGCCCCCATTCGTAGATCGAGGCAGGACTGAATTCGACGACGTCGCGCTCCAAACCTGCGCGGACCGCTTCCGCTCGGCTAGTTTCCTGATCACCGCTCACAATGGCTCACCTTCCAGCTACGTTCTGTGTTTCGCAGGCTACCAGAGTGGTTGGGTAATCCCAATCGGTTAGCCCATGCAGCCGCTCAGCGCATACCCGGAGCGGGAAGTGCTCCGTACAGTTCCAACGCCGCGCCACCCACCTGGACTGCCGCCGTCGTCGTCGTCCTGTTCACCACATCGCACACGACCAGTGTGATGTTGTCCCGGCTGTCGTGTTGGCCGGCCAGGGCGATGAGAATGTCGGCGGTGGCTTCGGGGTCAAGCCCTGCCGACAGCGTCTCTTCCACCAGTTCGATCGGCACGTAGTCCGTCAAGCCGTCGCTGCACAGAAGCCAGCGGTCGCCATCCAGTGCTTCATGGCGGGACAAACCCACGGAGGATGTCGGACTGCTGTTGTCACCGGAGAGCACCTTCAGAACCACTGACCGCATCGGGTGCCTTCGCGAGTCCGCGGCGGTGATCTTTTGGGCATCAAGAAGGTCCTGGATGTATGAATCGTCCCTGGAAACCTGGTGGACTTGCGTCCCCCGCAGCAGGTACGCACGCGAGTCGCCGATATGAGCCAGCAGCAGGCCGCCGTCGCCACGGAACAGTGCCGACAAGGTGGTCGACATGCCTGTCAGCGCCTCGTCATGCCTCACCCGCAGGGACACGCCGAAGTTCGCCGTCGCGATCGTTTCCCGAACCTGGTTCTCACTGAGCTCACGGCCGCGCATCGACTGGATGACCGCGGCCAGATTCTGAATCACCATTGCCGACGCGACCTCGCCACCGGCATGCCCGCCCACACCATCCGCTACGGCGATAGCGGACTCTGACGTAAGAAATGAGTCCTCGTTATTGTCCCGGTGTGCTCCTTGCCAGGAACGACCAGCCGCTTGAAATGCGAGTGTCATTGCTACTCCGTTCTGTGAACCGAACCCGGACCATCTGAAGACCAGAGCCTACTAAAGGCCTGGGCTAACAGATCTCAGAAGGTTGCGAGTGAGCGGGATTCTCCGGTCGCCAGCGTAACCAGATTCACGCCGGCATACCGACCCCAGGAAGTCCATCGAGGGACGGACTGACAAGAAGACGACGCCGCCGGGCCCTGCGAAGGTCGCAACGGCGTCGAAATCTACCCGGCGAGGCGTCCGGAAATCAGCGAAAGCCGCAGGATCAAGCTCATTCAGGCGCGGCCCGACAGCCAGGCTAACGTGGGGCACATGACGGCGATGCGACCGCGTTTCGAGCGAGCTCAGGTCTTGTTCGTTCAGTTGGCGCCAGATGCTTCGAACACCAGCATCGAGCTCCGGATCGAAAAAGAGCTCGAGCGAGTACATCAACCCAGTGTGCCATGAGGATACCGATGACTTTCAGGCACGCCCCACGTCTACTCAGAGGTAGCGATCAACGTGAAAGGCGCACCTGACATGACCGCCATCTGGCCCACCGTGCACGCAGAACGAATAGCCCTTGCGGACGATCTCGAAGCGCTGACACCCGAGCAGTGGGCGACGCCGTCGTTATGTTCAGGCTGGGACGTGCACGACGTCGTCGCGCACCTGATTGCCACCGCCAAGATCACACCCTGGAGCTTCATCAAGCACTTCGCGGCGGCCGGTTTCGACTTCGACAAGGCGAACGCAAACGAAGTATCGGATGAGCGAAAGGGAAGCCCGGCGGAGACGCTCTCCTCATTTCGCGCCGTCCAGTTTCGCACCTCATCTCCACCGGCACCCAAGGACACACGGCTCGTCGAGGCGTTCGTGCATGGTGAGGACATCCGCCGGCCCCTCGGTATCGTGCGCGACTACCCGGCTGCCGCCGTCGTACGTGCCCTTGCGCTGCAAGCGCGCACCAGCGTTGCGGTGGGCGGCGGGAAAGGCCTAATAGCCGGTCTTACCCTCACCGCGACCGATGCTGAGTTCATCCACGGTACGGGACCCACCGTTGAGGGATCGGCGATCTCACTGCTGATGGCGGTATCGGGCCGCAGGACCGCCCTGGCGGACCTCAGCGGTCCGGGGAAGCCCGTTTTGGAAGCTCGTTATCCAGCGAGGGCAGGCGACTGAGCTGCAACGGTCCGAAGGAGCGTATCCAGGCGCTGCGAGGTCTCCCTGTATTCAGCGGTTTCCGGGTTCAAGGCGCCGTAGGCCCTGGGAACTGCGAACTCAGCGGGACTGACGTCAGCGCCAATGCGTTCCAGAACGCTGCGCAGATGCGCGGCGGAGCGACCTCCGCCACCCGGCGTGGGTGATGCGCTGATCACTAGGGTCGGCTTCATCGCGAGGGCACTGCTGCGGTGCGGGCGGGACAGCCACTCGACGGCGTTCATGAGTACGCCGGGTGTTGTGCCGTTGTATTCGGGAGTTGCTATGACCACCATGTCACTTTCGGCTGTCAGCTGCCGCAGGTTTTCAACGGCATCCGGTATTTCGCGAGCTTCGATATCGGCGTTGTAAAAGGGCAGCGCAGCGAGGTTCGTCTCCACCTCGACGTTATGCTCTGGGAGGTTGGCTGCGACCATGCGGATCAGCGCACTATTGAACGAATCCGCCCTGGTGGAACCCGAGATACCCAAGATCTTCATCATGTGCTCCTTCCTTGATATAGTTAGTTGACTAACTACTATTTAAAGTTAGGTGGCTAACTAACCGATGTCAAGGGCTTCGATGACTGAAGACGAAGTGCGATCACTCAATGCGGCCATCCGCACCATCGGAATGCGGCATCGCGCCTTAGCGAGTGCCGCACTCGCCCGAATCGGACTGGCGGTTGGCCAGGAGACCGTGATTATGGAGCTAGCCCGTCGTGGCCCGCGCAGTCAGGCCCAGCTTGCCGTCGCCGCAGGATGTGAGCCCCCCACCATGACTGCGGCAGTTCGCCGGATGGAAGCCAATGGCATCATTCGGCGGGAACCATCCGCTGAGGACCGCCGCGCCGTCGTCGTAAATCTCACTGATCAGGGACGGGGAGTAGCCGAGCAGCTCTCATCGGTCTGGCGTGACATCGCCGAAGAAACCACAGCCGGGTTGGCCAGAACAGAAGTCTCCGACCTGATCGATGCGCTCGGTGATCTCGCCCAGAGCCTGAAGGGCCGCTCCGTACCCGTGGAATAGCCAGGGCCTCAACGCTCCTGAAGGGCCAGCCGTCCGGCAAGGGCAACGTACGTTGCGGCAAATGTGCGGCGCATCCACGTCACTACTCTCGGCCGGGTGATCACGTACTTCCTCATGGCGGCTGCGAACAATCCATACGCCCCGAAAATCACCAGTGTGACGCCCATGAAAACCAGGCTGAGACCGGCCATGTGAAGCCAGGCGTCCGGTTCGGCCGGACGGACAAACTGCGGGAGGAACGCGAAAAAGAAGATCGTAAGCTTCGGGTTCAGCACGTTGATGAGGATCGCCGAGCGGATGACGTTCCAGTCGGACGCAGGCGCCGAACGCGCGTCCACCTCGAGAGAGCTTTTGTCGCGCCAGGTCTGCCAGGCGAGATAGAGCAGGTAGACCACGCCAAGGTACTTGATGGTCTGGAACGCGATGGCGCTGGCGTTGAGGAGCGCGGCGAGCCCGGTAATCGCGGCAACCATATGCGGAACAACGCCCAGGGTGCAGCCGAACGCCGCGACCAGACTTGCCCGGGTTCCGCGGGCCATGCCGGCGGCAATCGTGTACAGGGCTCCGGTGCCCGGCGTCGCCACAATCACGAGTGTGGTCAGTAGAAACGCGACGCTCACTAGCCGTCCTCGTTTCGGATGCGCGCGTTGTACTCAAGGGCCACACCAAGCCAGAAGGAGAGCCCCTCCCCCGTGGCCGTCGCTTCCGGGCCCACCGAAATCCAGCCATCTCCCATGGGCCGATCGGCACCCATCTCAGCGGGCCGCGCGCCGCTGACAGCAAGCAATTCGCCGCTGCGGCGGGGATCTATGCGCACCAGCAAATCGCCGTCGCGCCTTACGCTCACCACCATCTTCCCGTTCACCATGAAGGAGAGCCCGCCGAACATCTTCTTCTCGCGCACCGCGCCCTGCGTTGCCAACGCATAGCGGATGCGATCCGCCAGTTCCCAATCAGGCACGGCAATCTCCATCTCTCCAGAAGGTGCACGCTACATCCCCGAAGCCGCGCGGGGAAGACTTCCAGCCAAAGGTGGCACCTCGCGCTGAATTGCCCTGCGCGGTCCAAGGCCCGATGACCAGGTCCAACCTGCTGCGTAACACGGAAATAACGATCGTCGTTTCGGGATAGTAATCCGCTCCGGACCCTGGCGCTCACTGGATCCCCGCGAGTCAAGGGGTCAGGCGTTTGCGCCGACACAAGAGCCGTCCAGCAGCCCGGATAACGAGAAAATATCGCTCATTGAAGGAGAAAAATAAGCGTGCTTACGGTGAGGGGGAACGGCGCAGCAGTACATCAATCGGGTTGAAAGCGCCGCCAACCAACCCATCGAAGGAGGAATGCAATATGACTACGCACACGTACATGAGCCGGACCCGGAAGCTTGCTATGGCCGGCATCCTGCCGATCGCCGCTCTGAGCCTTGCCGGGTGCAACAGCACTTCCGGAACTGAGACGGGAGCCGACGTCGAAGACATAGCCGAGGAGGACGCCGCCGTCGATGCGGAATCGGGCCCTTACGACGGTGTTTACGACACAGATTTCTACGAGAACTATGACAGCTATGTCAACGAGGAAGTGACCTTGTCGGCGGATGTGAACGAGATCGTGTCCGATACATCCTTCACCATCGCGGGCACCGATGACACGACGGTGGAAGCCCTCCTGGTGGTCGCCCAGGGCGAGATGGAGGAAGTGACTCCCGGATTGACTGTTTCCGTAACGGGTACGGTCTATGAGTCATTCGACCTCCCGACGGTTGAGGACGAGACCGGGTTGGATCTCGAGGACGAAGCATTTGCTGACTGGGACGGTGAGAACTACATCGTTGCCCAGAGTGTCGACACTTCTGTGGACGCCGACAGCTAGGCCAGGCTCCCGACCGGACGGCCTTCCACGGCTGGACGGTGTGAGCTAACACGGTTAGGTGGCTACGTCCTCGGGGCGGGCCGCCTGACCGTCGTGCAAGGGAGCAAGTTCCACCTCGAGAGCACAGCAATTGATCGTCGCCGTTGCTCTGCGTGCTCAAGCTCCAGAAGCATCGGGTGCGTTCGGTGCGCAGGGGGCTAACCATCGCAGAGATCCAGGAAAGCGCGTAACTCAGCTTTCCAGGCGGGCGGGGAATCCAGATGGGCGTCATGTCCGGCGCCAGGAAGGTTTACCCGTCGGATGACGGGCGCCTTCGACGCGAATGCACTCCGCTCCTCCTCGGAAAACATGCCGTTGCTGCCATACACCACGGTTGTGGGGCAGGCGACCCTTTCCCACTCTTCCCACCGCGGTACCGCAACTGCCCGCATGGTCTCGACCATGACGTCGGCATCGAAGCGTGGATGCAATCCATCTGGCCTCATCTCCAGGTCTTCGACCCACGCTCGCTGGAGCGGACCGTCGCCAAGGAAGCTTCGAGCTTCCAACTGATCGCGAAACGGTGTGGGCCATGATGAAAAGTAGGCTCCCAACTCCTGATGCTCCGCCTCCGTCCCCCGCCCCGCGTCAGATTCGAGCAGCAGTAACCGGCTAACCAGGTCCGGGCGGTGGGCCGCCACGAGCATCGCGGTGTGACCACCCATCGATTGCCCGACGAGCGCGGCCGGACCTCCGATCTCCTCGATGACCTGCACAACATCCGCGACGACCAGCAGAAAGCGACGTGCGGCTGAACTACTCGCCGTCGCTGATTCAAGCGCCGACCCGTTGCAGTTTGCCCAGCAACTCTGCCAGCATGGCGAGCTCCCCCGGGTCTACACCCGCCAGCAGTTCGGCATCTGATTTCAGGACGGCTGCCGCCCCATTCTCGACCAAGGCGTGCCCTCGCTTCGTAAGCGTCACGATGACGGTTTTGCCGTATTCACCACGACTCCTTTGTACCAGCCCACCTTCCTCAGCACGCGTGATGCGCTGCGAGATAGCCCCCGCGCTGACCAGCGTGCGCTCGGTGATCTGACGGGTCGATAACTGATACGGCGCGCCAGATCTACGCAGCACGCTTAGGAGATCCAGCGTCGAAGCGTCCAGTCCGGCCTCCAGCAGAACGCGATCCCGCCCTTCCCTGACCCGCTTGGTGAGTCGCAGTATCGGCGTGACGATGTGAATGGAGGAAACGTCCACGCCCGGGAGTTCGCGTTTCCAGGCCGCGGCAATACCAGCTACGGATGTGGCTTCCTCATCAGATCCGCCTATTTCTCCGACTTGTTGCATTTGACTTCCCATGTGAGACGAGCTGTATGTTTAGCGCTAAACATACAATAACGGAAGGACACTGCCAATGAGCAGGACAATACTGGTCACCGGTGGAAGCAATGGAATTGGACGTGCGATCGCGCAACAGTTCGTCGAAGCAGGTGATCGGGTCATCATCACTGGACGTACCTCGAATCGACTCCGAGCGACTGCCGAAAGCCTCGGGTGCGAGCACATTCGATCCGACGCCGGCAATCCGGATGACGTTGCGGCACTCTTCGACGAGCTGAATGGCCACGTGGACGTACTCGTAAACAATGCGGGCGGCTTTGCTCCGCGGCCAACTAATGAAGAAGAAAACCCGATCAATGCGACTGCTTCACAGTGGATGGAGAACCTGCGGCTGAATCTGCTGTCGGCGGTTCTCATGACGACAGCCTGCCAACCACGTCTGCGCCCCGGCTCTGCGGTCATTCATCTGGGTTCGATTGGAGCCGAGTACGCAGGCAATGCCTACTCCACTGCTAAAGCAGCCCTTGCGGCCTGGAACGCAGGGCTCTCCGCCCAGCTTGGGCCGAACGGCATCACCACAAACGTAATTGCCGCAGGCTACATTGAGGATACGGACCTGTTCCACGGTGGCATGCGCGATGAACGACGGGCAAAACTCATCGCTGCCACGCACGACAAACGCGCAGGGGACGCCGCCGATATCGCTGCAACTGCGTTCTTTCTGGCGTCACCGGGTGCCCGACATATCACCGGGCAAACCATCCACGTCAACGGGGGCGCACACACCACTCGCTGAGTGGAAACGCAACATGGACAATACGACGACGGCGCCATGCCGCCCAGGTGCCGAAACGCGGCACAGCGGTCTACTGAAGCGTGTGATTCGCATCCCATCCGGAATAGTTGCCCCGGCAACAATCGTTTCCGAGTGAAACGCTTGTAGTGAAAGGACTTTCCCGTGCTCTTCTCCCCGATGACCCTTGGTGATCTGGAACTGCCGAACCGTTTAGTAATGGCTCCGCTCACAAGGTGCCGCTCCGGTGAGGACGGCGTGCCCGGCGCGATCGTCGTCGAGCATTACCGCCAACGCGCCACACTGGGGCTGATCGTCAGTGAAGGCACTTACCCCAGCCATGTCGGGCAGGGCTTTCCCGGACAGCCCGGTCTCGTGACTGATGAGCAGATCCAGGGCTGGGCCAAGGTCACCGAAGCCGTCCACAGTGAGGGCGGCCGGATCTTCGCCCAGGTGATGCATGCCGGCCGGGTCACGCATGAGGACACCAATGGGGGCCACAACGTGGTCGGCCCCAGCGCCATCGCGATCGAGGGCATGACCCGCACCTACAAGGGCAAGCAACCGTATCCGGTCCCGCACGGCCTCACCAGGGACGAACTCCCCGGTGTGATTCAGGAGTTTGTGCAGGGCTCGCTCAACGCGATCAAGGCCGGGTTCGACGGCGTTGAGCTGCACGCTGCCAACGGATACCTGCTGCACGAGTTCCTTTCCCCCGCCGCCAACCAGCGCGACGACGAGTACGGCGGCTCACCTGCGAACCGTGCCCGCTTCGTGATTGAAGTGACCGAAGCCGTCGTTGCCGCGATCGGCGCCGAGCGCGTGGGTATCAGGATCTCGCCCGAGCACAACGTCCAGGGAGCTACCGAACTCGATCACGAAGACTCCCGGCAGACCTACGCGTTGCTGGCCGAGGCCCTGTCGCCCCTCAGCCTCGCCTACCTGAGCGTGCTCCACCGTGAGCCTGCCGGTGAACTCGTGCAGGAACTGCGCCGGCGCTTCAACGGCACTTTCCTCCTGAACACCGGCTTCAGCGTGATGACCACCCGAGATGAGGCGATCTCACTGGTTGCGGATGGGCTGGCAGACGCCGTCGTCGTCGGTCGCCCGGCGATTGCCAACCCTGATCTGGCGCGCCGCTGGAAGGAAGATCTGCCGGTCAACGAACCGAACCAGGCCACCTTCTACAGTGCCGGCGCCGAGGGCTACACGGATTATCCCGTCTACCAGCCGGCCTAGCGACGGAGTGATGGATGTCCTGCTTCTTGCGGGCTCCAACCTCGGCACTTAGGGAATTCCGACGGCAGGCTGTACGTTGTTCATTCGCGTACTCGATCTCTGAGAAGAAGTGAGGCTTTGAAAAGTGGCAGCTGATTACGACGAACTTCGCTCGGACGTGAAGGAGTCGCAGGAGCAGTCCCTGCAGGCATTGCAGTCGGCCAGTGCGCCGACGGCCAAGAGCGTTGTGAGGGAACTGGATGAGACCGAAGGGCTCGACGCCGAAGGGCCCGGCGGTGAAATAGTCGCGGAGGAACTCGTCGTTCACGTCGTTCCTCAGGGCAACGACGAATTCATGTGCAACTCCTGCTTCCTGGTACGTCACCGTTCCCAGATTGCGAGGACGAAAAACGGGCTCTCCTACTGTGTGGACTGCGAAGGCTGACGCTAGACGAGGAAACTGAACACCAGCGTCGCAATGCAGATCACCAGCATTCCGCTCGCGTTGACAAACAGGTTGCGGCCAAAATCCCGCGCGGCTATATGCATGCTGATGGCGGCAATGAAGTACACCACCAGCGCAATCGTTGTGATCAACCCCAAGTATGGGACCCAGATCCCCGCCACCAGCCCGACGACGGCGGCGAACTTGATCGGTGCCGCCACCCACCAGAACCGCCTGGGAAAGCGCACATCGGTGAAGCACTGCGCAATGAACGGCACCGGTTTCAGGCACAGCAGGCCGTCAACAAGCTGAATGACCGCGAGTACGACGACGGGCCACACCGGGTCTGGTAGCGCTGACATCTCAATCAACGTGGTACCGCCGTGACCAGTTGCGCAAGATCGGTGCCCGGTGCCGTGAGCCGGTCCACGGCGCGGAAGACGAACTGCTGCATGGCCGCCGCAGCGGCAGACGGACCGACGTCATTGCGTCGCGCCAGATTAACGGTCCGCGTCAGGGAGGGCTTCACCAGACGTGCGCTGCGCAAGCCTGGCCGATCAATGACCACCATTGCGGGCACCACAGCCACGCCGAGTCCGCGTTCAACAAATCGCAGGACAGCGTCCATTTCCGCCCCCTCTACCGCGATCACAGGTTCCAGGCCATTGGCGGAGAACGCTGCATCGGTGGCCACACGAAGATCGTAACTGCGGTTGAATGCCACTTGGGGAATCTGCGCCAACTCCTGCAGGGTAATCTCCTCCGCAGCCTGGGAAGCTGAGGCGGACACGACCACCAGTTCCTCGGAAAGCAGCGGGATCAACTCGGCGCCCGGTGCAGCCGCACCCTCTCCACGGGTGACAACCAGGGCAAGGTCCAATGCGCCTTCACTGAGAGCATCCATCAAAACGCGGGAACCAGCCTCCATCACATGCAGCGCCACTGAAGGGTGCGCGGCACGGAACGCGGCAAGCACATCGGCAACCAGCGAGACGCAGAGGGTAGGCGGGGCGCCAAGCCTCACACGGCCGCGGTGCAGCCCCGCCAGTTCATCCATCTGCTCGCGAGCGGTCCGGGCGTCGCCGAGCATCCGGCGGGCAAGAGGGAGCAGCAGCTCACCAGCATCGGTCAGAGCAGCGCCTGACGGTCCACGATGGAAGAGCTCAGTACCCAGATCCGTCTCAAGCGCGGCGATCTGACGGCTCAGAGATGGTTGAGCGAGATAGAGCTCCTCCGCCGCGCGGGTGAAATGCCCCACTCGTGCCACCGCTTCGAAGGAGCGTAGTTGGTCTAGTTTCACCGTCATAGCATAGGCGCATCAGATCCACTCGAACAATGCATTGGATACATTGAGCGCAAGTCCTTAGCGTGGGAAACATGAACCTTTCCGAACGACTTCTGTCCACCTCCGTCCTGGTCATTGGCACGGGCGGTGCCGGCCTTCGCGCCTCGATTGAACTCGCCGAACGCGGGGTCCAGGTGCTGGCAGTCGGCAAGCGCCGCAAGCACGACGCCCACACCACCCTGGCGGCCGGGGGGATCAATGCTGCCCTGGGCACGATGGATCCGGAGGACAGCTGGCAGCAGCACGCGGCAGACACCCTGCGCGAGTCCTACTTCCTGGCGGACCCAGCCATCGTCGAGACCGTGGCACGCAACGCGGCGCGCGGCATCGAGGACCTCGAGAAGTGGGGTATGCCGTTCGCGCGGGAGGAGGACGGGCGCATCTCCCAGCGCTTCTTCGGCGCTCATAAGCATCGCCGCACGGCCTATGCCGGCGACTACACAGGCCTGGAGATCCAGCGCACCCTGATGCGTCGGGCAGCTGAGTTGAACGTGCCCGTTATCGACACTGTCTACATCACCCGCTTGCTCGTCTCCGACGGTACGATTTTCGGCGCTTACGGGTTCGACATCGTGGACGGCACTCCCGTGCGAATCCATGCCGATGCGGTCATTCTGGCCGCAGGCGGGCACACGCGCATCTGGCGCCATACCTCCTCCAGACGCGATGAGAACACCGGTGACTCCTTCCGGCTGGCCGCGTTGGCAGGGGCACGAGTCCGCGACGCCGAACTGGTCCAGTTCCACCCTTCAGGGCTTCTGGAGCCCGACGACGCCGCCGGCACGCTGGTCTCTGAGGCGGCGCGCGGAGAGGGCGGCATTCTCACCAACGCGCTCGGTGAGCGCTTCATGGAACGCTACGATCCCGAGCGCATGGAGCTTTCCACACGGGACCGGGTTGCCCTGGCCGCATTCACAGAGACTGCCGAGGGCCGGGGGACTGAGAAGGGCGGGGTGTATCTGGACGTTTCCCACCTGCCGCAGGAGACCATCCTGGAGAAGCTGCCGCGGGTTTACCGCACCCTGATCGACCTGCAAATGCTGGACATCACCACCACGAAGATGGAGATCGCCCCCACCGCCCACTACTCGATGGGCGGGGTCCGGGTTGCACCTGAGGACCACGGGACGGGAGTGGACGGGCTGTATGCGATCGGCGAGGCATCCTCGGGCCTGCACGGCGCCAATCGTCTGGGCGGCAACTCGCTGATTGAGCTTCTCGTCTACGGGCGGATCACCGGTGAGCACGTCGCCGAGTACGTGTTGTCTCGCACCAGTGTCCGACGGGATCCTGCCGTCGTCGGGTTAGCCCGCAACGAAATGCAGTCCCTGCTGAACGGAAACGGCACCGAGTCGGTGCGGCGATTGCAGCGCGAGCTGCGCAACGTGATGACCGAGCACGCCGGTGTTGTGCGTACCGGGGAAGGGTTGCAGGAGGGGTTGAGCAAGCTCTCCGTGCTGGAAGAACGAGCCCAGAACGTCACCGCCCATCCGGACATTGCCGGGTTCGACGACCTGGCCCACGCCTTCGATCTCCTGGGATCCCTACTGGCCGCACGAGCCACCCTGGAGTGTGCCCTCGAACGTCGCGAGACCCGCGGCGCTCATAACCGCGCGGATTTCCCGGCGATGGATCCCTCCCTGCAGGGCAACTTCGTCTGGTCTCCGGGAGGCGGAGTCAGCTTCGAGGCGTTGCCCCCGGCGCCCGAGTCGTTTCGTGCTCTGGCCGAGGCCGACACCGACGACTCGGTGGCCGGCAAGCTCGTCGAGTGAGGGCGCCCGCCACCGCTTTGCGAAGCCGCCGGAGGGCGCCCGCGACGAACTACGTCAGTTTGATCTGCCGGTTCACGTCCTTGTACAACAGGTAGCGGAAGTTCGACGGTCCGCCGGCGTAGCAGGCCTGTGGGCAGAACGCGCGGAGGGACATGTAGTCACCCTCCTGGACCTCGACCCAGTCCTGGTTCAGCCGGTAAACGGCCTTGCCTTCCAGCACATACAGTCCGTGCTCCATGACGTGTGTCTCGGCGAACGGGATGACGGCGCCCGGTTCGAAGGTCACGACGTTGATGTGCATGTCGTACGCCATGTCATCAGTCGGCAGCATCCGCGTGGTGCGCCACTTATTGTCGGTGCCGGGCATGGCCCCGGGCTCGATGTCCTTCTCGTTGCCGACCCGGGCCTTGGGCGTGTGACCCGCCAATGGCTGGTAAGCCTTACGTATCCACTGGAACTTCGCCGGCTCCGGCTCCGAGTTGGAAACCTCCCACTCGGCGCCCGGCGGGATGAACGCAAAACCACCGGGGGTCAGGTCGTGCAGCTCGCCCTCAAGCTTGATGGTCAGCGCGCCCTCGAGCAGGAAAACGAAGGACTCGACGCCGGCTTCGGGCTCGGGGTCGGTGGAGCCGCCACCCTGAGACACCTCGATGAGGTACTGCGCGAACGTCGTCGCACCTCCCGCAACGGGACGGTTCAGGACCCAGGTGCGGGTGCCCGTCCACTCAGGAAGTTCGCTCACCACGATGTCGCGCAGCACGCCGCGCGGAATCACGGTGTAGGCCTCGGTGACAACGGCGCGGCCGGTCAGCAGGTCCGTCTGCGGCGGCAGGACGGATTCGGGGGCGTAGTAGGTGCTCAAGGTCAGTCCTTAGAGAGTTGTAGTGGGATGCTTCCGGGGATGCGCGAGCGCCTCCAGTTCGGAAAGGGAAATGTCGGCCAGCTCGCTGACCTCGGAGTCGGTAACAGCGCCACACAGCACACCGCGGTGTACAAACCGGGCGAGTGCGCGAGCGGTAGCAGGCTCATCCAGGATGGTGCTTTCCAATTGGTGCACGTAATTGCGCAGTCGCTGGGCCGCGGCCGGAAGGCCCTCGCGGTAGAAGGCGTAGGTTGCGATGAACCTGCTCGGCAGCTGCGCCGCGTGCAGATCCCAGCCCTGATAGTAGCCGCGTTCAAGCGATCGCCGGACCAGCCGGCCGTGCAGTTGCCAGGCAGCAGAAACGTCCGACTGCGACCCGACCGGCAGGATGTTCGTCGAACCATCGGAGAGCCGGACTCCGGTTCCTGCGACAGCCACCTGCATGACCTGCTTCGCGTAGTCTGCAGCCGGATGTTCCATGGACTGGTATTCGGCGGCGATCTGCAGCGAGTCGCTGTAGTCATACGTACCGTAATGCAGGGCTGACACCCGGCCTTCACCGCGGTGCAGCAACTGCGCCACCGGCACAGTCCCGTCGGCGCCGAGGATCAGTTGCGGCGTTTCCATCTGCACTTCGAACCGAAGCCGCCCGGACTCCAGGCCGTGCACAGCTTCAAGCCTTCGGCAGGCAAATACCATTGCTTCGACCTGCGCCACCGTGGAAACCTTGGGCAGCGTCAACACCAGCCCGTCCGGCAATGCCCCCTCCGCGAGCAGCCCACCCACGAACAGGTCCAACGTCCGCAGTGCACGACGCCGGGTTGCCTCCTCGAAGCATTTGAAGCGGATGCCGATGAACGGCGGAGCGATGCCGTCCCGCACCGCACGCGCCACCGCGATTGCCGCGCGGGAAGCCTCGGCGTCCTCTTCGTCGTCGGGCCGGTTGCCGTACCCGTCCTCGAAGTCGAGGCGCAGGTCCTCGATCGGCTCAGTGGCGAGCTTTGCGCTCACTAGCTTGGCGACGTCGTCGGACGCACCCAAGGTCGCGCACAGCGCGGCCATACCCCCGGCGCGCTCGACGGCGGCGGACGCCTCCCTGCCCCACTCGCCCGGGAGGGAGGGCTGGTAGCGATCAGCCGGCACGTAGACGGTGTGGACCGGCTGCCGGGCGCCGCTGTCGCCGGGATAGTTGCTGGCCAGCAGCGCGTCGGTGTCCGCGAGCTGCCGGTCAATGGCGGCGTGGTCATCGAAGCCGAGAGCGAATTCCACTCAGCTCACCAACTCGTAGGCGGGCAGGGTGAGGAAGTCTGTGTACTCCTCGGAAACGCAGATGTCGGCGATAAGCCGGCTGGCAGGCTCATAGAACTTCGTGAAGGCCTCATCCCCAACTTCGCCGCGCAGCTTCTCGGTCTCTTCAGAGAGGATGGTGTTCACCAGCTCGGGGGTCACCGTGTTGCCTGAGTCCGCAAGCACTGTCTTGTTCCGGAGCTGCTGCCACACCTGGGAGCGCGAGATCTCCGCCGTGGCGGCATCCTCCATGAGGTTGTGGATAGCGACTGCGCCGTTGCCGGACAACCACACCGCAACGTAAGCCACGGCGACGTAGAGGTTTGCGCGCAGACCGACCTCCGTGACGTCACCTTCGGCGGATTCGATGTCGAGCAGCTGCGCCGCCGTCACATCAACCTCTGGACGCTGCCGGTCGATCTGGTTGGGCTTCTGGCCAAGGACGGCGTCGAACACCTCCCGGCACACGGGCACCAGGTCGGGGTGGGCGACCCAGGAGCCGTCGAACCCGTCATTGGCCTCGCGGGTCTTGTCCGCACGAACCTTCTCAATGGCCTGCGCAGTGATTTCCGGTTCGCGGCGGTTCGGAATGAACGCCGCCATGCCGCCCATAGCGAAGGCGCCGCGACGGTGACAGGTCTTGACCAACAGCTCGGTGTAGGCGCGCATGAACGGCGCCGTCATTGCAACGGACGCGCGGTCCGGCAGAACAAAGGTCTCCCCGCCGTCGCGGAAGTACTTGATGATGCTGAAGAGGTAGTCCCAGCGTCCGGCGTTCAGGCCCGAGGCATGGTCGCGCAGTTCGTACAGGATCTCGTCCATCTCGAACGCGGCCGGGATGGTTTCGATGAGCACCGTGGCGCGGATCGATCCCTGCGGAACGCCTACGTAGTCCTGTGCGAAGACGAACACCTCGTTCCACAGCCGCGCCTCAAGGTGGCTCTCAAGCTTGGGTAGGTAGTAGTAGGGGCCGCTGCCGAGGTTCAGGAGCTGCTTGGCGTTGTGGAAGAAGTGGAGACCAAAGTCGACCAGCGCGCCGATGGCCGGCTCCCCGTCGATAATGATGTTCTTCTCCGGGAGGTGCCAGCCACGCGGACGGGCGACGACGACGGCGAGCGGCACGTCCGTACGCAGCGTGTACTCCTTGCCCTCAGGCGAGGTATAGCTCAGCGAGCCCCGCGCCGCCCCATACAGATTCACCTGGGAGTCGACGACGTTGTGCCAGGTCGGCGAGCTGGCATCCTCAAGGTCCGCAAGCCACACCTTCGCGCCCGAGTTCAACGCGTTGATGGCCATTTTCGCGGGCGAGGCAGGTCCGGTCATCTCGACGCGGCGGTCCTGCAGCTGTGGAGGAGCAGACGCAACGGTCCACTCACCGCTGCGCACATCGGCAGTTTCAGGCAGGAAATCCAGGCGGCCGGTTCCAGCCACTTCTTCGCGCCGCACGCTGCGGGCCGCCAGCCGCTCATCCCTGCTGTCCCTGAATCTCTGGTGCAGTTTCTCAATGAACTGGAGCGCCTCGGGGGTGAGGATGGTCTCTGCGCCCTCAATCGGCGTCGTACGGATAAGTTCGATGGACATGTCCTGCTCCTACTCTGCTGATTCTGAAGCTGAATGTTCTGCAGCCGGCGCCGCTGCCGCTGCGACGGCTGCGGCGACATCGCCAGCGACATGCGGGTCGAAAACGCTCGGGATGATGAAGCTGGCGTTAAGTTCATCATCGTCCACCCGAGCGGCGATTGCATCAGCTGCGGCAACCAGCATGTCAGGCGTGATGTCGGAGGCACCGGCGTCGAGCAGTCCACGGAAGAAGCCGGGGAAGGCGAGGACGTTGTTGATCTGGTTGGGGAAGTCGCTGCGTCCAGTGGCGACGACGGCGGCGTGGCGGGCGGCGATGACCGGGTCGATTTCGGGGTCCGGGTTGGCCATGGCGAAGACGATCGCGTTCTCCGCCATGGACGCCACCTGCTCTTCGCCGAGGATGTTCGGTCCGCTGACCCCGATGAAGACGTCCGCACCGGCCAAAGCCTCGTGCAGCGAACCGGCGAAGGCACCCTGGTTGGTGTTTTCGGCGATCCACCGGCGGTGCTCGTCGGTGTGGTTCTGGCCGCTGTGGATTGCGCCCCTGCGGTCGCACGCGACGATGTTCTTGGCACCCTGCGCCTGCAGCAGCTGGATAATTGCCGAGCCGGCGGCACCGACACCCGAGACGACGATCCGCACGTTCTCGATCTGCTTGTTCACTACGCGCAGCGCGTTGTTGAGCGCCGCGAGGGTCACAATAGCGGTGCCGTGCTGGTCGTCATGGAAGACCGGAATGTCGAGCTCTTCGCGCAGCCTGTTCTCGATCTCGAAGCAGCGCGGAGCTGCGATGTCCTCAAGGTTCACGCCGCCGTAAACCGGCGCGAGGGCCTTGACGATGCTGATGATCTCCTCGGTGTCCTGGGTGTCCAGGCAGACCGGCCAGGCGTCCACGTTTGCGAACTGCTTGAACAGTGCGGCCTTGCCCTCCATGACCGGCAGCGCTGCGGCCGGACCGATGTTGCCCAGGCCGAGCACGGCCGAGCCGTCGGTGACCACGGCGATGGTGTTGCGCTTGACCGTGAGGCGGCGGGCGTCGTCGGGATTCTCCGCAATCGCCAGGCAGACGCGGGCGACGCCGGGAGTGTAGGCGCGGGAGAGGTCGTCACGGTTGCGGAGGGCAACCTTGGGGACGATTTCGAGCTTGCCGCCGAGGTGCATGAGGAACGTACGGTCGCTCAGGTTCTTGACGCGGACGCCGTCGAGAGCGTTCAGTGCATCCCGTACCTGCTCGCCGTGGGCGGCGTCGGTGGTGTTGCAGCTTACGTCCACAACGATGCTGTCGTGGTGCGACTCGGTGACGTCAAGCGCGGTAATGGAGGCTCCGGTGGAACCGACTGCGGCAGCGAGTTCGGCGGTAGCGGTAAAGCTCGACGGCGCCTGGACGCGGAGGGTGATTGAGTAGCCGGGGCTGGGACTCGCCATTGATGATCCTCACTGATTGGGCCTTGCGCGGCCGTTCTGCATCTTCCGTATTATGGATATTATTATCTGTCAGATGGAATTACAAGCTTGGTTCGCCGATAGTTTCCGTCTGATGGAATTGCGGTATCGTTGAGAGACCGCTACGGCTGCACTGGCACCGCGCGGAACACTTACGACGTAAAGGGGATCCAGATGGCCGAGAAAGTAGCAGCGGGCGGTGTCCAGTCCGTTGAGCGCGTGTTCGAGCTGTTGGAACTCATCACCGACGCCGGCGGAGAAGTGACGCTCAGCGAACTCTCCTCCTCCACGGATCTCCCGCTGCCTACCATCCACCGGCTGCTGCGGACACTTGTCATGAAGGGCTATGCCCGGCAGCTGCCCAACCGTCGTTATGCCCTGGGGCCGCGCTTGATTCGCCTGGGTGAAGGCGCCAACAAGCAGCTCGGCGCACTGGCACGCCCGCAGCTCAAGATGCTGGTGGACCGGCTGGGCGAGACCTCCAACATGGCGGTGCTGGACTCGGACATGGTGGTGTACATCGCGCAGGTGCCCTCGCCGCACTCAATGCGGATGTTCACGGAGGTGGGCCGTCGCGCACACACCCATGACACCGGCGTCGGGAAGGCCATCCTTGCGCAACTGGATAACGACGCCGTGCGCACCATAGTGACCCGGGCCGGCATGCCGACTCCCACGGACAAGAGCATCAGCTCAGTCGATCAACTGCTCGAGGAGCTGGAGCACATCCGCGTGCGCGGCTACTCAATCGACGAGCAGGAACAGGAACTGGGCGTGCGCTGCTTTGCCATGGCTGTTCCTAACGCGCCAACTCCCACCGCTATCTCGGTCTCCGGGCCGGTATCCCGCGTGGATGAGGGATTCGCGAACAAGGCCGTGCCATTGCTGCGTTCCGCGGCACAGGCGATCTCGGATGACCTGAACCTGGCGAGCTAGCCTTCCTTGCCTGGCGCTGTCCTTTCTAGGAAACGCCCGGTGAGGACAAACCGGCGCAGGTCCAAGATGGTGACAGCCAGAAGGACCGCTCCGAGCACAGTGAACATCCAAAACCAGAGCGGTTCCAGGGACAGCTGCCAGCCAGCGATGAACGGAATGAGGTAACTGGCGAAAATGAGCTGCTCGGCGAGCTTCTTGCGCAGTTGAACGGCCGCTGCGCGAGCAACCTGGGGCTGTTCAGGATGTAACTGGATCCTGCCAAAGATCTGGCGCCGCACGGCCCTGCGCTGGGGGCGGTCCAGGAGCGAAAGCACGTCCGGATCGTAGGGGATAACTGCGGTGCGAACGCGCTTGATGAGGTAGATCCAGGACACTCCCATCACGGCCACTGCGGCAAAGAGAAAAGCGGGTTGAAGTGAATCGACCGTGCGCGGACCAGGTACAAGCATCGACGTGAACAAGATGCTCAGAGGGAGTAGGACAGCTACGCTGAGGGGCCACCAGATCAGGTAGTAGTTTCGCAGTACCCGACCCAAGCCCAGGTCCTTCACCTCGGCGCTGTAATACTCAACAGCGGGCCACCGGTTCCATGGATCCGCCATGGCACTGTTCTCAGTTCTCAAGCGCCACCTCCGCCGTCCCGTCGGCTGTCCGCTCAAGGAAACGACCGGCCAGGATGAAGCGGCGCAGTTGGAACAGTGCGCTGATGATCATGCTCAAACCCGCCGCACCAATGAGCCAGACCCAAAACGAATCAGTTATCAGCTGCGGCGAAAGAATGAGCGGAATCAAGTACGGCACGATCACCAGCTGGTCGGCGGACTTCTTGCGCAGTTGAACCGCCCCCGCCCGTGTAACGGCAAGGTGTCCGGGCACAAGCGGCTCCCTCCCCAGGACCTGGCTGACCAGGCTCTTCCGCTGTGGGTTCTCGAACAGCGCGAGCACATCCGGCTCGTAGGGCACAACGGCAGTGTTGATGCGCTTCGCCCGGTAGACAAAGGCCGCAATCATCAAGCCCAGTCCCGCTGCAAAGAAGCCGAGCTGGAGATGGATCCGATCGACCGGTCCGGGCGAGAGTAGAAAGCCGATCCCAAAGCCGAGCGGCAACAGAACTGCGAGGCCGATTGGCAGGAGGATCAGGTAGTAGTTCCGCAGCGCCCGCCCCAGCCCGAGGTCCTTGACCTCAGCACTGTAGTGGGCCGCCATCTGCCACCGGTTGAGCGGATCGACCACGGCTTCGTCGTTGTTCCCCATGCTTCGCTACCCCCACCTAGCTGACTGGTCCACTTCCATGGTAGCGCGACCTGTAGCACGAAAAGTGATCGAATGTGATTATAAAAGTCATTTATCGATCGGGTCTTGACATTTTTTGCCTAGTCAGGTGGGGTTGTGATGTACCTAACAGCGCGAAGGGGCGTCGTTTCCTCAAGCGCTCAAGCTTCTTGAAGGGAAATTAACATGGTTGAACTACCCGACGCTTCTCGACGAATGGTGCTTGGGGGAGCACTCGCGGGTGGTGTCATCGCCGCTACCGCACAGTCCGCTCTTGCGAAGGGGCCCGGAAAGCGGCCTAAGACGCAAAAATCAATGACCAATGTGCCGTTCGAGGTGCATGAGACGGTTCGGATCGGGCTGATCGGCCTGGGTAACCGCGGTGGAGGCATGCTTCTCGGCTGGGGAGATGTTCCCGGTGCGGTGGTGACCGCCGTGTGCGACATCCGAGCTGACCGCGCCAAGCGCTCAGCCGACCGGCTCGTTGCAGACGGAAAACCGCGCCCATTGGAGTTCGGTGGTTCGGCTGACTCCTACAAGGAACTGCTGAAGCGCGATGACATTGACCTTGTCTACATTGCCACGCCGTGGGAGTTCCACTACGAGCAGGGCAAAGCTGCCCTCGAATCCGGCAAGCACGTTTCGGTTGAACTTCCCATCGCCACCGAACTGGATGAACTGTGGGACCTGGTTGATACCTCGGAGCGCACCGGCAAGCACCTGATGCTGGCGGAGAACTGCAGCTACGGCCGCAACGAACTGGCGATGCTGAAGATGGCGCACGAGGGCATGTTCGGTGAGATCACCAACGGCCATGGCGGGTACCTGCATGACCTCCGCTCGCTCCTGTTTTCGGATTCTTACTACACCGATGCCTGGCGTCGTAAGTGGCACACCCGCAGCACGGCAAGCTTTTACCCTATGCACGGACTGGCGCCTATCGCGGCGGCGATGGACATCAACCGTGGCGACCGGTTCACCACCTTGCAGGCAACAGCCACCGCGCCGAAGGGCCTGGCTGATTACCGTGCCCGGTACGTGCCCAAGGACCACCCGTCGTGGCAGGAGGAATACATCAACGGCGATCTGGTCACCTGCCTCATCAACACCGACCGTGGACGTGTTATTCGTGCCGAGCACGACGTAAGCTCTCCCCGCCCGTACTCGCGGATCAACTCCATTGCGGGCAGCCGCGGCATCTTCGAGGACTACAACGCCCGCGTTTACCTTGAACCGGACCACAGCGGACACGCCTGGGCCAACTGGGCTCCGTACCGCGACGAGTTCGACCACTGGATCTGGAAGAAGGTGGGCGAGGACGCCGCCAATGCAGGACACGGCGGCATTGACTACTTGCTGCAGTGGCGTACCGTACAGACGATGCGTGCCGGCCTGGTCCCCGATATCGACGTATACGACTCCGCGGCATGGTGCTCCCCCGTGCCGCTGAGCGTCATGTCGCTCGCAGATGGCGGCAAGCCCGTCGAAGTTCCCGACTTCACACGCGGTGAATGGGCGAAGCTTCGGCTTGGCCTCGATTCCCGCGAATCCGACATGCCGCCCGTGGCCTAACCCGGAAAGGACAACAGATCTCAATGAAGAACATCACTCGCACCCTTCTGGCGGTTCTCTTCGCCTTCACACTCGCGCTCGTTCCTTTCACGGCGAACGCCCAGACCGACGCACAGGCAGAGGCCGCCAGCGTCGAACTCACCATCTCCGAGGTGAACCTGGACGGTCCGTCCATCGAAGATGTCACCGTGACGGTCACCAACGGAACCGGCGAACCGGTCAAGAAGGGTGAAGTCACCTTCTCCGGACCGATCAACTGGACTGTCTATCCCGACACCCAGAAGGTCAAGGCCATCCGTCCCGGGGCTTCCGCTGAAGTCACCTTCCAGATCCGTGTCCCGGAGCAGCGGGACGATTTCCTTGAGCGCATCTTCACGGCAACCGTCACGTATGAGGGTGGCGACGGCACCGGAACAGCGAGCGTTGAACGCAAGCAGCAATCCGGAACGCCGCCTACGGTCCCGACCGGCACCGTCTTTGCCAGCGACTTCGACTGGCAGGAAGCGACCAACGGCTACGGATCCATCGGGCGCGACCTTTCGAACAGCGGGGGTCCCATTAAACTGAATGGACAGACCTTCGAAAAGGGTCTGGGCGTACATGCTGCGAGCGACATCCGTTACTACACGGGCGGCAAGTGCACCTCATTCACTGCCAAAGTGGGCGTGGACGATTACCAGGCCACGCTTGGGTCCATCAGCTTCTCCGTCCTCGCCGATGGCGAGGAACTCGTCAAGACTCCGGTGATGGGGGCGACTACCGAGACGGCAACGATCGACGTCGACATCTCCGGGGCCACCTACGTGACCCTTTCTGTCGACGACGGCGGCGACGGCATCAACTACGACCACGGCGACTGGGCTGACGCGAAGTTCACCTGCGCCGGCTAAGTTCCACCGTGCCAACTGTGCCCCCTGCGGAGCCTCGCTCTGCAGGGGGCACAGTCGCGTCCAGGTGAAACCGTCATTGATTGTCGTGGCGCCCGTGTCAGGGCCACCCAGTAGAGTGCCCACATGGATGACAAAGAGGTTCTACACCGCTACCTGCGCCGCCGTCGGGAGGATCTGCTCGCCAAACTTAACGGCTTGAGCGATTACGACGCCCGCCGCCCCCTCACACCCACCGGCACCAATCTGCTGGGGCTGGTGAAGCACGTCGCGAGCGTGGAATTGGGCTACTTCGGCGAGGTTTTCGGCCGGTCCAGCGGCAGAGACCTACCCTGGTTCGACGACGACGCCGCCCCCGAGGCCGATCTCTGGCTCACCGCCGAGGAAACCCGTGAAGACATTATTGAACTGCACCACTTCTCGGCAGCCCACACGGATGCAACGATCGCGGCCCTACCGCTCGACGCCGTCGGCGAGGTGCCTTGGTGGTCAGAAGAACGACGCCGGGTAACGCTTCAGCAGATTCTCGTACATATGTGCGTGGAGACCGCCCAGCATGTGGGTCACGCTGACATTCTGCGTGAACTGCTCGACGGCGCTACCGGACGCGGCCCGGAAGATCCGAACATGCCCCAGCGCACTGCCGAGGAGTGGGCACAGCATTGGGAACGCGTTGAAACCGCTGCCCGTCGGGCCACCGCCACTCCTCCTACCGATTAAAGGACCACTGCACGCCGAACGCACGGTTGAGCGCGTACTGGGCGACACCGAAGGCTTCCCGCGGCGGATGCGCATAAACAACGCTGGGTGTGCGCGCCGCCATCGCGGGATTGGCGTTCAGCTCTTTCTGCACGGCGGCGAGGAACGCCGACCCCAATCGTGGAGCATCTCCTCCCAGAACTACCTGCTGGATATCGAGCGCTGCGCATATCAACCGCAGCGCCCTCGCCAAGGCAACAGCCCCAGCTTCGAGCCGTTCGACGGCGGAGGGGTCCGCAGCCAACGCGGAAATCTCATCACTGGTCAGTTCCTCAGAGTAAGCGGGGCCAAGCATCGCACGCATGGAGGCGACTGATTCAAGGCAACCGGCAACCCCGCACAGGCAGGCTGGTTCCGATGCTTCGTAATCGACTCTGACATGGCCAATTTCGCCGGCCCGGCCGGAAAGTCCACTCAACAGCAGGCCGCGGGAGACGATTGCGGCACCCAAACCGCCGCCCATGTGCACAAAGTACAAAGTCGCTGCGGCATTCGGGTGATAAGCGCCCTCAACCATCGCTTCAGCATCAGCATCGTTGACAACAAAAGTCGGCACCCCGGTAGCGGCCTCGATCAGATACGCCAATGGAACGTTGTGCCAGTCCAACTGGACACTTTCCAGTACTGTTCCCTCATCCTGGGCACCCGGGACCTGAAGCCCGACCACACCGATCTTCCGCTCGGTGTTCGAGATGAAGGTTGACACAAAGTGCACGAGGTCTTCCGGAGCGACGTTTCGATCGAATTCCCTGGATTCGGTCGATTCGACTTCACCACCGAGCGTGAATAGCGCCGCGCGGAAGCGCCGCGGCCGAACCGTTACGGTGAGAATGCCGTGGACCGACCGATCAACCTTCAACGTGGTGGCCGGTTTGCCACCGGTACTTTCTGCCTGCTCACCGTCAAGCACAAGGCCGTCGTCAATCAGTTCCTTGAGGATTGTCGACACCGTCGACGGATTCAGTCCGGTGTTCCGGGCAATCTTGGCGCGGGTTGCACTACCCTCCTGGTCCACGATCTGCTGAAATGCCATGACGCGATGGGCTTTGCGGATCTCCCGTTGGACCGCATAAGTGCGCTCGAGAAGCTGAGCGCCACCAGGTTGAAGGTCCGGAGATGTCACCGACATAGCTCACACCTCCCGGATGATGGATCTTGCTGCCTTGGAGTCGACGTGGGGAGCCGTCATGCTTCATTGGCCCACGGGACATAGTCAGGAATAGGACCACAGTACTCGCTCGTCCAAAATCAGGTGAGAACCCACCCAAACCTGCTCATACTTGCACTTAATATTCCTTCTTGCATCATAAATAGTCAGAAATAAGGTTGACTGCCTGCCGCGCGGTGGACACTATGGAGTTACAAGTTAGTTGTGTCACAGGACAAAGCCCCATCCGCACGAGTCAACAATGGAGTTCTCATGGCCCATCCCATACCCATTCGATCCGCCCACCCTTCACCGGGCGGCATTAGACGGTGGGTCACTACCGCAACCGCGGCGGCCGTTATGGCCGGAAGTTTCGGCTCCATTGCACCGGCAAGCGCTGATGAACCGGCTGATGCAGTGAATGCAAAGCCTGTTGTCGTCCCATCTCTGCACGAATGGACTGGCGGCACCGGAGACCTCGTCCTCTCCAACGAAAGCCGCATCGTCGTCGACGCGGGCCTTGAGCAGATCGGTGAGGAGTTCGCTGGCGATCTGTCGGAGATGACCGGCCTGGATCTTGCCGTCGTGTCGGGCGAGAGCGCAGCAGGGGACATCACGCTTGACCTGGCCCCGGAGGACCAGCATGCCGCCGGTGGCGAACGGTACGCCGAAGAAGGCTACCGGCTGATCACGGATACCGATGTCACCATCAGCGCGCCGACCGAAACCGGTGTGTACTACGGGACCCGGAGCCTGCTGCAGATTCTGATGCAGTCAGAGGGACGCAACGACGTCCCCGTCGGCACTGCGGTGGACTGGCCGGACTATGAAGAGCGCGGTTTTATGCTCGACGTGGGACGGCGCTTCTTCACCCCCGAATTCATCCGTGACTACATCGAGATGATGAGCTACTACAAACTCAACCGGTTCCAGATCCACCTGAACGACAACGAAATACATCCCGAGAACAACGACTTCACCAAGGCCTACACCGGATTCCGGTTGAAGACCGACAATGCGGAGTTTGCGGGCCTCGCGTCCACCGACGGAGCGTATGACCGCGCCGATTGGGACAGCTTCGAGGACACAGCGGCAACCCGCGGAGTGCTCCTCGTGCCGGAGATCGATGTACCTGCTCACTCAGCCGCCATCGTCAACTGGAAGCGAGAGATCGGGCTCAACGGCGGCAACTCGGACATGCTGGACTTGAGCAAGCCGGAAACAATTGAAACCGTGAAGGACATCTTCAACGAGTTCGCCCCGTGGTTCCGCGGTTCGGATCTGCACTTCGGCGCCGACGAGTACACCCGCGAACACAGCGACGTCTACCGCGACTTCTACAACACCATGGCCGAGCACATCCGCGGACTCGGCAAGCAGCCCGTCGCTTGGGGAAGCGCCACAGTAATGAGTGGCGGCCTCGAGGGTTATGACAAGGACGTGATCATCAACTCCTGGAACAATGGTTGGTACGGACTCGACACAGCTGAAGCCGATGGTGTGGAGTTCATCAACACCAATGACGCAACCCTGTATGTGGTGCCGTTTGCGAATTACTACCACGGCAACGGACTAAACAACCAGTCGCTCTACCAGAACTGGACTCCAAACGAAGCCGGCAATCAAACGGTTGGCGCATCCTCGGTTCTCGGTGCCCAGTTCGCTGTCTGGAATGACCTGGTGCACGAGGAATACACCGAAATGGATGTGCACGGTCTGGTCGAGAAGAGCTTCCCGACCATCGCCCAGAAGACCTGGGCAGCCGTCGATCCCGAGCGCACATACGCTCAATTCACCAGCACCATCCAAACCATCGGCATGGGGCCGGGGCTGACGCTGATTGATGAGAAGAGCGTTCCCGCGGTTCCGGGCGAGATTTCGAACGGTGCTGATGTGTCCGCAACGGCATCCGCTGAAGGGTACCCGGTGTCGAACCTCACCGACGGGCAGTCGCTGACCCGGTGGGAATCCGGAACACCGGATGCCAGCGATGTGACCATCGACCTCGGCGAGGCCAAGCAGGTCGGCGGAGTACACGCAGACTGGGCGCAGAACGCTCCCACCGGTTACGGCGTCGAGACCTCGGTTGACGGCGTGTTCTGGAACAGGGTTGTCCAGCACGAGGTCGACGGCGCGGGTGCAGACCAGGTCACGTTCGACACTCGGGAAGCCCGATACATCAGGCTGACCGGACTCACCCCCGCCAATCCGGAAGGCGCAGGCGTCGGCGCGTGGAGCCTGAGCCTCCTCGGCCCGGAGAACCTTGCCGTCGGCTCAACCGCCACCGCATCGGGTGTGGAAGCAGCCAGCTTCCCGGCCGCACTTGCCGTGGACGGCAGTGAGCAGACCCGCTGGTCAGCCAACTACGACGGCCAGCGGTGGATTGCCACCGACCTTGGTTCGGAGCAGCCCCTGAACCAGGTCACCCTGAAGTGGGAGGCAGCGTCGGCGAAGGACTACACGGTTTCGGTGTCGGATAACGGCACGGACTGGACCGTCGTGTCCGCCCAGACCGGTAAGGCTGCCGGCGCCCGTACCGACATCGTCGATTTCGGTACGGTGAGCGCCCGCCACGTTCGGGTGGATATCCAGGCCTCCACCCTTGGTATCTATCTCTCGCTGTATGAACTCGAGGTCCGGAACACGGCGTTGACCGCGCTGAATGTCACCGGTTCCCTTGAGGGCACCCCAAACGAGGACGGTCAGTACGGCACTCCGCCGGTCCTGACCCTCGCAGCCAGCGGTGCCGCCGCAGCAGACGCGACCATTGAGTACGCGGTCCAGGCTGAAGGCACCGACGAGCTGAACTGGGTCGCCTACACCGAACCGGTCGCACTCGAAGGCAACGGCACCACCACGGTCCACGCCCGTGCAACCGCCGGAGACGAAACCTCCGAGGGCTACCTCGAGGTCAACCTGGAGACCGGCTCGCAGGAGCCCGGGTTCATCCCCGAGGCACCAGGGAAGAAGGACCTGAACAGGGACAACGAAGCCAGCTTCGGCGCCCCGCGCGGGCCCGTGGCAGCCGGTGAGGACATCACCCTCACCACACCCACGGCCGACACCTGGTACTTCGTCTACGCCGATTCCACCCCCGTCGGCTGGCTCCTGTCGGATGCCGACGCCGGAATCACCTTCCAGTGGCCAGTGGACCTCAAGAACGGAGCCAAGCAGATCTCCCTGACCAACGCCAACGGCGAACTCCTCGGCTGGGACCGCGTCATCAAGAAGAGCGGACCAGCCAAGCCGTAACAACCACAGCAACACAACCAACGGCGGCGGAACCCCTCTACGTAGGGGCTCCGCCGCCGTTGGTTGTACCGACTCAGTCCCGAAACAGGCAGAACGGGTGCCCGGCAGGGTCGAAGTACACCCGCACACCTTCCTGCGGCTGGAATTCAGCCAGCTCTGCGCCGAGAGCCAGGGCGTGAGCGCCGGCAGCATCCAGGTCGTCAACGTAGATGTCCAGGTGCATCATCATCGGATGGTCACCATCACCTGCAGGCCACACTGGGCGCACGTAGCGCGGCTCCGTTTGGAAAGACAGCGCCGCACCGCCGTCGGGCGCTTTGAGCATCACCCAGTCGTCGTCGTCGGATTTCGCTTCCCAGCCGAGCAGTTGCTGATAGAAGTCGGCAAGCTCGCGGGCGTCGGGTGAATCGAGCACTGTTGCTGAGAGCTGCAGCTTCATGAATCCTCCAATGGATTGAACGTGTGGGCTTCAGTCTTACGCCAACCGGCCGCGGCTGGAAAGAGGTGCATGTATTCTGTCAACGCTGGCCGACGGGCTCAGCGACCCGCAGCACAGGAAGGAGGGCGTCGGACTCGTGGCCAGGCCCGGAGGTAGATCGATCTCCCGGGCCGCTGTGCTTGTCACCGGACTGACGGCGGTGTCCACGCTCCTCGGCTTCCTGCGCGACGTCGTCATTGCGGCTATCTTCGGCGCCGGAGCCCAGCTCGATGCCTACCTTGTGGCTCAGGGCCTCATGAACATCGTGCTCGGACTGGTTGCTTACGCGATGGCGCGCTCGGCCACCCCGGTGGTCGCCCGCGAGGCAGCCACCGAGGAGAACGGGTGTAAAGGCCACACCGGGTTCAACGTCGCTTTCACCGTCACCATGCTGGTTCTCGGCGTGGGATCGGTAATCATGGGAATCTTTGCCGCGCCGGTCACTTCCCTCATCGCGCCCGGTTTCGACGCCGGTGAAGCGGCCACGGTCACGATGCTCACCCGCATCATCCTCATCGCCACCGTGCTGGTCGCCGGCACCGATCTCCTCGCCGCCCTCGCGCAGTCCCATGGCCGCTTCGCCTGGGCCTCCCTGCAGGGCGTGCCGTTCAACCTCATCATGATCGCGGCTGCCGGGCTGTTCGGTCCGCAGTACGGGGTCAGCGCCCTCGCCGTCGGTTTCGTGGTGGGTTCGGCTGCGCGGCTGGTCCTGCAGTTGCCGCCGCTGCGCAGCATCGGCACCCGCGTTCGGCCGCGCCTGGCGCTGAAGGACCCCGGTTTCCGCGAGATCGCCGTCCTGGTTCCCCCGATGCTCGTTGGCAGCGCGATCGGCAACATCAACACCCTCGTGGACCGTGCGGTCGGCTCCACGCTGGAGGAAGGCGCAATCACCGCACTGTCCTACGGGTGGCGGCTGGTCAATCTTCCCGAGCAGCTGCTCATCGCATCGTTACTCGTGCCGCTCTACCCTGCGATCAGCGCGTCAGTGGGCAATCTTCCCGAGCTGAAGCGCCTGGTGAACCGCGGTCTGTCCGTGACGGTGACCATCCTCGTACCGCTGTGCGTTGTGCTGGCCATTGCCGCGGTTCCCCTCGTTGAATTGGCATTCGGTCGCGGCGCCTTCTCCCGGGAGGACATCGAGGACACCGCGACCGCCGTCGCCTGGTACGCGCCGGCGCTTCTCGCGCTGGGCTTCAGGCAGGTGGTGGTGAGTACGTCCTATGCCCTCGGCGACTCCAAGGCGCCCGTCGTCGTCGCCGTGGTCGCGATGATCGTCAACATCGTGGGCGACATCCTTCTTGCACCGGTCATGGGCGTAGCGGGCATCGCGTTGGCAACCAGCGCTTCCCTGGTTACGGCCGCTCTCGCCAACGCGTGGCTGCTCCATCGCAGGCACGACGGCGTGGACCTGCGCACCGCCGTCGCCCTCCTGCTGCGCGCCGCGGTTCTGGCGGCTATCGCCGCCGGCGTTGGGCTCCTGCTGGTGAATGTGGTGGACGGTCCGGCGCTGCTGACATGCGCCGTCGTCGCGATTGCGGTGTGTGGGATCTATGCGCTTGGGCTGATCGCGCTGCGCGCACCCGAACGCCGCGTACCCCTCGACATGATCCGCGCGGCACGACGCCGGTAATCGCCTCCGTTCGACCCTGCCTGTTTCGGGTTGCTGCCTACTCCGGCTTGCCGAACCTCGAGGTCACCAGGTGCCAGGTAGGGCCGGGGTCACGGACGTCCCACACGCTGTGATGGGCGCGGCTTGCCCAGCGCATGGTGTCGACGACGTCGGCAAGCAGGCCGCCGCGCCGCTCAACCCGAGCCCTCCGCAGGTCACCCGCCGCCCAGACATAGCGGACGCCCGCGGGAGCATCGGCGAGCGAGGGAACTGATTCACCGAGCACCAGCCTCCCCCACGCATTTGCCAGCCCCGGCCTCGCGGCGTTCGTGAGGGCAATCGAGCCGAAGAAGCGGCCATTGAAGTCGATGAGGTGGGGGACGCCGTCGTCGTCGGTCAGAAACTGCAGTTCCACCAGACCCCACCAGCCGATATGGGACAGCAGCGCATCCACCTTGCGAGCCAGGACGGGGTCGACGGCGACGGTCTCGGCCCGCGCGGAAGCCCCGTTGGGCGTGGGCCAGAGCCGGGGAGTGCTCTGCTGCACCCTTCCCTCGAGCTTGCCGTTCCGGAACAGTCCGATCATAGCGCCGAGCCGGCCTCGGATCGGTTCCTGCAGCAGCGGTTCCGCGCCGAGCTGCTCCATGTGGTTGATGCGTTCCTTGGCGCTTGCGATGCTGTCGAACAGGCGGGCCTCGATGCGGTGGGGGCGGGTCTGTCCCGGGCACCAGTGGGCACGGGACTTCACGACTACCGGGCCCTCCCAATCGGCGATCGCATCCGGAGTTGCGGGGATCGTGAGCGGCGCAGCGAGCCCCACGTGTGCCGCGCTTTCTGCGAGGGTCACCTTGTCGAGCGCACGTTGGACGGCTTCGGCAGAGGGATGTGCAACAGGTGTGGGGATATGGTCTCGGTAGGTGGCCAGTGCGGCCATCCAGTCATCGCCGCCGCCGAACACGACGTCGTAACCGCCCGCCTGCACCGCCCGCTGCACACCCTTGACGAATTCTGCGGCGTCACCGCGCGGCCGGGGAACAACGTGGGAGAAGGAGACCGCCCGCGATGTGCAGAGCATCCCCTTACCCTCGGGCGTTCCTACGCCAACCACCCAGCCGTCCTGCCGGAGTGAACGCGCGGCTGCGAGTGCACCGCGGTCTCGCGCTGTACTGACAATCAGCGCGCGGGGCGGTATGTCCAGTTCTTCACTGATCCTGGGCTGCGCGTTCACGAGGCCTTCAACGTCCTTCGGGCGGGAATCGGTCTTGTCCAAGCTTAGGAAGGGCAGATGAGAAACAGATGATAAACGCACGACGGCGGGTCGCTGGCTCTTAACGCCGTTCGCCGGGGCTATTCACAGGCATCCTACAGGGGCGGCGTCATGCCAGGGAGTGCGGAACCTGAATGTCTTTTTCCCCAGGCGCCCACACTGCAGGCAACGCATGATCACACCTGCGGAGAACCACCAGGAAAGTGCTCATCCCGCCAATCTACAGCTCCACTGTGCCGATCCATTGACACGAAAGTGATCTTGCGCATAGTCTACCAAAACGATTTGGGACAGCCTCACAAGGCAGTTCCCTCTCCACACTTCCTGAGTGGCCAATGAACCGATCCTGCGGCCATCCAGCGCGAGGAACTCTTACCGAAACGGCACAAAGCAGTGCCGTCAGACGAAACACCTCCCCTGAGAGAAGTCACATCATGAATGATTCAAAAGTTCATCCGGTGGACGAAGTTCCACCCCTTCGCCGCCTCATCCCGTTGGGGCTGCAACACGTCATGGTCATGGTTGCCACACCCTTGTCGGCGGTCTTTCTGGTCAGTCAGACCCTAGGGCTTTCCGATTCGCTGACAACCAACCTGTTAAGCGCAACATTTATCCTGTCGGGTCTGGGCACCCTTCTGCAGTCATTCGGGCCGTGGAAGCTGGGGGCGAAGCTGCCCTTCGTCATGCTGCCCGGCGGCGCGCCGATCATCATGTTCCTGATGATCGCGCAGGAACACGGCCTCCAGATGGCTACCGGCGCCGTAATCCTGACCGGTGTTTTCTACTTCCTCGTACTTCCGCTCTTTGCGCGGCTGCTCAAGTTCTTTCCCACCGTCGTCGTCGGCACCATGATCGTAGTAATCGGCATCAACCTGGTGAAGCACTCGGCCTTCCTCATCACCGGACAGCCAGGTACGGAGGACTTTGGGCGTCTGGACTTCCTAACCCTTGGGGTCGCCACGATCGTACTTATCGTCCTGTTCTACCGTCTCCTGCCCACCTCACTGCGTCCCGTTTCCGTGCTGCTTGGCATGGTGGCCGCAACACTGCTCGCGGCGACCATGGGACTCACAGACTTTGCGGGTGTCGGAGAGGGAAATGTGGTCTCGCTTCCGCAGTTCCTTCCCTTCGGCCCCCCTGAGTTCGACCTGCTCGCTTCCCTGCCGTTGCTGATATTTAGCATTGCCTCAATGGCCGAGGCAACCGGGCAAACGGTCCTCAACGGTGAAGTGGTCGGCAAGAAGGTGGTCGCGAAACAGGATGCACCCAAGACCATCCGAGGCGATGCCATCATGTCGCTCCTCGGCGGGTTCTTTGGAACCTCACTCATTGTCACGAGCGGTGAAAACATCGGAATCGTCAAAGCGACCGGTGTGCGCTCACGCTTCGTCACAGTCGGCGCCGGATTCATCCTGATCCTCATTGGCATCCTGGCGCCTATTGGCCAGGTGATGGCCGGCATACCCTCAGCTGTGGTCGGGGGCACCGCTGTCATCGTCTTCTCC
This sequence comes from Arthrobacter pigmenti, assembly GCF_011927905.1. Taxonomy (NCBI): domain Bacteria; kingdom Bacillati; phylum Actinomycetota; class Actinomycetes; order Micrococcales; family Micrococcaceae; genus Arthrobacter; species Arthrobacter pigmenti. The sequence continues at coordinate 3,321,186 of NZ_JAATJL010000001.1, forward strand.
ATCATCGTCGCCATGGGATTCCAGATGCTCCGCCGGGTCGACTTCAACGATCACCGCAACACGATCATCGCCGCCGTCGCCCTGTCCGCAGGGTTGATGCCGATCCTTGTACCCGGCATGTATGACCAGCTTGCGCCGAATGCGCGAATCCTCCTCGGCAGCGGCGTGGCAATGACCGCGTTCGTCGGCGTCATCATGAACATCGTTTTTCTCCATCTGGGTAAACGCCGTAGCGAACCCGCCGAGAATTCTGAACCCCAATCTGATACCGATAACCAAGTGAAAGACACCCTGTGAATACTCCCCTCACCGTCAAGCACCTCAGCAGCGAAACCATGCTGCTCCTTCCGGAACTACTCCTCCTGCCGTCAGGGCCCGTCCGTGGCCACGGCGTCGTCGTTACCAACGGAATGTTCAGCCAGATCGGGCCAGCAGCGACCTTGATCGCGGACAACCCGCTCCTTTCCCCGGTTCACCTTGAGCATCATCTTTTGATGCCGGGATTCATCGATACGCATCATCACCTGACGCAAAGCTTCGGGAAATCGATGGTGTGCGGCGAACCTTCCGAGATCTTCCGCAGGCTATGGGTGCCGCTCGAACAGCATCTGGATGACGAATCCATCTACATTGCCTCGAAGCTGGCTGCGCTGGAGTCGCTTCGCGGCGGTTTCACAACGGTCTGCGACGCGGGAACCAGGGCAAACGTGGACGTCGGCACGGTGGCGGCGGCGACACAGGACGTCGGGCTGCGGTGCGTCCTCGGATACATCTGTAATGACATGGCACCGGATGGTTCCCTGATCGACCACGGAACCATCATGCGGGAGGCCCAGGCCCATCTGAGCCGGTGGAAAGCGGAATCACTGGTCCACCCATCTCTGGCAGTATCGATTCCCGAAGCGGCAAGCGACGTAGTGCTCCGGGATACCTCGTTGCTGGCAGCAGATGCGAACGCGGCGTACCAGGTTCATCTCAACGAACACCTGGCTTCGGTGGAGCGATCCATTGAACGCTGCGGACTACGACCCCTGGAATACATGCACTCGATCGGCGCGCTGGGACCGCAGACCCTGGCCGCCCATGCAACGCTGCTGACCCCACGCGAGCTGCGGCTTCTCGAGGAAACAGACGCCGCCGTCAGCTATAACCCCGTTGCCAGTGCGTGGAAGGGCAACGCTGTGGCTCCCGCCCTGCACTTTGCCGAGAGAGGTGTCCGTTTCGGCATCGGGACTGATGGAACCAGAAGTGACGGTTTCCGCCTCGTTGATGTCGCCGAACTGGCCCAGCGGCTCGCATTTGGCCTACAGACGGGTGACTCGTCCTGCGGCGGCGGCTGGACCTGGATCCATCATGCAACCCAGGGCGGCGCGGAGGCAGCCGGAATCGGAGATGTCACCGGGGAGATCGCCGTCGGCAAATCGGCGGATTTCCTGGTCCTTGACTGGTCCGTCCCTGAAATGCAGCCGTCCTGGGATCCAACCTGGGAGCTGGTTCGATACGCCAACCGCGATCAGATCTCGGCGGTGGTCGTCGCCGGCCAGCTGAGGCTGTGGGAAGGATGGCCCGTGGACTGGGACGCGCGAACATTCCTGCAGGAGGCCAGGGATGTTGCCCACCGGGTAATGGGAGAGGCGCCGGTACGACGGCTTCACCCGACTGCGACCGAACATCAGGCACTCCGGCAACGCAACCGGATGCCAGTGCCCAGCGCCGTCGGCTGACCATACGTCGACAGCAACCGGCGGATGCCGACTAGATACAAACTGAAGGAACCACTTGAGCACTGAGATATTCATCCTAGTAGCGGTGACCGTAGCCATCGCTTCCCTGGTGCAGGGCAGTACCGGCATGGGATTTGCCCTCATCGTCGCCCCGGTTGTCGGGTTCTTTGAGCCAGCACTCCTGCCTGTTCTGCTGCTTGTCCTGATGCTGCCGTTAAACGCATATGTTGTCTGGCGTGAACGTCACGCCCTGGACCTGCAGGGGGCGGGCTGGATCACCGTCGGGCGCATCGCCGGTACCGCGGGAGGCTTCTGGGTGCTTGTCGCCGTTCCGCCGTCCGGCCTCAGTCTCCTCATCGGGATCTCCACGATCCTCGCGGCCCTGGTATCCCTGGTGGTGCCGTCCTTCAAGGCGGGCAGGAGCGCACTGCTTGCCGTCGGGGCCGTTACCGGGGTTACGGAGACGGCAACCGGGATAGGCGGGCCGCCGCTGGTGCTGGCCTACCAGCACCGGCCGGCGCCGGTCCTTCGGTCAACCGTTGCCTTCTGCTTCCTCATCGGGGAGATCATGTCGCTCGGGCTGCTCGCTGCGACCGGCAACGTACAGGTCCACCAGTTGCAGATGGCGATGTACCTGCTTCCGGCCCTGGTGGTCGGTGCCCTGACCAGCGCAGCGATTCATCACCGGTTGGGAGGCAAGCGCATGCGAACCATCGTTCTGAGCTTTGCCCTGGTATCTGGCGTTGCCGTCCTCTTTCAGGGATGAAGAAGGCCTACGGAATGACGGAGGAGGCCCGCTCCACCAACTCCTGGGGCGGTCCGGACACAACGTGTCGTGACGTGTTGCCCTCGCGGTGTTCCAGAAGCAGGTTTACGGCGAGATCAGCAGCCGTGCCGAGGTTCAGGTTGACGGCGGTCAGTGCCGGTTTGCACGTCTGGGCCCTCAGTCCGTTATACCTGGTGACCACCCTGACGTCTTCAGGTACTTTCCGGCCCTTCTCCTGAAGTCCCCGCACTACTCCGACGGCGAAGGCATCCACCAGCGCACAGATGCCGTCGACGTCTGGGTGTGACTCGAGCAGGGCGAGGGCGGCACGATATCCGCCGGCCTCGCCCTCATGCTCATCCAACCGAATGACGATGGACTCAAGCCCATGTGCGGACACGAAGTCCGAATACGCGGCCGCCACGTCGATGTATGAGTGCCGGAGCCCGGAACCGATCATCAGAGCTATCTTCCGGGAACCCTGACCGTGGAGGTGATTCAGCAGCAGTTCCCCGGTCTCATGGGAATGCAGGTCGATATACGGGATCTCGGACTCGGCGCCTGGCTGCCTCCCCAAGCTGACCACCGGCACTCCGAGCGCTCGCAGCCGCGTAGTCGCGGGGTCATTCTCCTCCGGCTCCACCACCACAGCACCATCTATATCGAACTGACCCAACTCCAACTGCGTTTCCAGGGGCGGCACCAGGATCATCGCAAAACCGTGCATCAGGGCAGTCTCCGCAGCGGAAGCAGCGACCTCCATGAAGAACCCCAACTTGGACGGCCCTGCCGCAATGGAAGTAGGCATCGACGCCACCAGGCCAACGGTTTGCGCGCTGCCTGCACGCAATCGCTGAGCGCGGACGTTGGGACGGTAACCAAGCTCCTGCGCCGTCCGTCGCACTTTTTCCCGGGTGCGCGGATCCACGTATCCCCGATTGTTCAGGGCGTGCGACACAGTGGTGGGTGAAACGGCCGCTGCCCGCGCCACGTCGGTAATCGTGGGACGCTTCCCTGAACCCACATACCCTCCCAGGCGACCATTTGCTCGAACACTATCCCTTCGCCAGACTCTACCCGGCGCCAGTAAGCCCGCCGCAACGCGTCACCTGATGAAGCGTCATCCAACCAGGCGGCGCGCGGCGGCGCTGTGCTCTGCAATCAGCCCCTCCAGGTCCAGCCCGACGACGGCGCCATCCTCCACCCGCCACTGCCCGCCGACCATCACGCGGTCGGCGCGGTCGGCACCGCACAGAAGGAGCGCGGACAGCGGATCATGGCTCCCGGAGAAACGCAGGTCATCGAGCCGGAACATCGCGAGGTCGGCCTGCTTCCCTACAGCGAGTTCCCCGACATCGGGACGACCCAACGCGGCAGCTGACCCCCGGGTTGCCCACCCCAGCGCGCGCTCCGGCGTCGCCTGCTCCGCTCCATAGCGCAGCCGCTGGATGTACAGGGCCTGCCGTGCTTCGAGGATCAGGTTCGAGGCATCGTTCGACGCCGAACCGTCCACACCCAATCCCACCGAGACGCCGGCTTCCTCCAGCTCGACGGCCCGGCAGATCCCGGATGCCAACCGCATGTTCGACGTCGGACAATGGGCAACGCCAACGCCCGCCTCGCCCAGCCTGGCCACCTCGGAATCGTCGAAATGGATCCCGTGCGCCAACCACGTCCGTGGGCCCAACCAACCGACGCTGTCCAGGTAATCCACCGTCCGCAGACCGAACCGCTCCCGGCAGAAGTCCTCCTCGTCCAGCGTCTCTGCGAGATGCGTGTGCAGACGGACGTCGTGGAGGTCGGCCAGCGCAGAGCTCTCCTTCATGATCTCCGTGGTGACCGAGAAGGGTGAACACGGTGCCAGCGCAATCTGCACCTGCGCGCCGTCGCCCCGCTCGTGGTAACGCGAAATCAGCCGTTCGCTGTCTGCCAGGATCACTTCGGGCTCCTGCACCGTCTGCTGGGGCGGCAGGCCGCCGTCGTCCTCTCCCAAGGACATCGAACCGCGCGTAAGCATCGCCCGCATCCCCAGCCGCCGCACCACAGACACCTGAACGTCGATGGATTCCTCCATGCCTCCCGGGAACAGGTAGTGGTGGTCCGCGGCTGTGGTGCAACCGGAGAGGAGGAGCTCGGCGAGCGCCGCCGTCGTCGCCAGTTCAAGATCGCGCGGGGTCAACCGCGCCCACACCGGGTAGAGATTCACCAGCCAGGGGAACAGAGGAACGTTCACCACGGGCGCCCAGGCTCGGGTGAGGGTTTGGTAGAAGTGGTGATGCGTGTTGATCAGGCCGGGTAGCACCACGTGCGAGCGTGCGTCGAACTCGGAATCGTACGGGACAGTTGGTGTGGATCCGGCGGGGACGAGCTCCGCGATCGTGGCGCCGTCGAGGACAAGCCCGCCGCCGGCGTCGTCGTCGTTCGCGGTGAAAATGGCCAGCGGGTCGCGAATCCAGGTACGTGTGGACATGGAATTTTTCCGTTTCAGGTTGGTGGTGAAACGGCACAGGACCACCGACGACGGCGGTTGGCGCCGTCAGCTCAGTGGTCCTGTCTGCTGATCCAGGGTGGAATCCTTACCTACCTACCCGAGTGCGCAGGTAGGTAAGGACGAACTAGTTAGTGCTTGGTGTCCTCGTCACAGATTTTGCGGATGTCTTCCACGCACTCGATCTCGCCGTTCTCCAGCTTCTCCTTGACTACCTGGTACTGGGCGGCGGTCACCACCGGCACTTCGGTGCCGTCGGCCGCAACCAGCTTGCCGCCCTGGTAGCTGTCGCCGTCCTGGAGGGCGGTGAGCTCATCCTCACGCACCATGCGTGGCGGACTGGCCACGAAAACGGAAGCACGGTCCGGATTGCCTGCCTTCAAGTGGTTGAAGAGGAGGTTCAACAGCACCGCCATAATGGCCGCGGAGCTGATGCCCGAGTGGAAGATGACGCCGAACCAGCTGGGGAACTCGTCGTAGAAGGTCGGTGCGACGACGGGGATCATGCCGAAGGCAAGGGACACCGCGACGATCACAAGGTTCATGTTGTCCTGGTAATCCACCTTGGCGAGGGTGCGGATACCGCTGGCGGCCACCGTCCCGAAGAGGACTATGCCCGCACCGCCGAGCACCGGCGTCGGAACCGCTGCCACCAGGCGGCCAAGGATCGGCAGGAGCCCAAGCACCACCATGATGAGACCGCCCGCCGTCACCACGTAGCGGCTTCGGACGCCCGTGATGGCGACCAGGCCGACGTTCTGGGCAAACGCTGTCTGGGCGAAGGAGTTGAAGACCGGGGCAAGCGCACTCGAGAGCATGTCGGCGCGCAGACCGTCGGCGATGCGGCGGGAGTTCACCTTGGTTTTGGCGATCTCGCCGACCGCGAGGATGTCCGCCGTGGTCTCCGTCATGCAGACCAGGATCACGATGGTCATCGAGATGATTGCCGCGAGGTCGAAGACCGGCCAACCGAAGGCGAACGGCTGCGGGAAGGCGAAGATTGCACCGCTGCCCACGTTGGAGAAGTCCGCCAGCCCAAGCAGGGCTGCCACCACCGTGCCGACGACGATCGCCAGCAGGATGGACAGCCGGGAGATCGCCGCGTTGCCCAGCTTGCTCAGCAGCAGCACCAGCGCGAGGGTTCCCGCGGCGAGCGCAATGTTGGTCAGGCTGCCGTAGTCATCTGCCGTGGCATTCCCGCCCATAGCCCAGTTGGCGGCCACCGGCATGAGGGTGAGGCCGATCGTCGTGATGATGACGCCGGTGACAACCGGCGGGAAGAACTTGATGATCTTCGCAAAGAACGGTGCAATGACCAGGCCAATCACGGAGGCCACGAGGACCGCCCCGAAGACGGTCTGGAGACCTCCGCCGCCGCTGAGGATGGCGGTCATGGTCGCGACCCCGGCGAAGGAGACACCCTGGACCAGTGGTAGCTGTGAGCCGAAGAACTTGACGCCGTAGCTCTGCAGGATGGTCGCCGCACCGCCGACGAAGAGGCAGGACGCGATGAGAACTGCGATATCGTCCTGCGAAAGTCCCGCCGCTGTGCCGACGATCAGCGGTACGGCGATGATCCCGCCGTACATGGTGAGAACGTGCTGGAATCCGTACGCGAAGGTCCGGCCAAGAGGCAGGCGCTCATCTTCAGGACGTTGGGGCGCTGCATGGTGTTTCATGGAACTGACTGCTTTCATGAGTATGACTTCCTTGTCTCACATGAGTAGTTGCTGAGCGGCCGGACACGTGCAGGTGTCCGGCCGCTCTATTTGGTCAGCAGAATCCCGGGATGTTTTCCCAGATCCGTGCTTCGCCTGCGGTGTCCCCCTCGCGCTCACGTTCGATGGTTGCCTCGATGAGCCCGTATGGCCGGTCGGCCGCGAAGAAGACTTCGTTGGGGTTGTCCAGGCCGAACGGTTCCAGATCCACCAGGAAGTGGTGGTTGTTCGGCAGGGACAGCTTGATTTCCTCGATCTCGGGGTGGGCCTCGAGCACCTGCTTGCCCATCTGGAACAGAGTCTGCTGCAGTGCCAGGGAGTGGGTCTGCGCGAACGCGTCGAGCATGATGCTGCGTGCGCTGGCGTAGATGCCGTTGAAATCGATGTCCGTTGCGTCCGGGTTGTAGCGCCAGCGCGCTGTCACATCGGTCGCAAGGATGCGATCGGTGGTTTCCTTCAGGGTTGTGTACCGGTCCCGGGGGTAGCCGTGGAACTCCGAGCCGGTTGACTTCAGCACGGTGACGTCCTGCATGCCCGCAACAATGTGTCGGACGCCGTTCTCAATCAGGAGTACGGCGGTGCGGGTCTCGGACTTGTTGCGGAGGAAGGCGTGGTCGTGGTCGCTGATGCGGTCCCAGAAGTACTGTTCAGCGGCCCAGCGGCCACCGGTCACCCATTCGAAGTTCTCGGTGAAGTGCTTGCCAAGGCGCAGGAGGAACGCCTCGGGCGAACCCACGCCGTCACGGGCGAATGCATAGACGGTGTTTTTCTGGGTGTCGGTGGCGACGACCTGCGCATTGTCGCCTTCGGTGTGCGCGGCTTCGAAATCGCCGTGCAGCTGCGAAGTGACATTGAGGTCCTCGACCTGGTGGCGGGCGGTGTCCCGGGTGACCTTGACGAGCCGGCACTCGGCCTTGCCGTACTGGTTGCGCCCCAGGACAATGCGGCCGGAAGCGGCTTTAGGCGCGGCGTTCGGTTCAGTGGTTGTTGCAGTCATGTCAGCTTCCTCGGTAGGTGGAATAGGCGAATGGACTAATCAAAAGCGGCACGTGGTAGTGCTGTGCCGGGTCGGTGAGTTCGAAGATGAGCGAGACCGAAGGAAAGAAGGTCTCTGTACTGGTCGCGGCAAAGTACTTCCCGGTCTCGAACTCGATCCGGTAGGTTCCCCGCTCCAGGGCCTCGGGTCCCAGGGAGGCGATGCGGCCGTCGTCGTCGGTGGTTCCTGAGGCAATCTCCTGCCAGCCCCCGGATTCCTGCCGGTCCAGCCGGGCGGCGACGCCGGCGGCGGGCCGCCCGGTCCCTGTATCGAGCACGTGGGTGGTGATGTGGCTGCGGCTCATGCTGCAAGGACCCCCTTGAGTCGTAGGATGGCAATTTCGCGGAGCTGAACGGCGATGATGTCCAGCTCCTGTTCGGGCGAGTTGCCCAGGCGCTCGTTCAGTGCGGCGAGGATCTCCTCGGCGCTGCGGCCTGCCGCACGGATGAGGAAGACGCGGTTGAACTTCTCCTCATAGGCCCGGTTGCCGTCCTGGAGCGCGGTTTGGGTTTCGACGGCGGTGCTGACGCCGGCCTGCTCACCGCGGGACATTGTTGCTTCTGCGGTGTTCCCCTGCGCACGATCGCCGATGCGTGGGTGATGGGCGAGGGCGCCGTCGATCTCCGCCTCGGTCCAGGGGTACGCGGCGCGCTCGGCGAAGTCGATGAGTTCAGCTTCGGAGGAGAAGGGTCGGGCATCGACAATCGCGTTGACCCAGCGTGGGATATCAACGCATGGTTTCAGGATGCCGGCGGCTTCCGCCGGAGAGGATGTGTTGAGGGTGGACAAGCTCATGGGTGTCAGCTTTCTGTAGAGCGCTAACGCCGGCGCTGAACACCCTTACCCTCGAACGAATTCGATTTGACTCGATGTCTCCGGCGGTAGTTTGTGTACCGCTTAGTTTTTGTATCGTGGAATCTTTATTCCGAATTCATTGTAGTCCTCGTCACAGCTTCCCTGTCAAGGGTTTTCTGTCACCGACTTTTGTGTTGTGTAGGTCACATCATACGGGCTGCGCCGCGATCCGGAGAGATGTCCCCATCTACAAAGTCGCCCGGGCTGACTACAGTGATTCCCGACAGTCTCACCATGAAAGGCACCAGCATGAGCTACCACCCGGCCACGGCCCAACCCACTTCCGAAGCCAGACTCGACCAGCCGCTCCACGATGCATCTTTCGGTTCAGCGGTGAAGCGGTTCTTCAAGAAGTACGCCACCTTCTCGGGCCGTGCGAGCCGGAGCGAGTACTGGTGGGTGGTGCTGTTCAACTTCCTCGTCAGCATGGTGCTGTCGGTGGTGATGATCGCCGGAGCCTTCATCGGCATGGATCCGGAAACCGGCACCCCAGGCGGAGGCCTCATTGTGGGCGCCATCCTGGTCTCCCTGTACGGCCTGGCAATCATCATTCCGAGCATCGCCGTCAGCGTGCGTCGCCTGCACGACGGCAACTTCAGCGGTTGGTGGTACCTGCTCAGCTTCATTCCCGGCGGCAGCATTGTTGTGCTGATCTTCATGCTCCTGCCCAGCAATCCCCAGGGCGCGCGCTTTGATGCGAATGCCGGGTACGGTCCGGGCGGATACGGTCCTGCCGGTGGGGGCTACGGGCAGCCAGGGCAGGGCTATGGCCAGGATTATCCCGGGCGGTAGCCTCCTAGAAAATCGAGTGGACAGAAATAACGACGATTCTTCCGAGAAGTCGTTATTTCCGCCCGCTCGATTCAGGAGGTGCTCCCTCGACCTTCCCTACCGTCGAGAAGCTGACCGCAGCAAGCGGTCATGGTGCAGAATGGGCGGATGGACGCTGCCGCAGCCCTGAACGAGATTGCCTTCTGGCTGGAACGTGAACTGGCTCCAAGCTTCAAGGTGCAGGCTTTCCGCCGGGCAGCAGAGACGATCGCCGAGTTGGAGCCGGAGGAGCTCGCGCAGCTCGCCCGTGACGGCCGCCTCAAACGGATGAAGGGCATCGGCAACCGGTCCTTCGAGGTGATCACCCAGGCACTCGACGGCGACGTCCCCGCCTACCTGGCGGACCTCCGCGAACGTTCGAAAGAGGCACTAACCGACAGCGGCAGTGAACTCAGGGCCAAACTCCGCGGAGACCTCCACAGCCACAGCGACTGGTCCGACGGCGGCAGCCCCATCCCGCTCATGGTCGAAGCGGCCCGCGCACTCGGCCACGAGTACCTCGCACTCACCGACCACTCCCCCAACCTCAAGGTCGCCAACGGCCTCAGCGCGGAACGGCTGACGGACCAGCTCACGGTCGTGGACCAAATCAACGACGACGGCGGCGCCTTCCGCCTACTCAAGGGCATCGAAGTGGACATCCTGGAGGACGGCACGCTCGATCAGTCGGATGAGATACTGGGCCGACTGGACATCGTCGTCGCGAGCATCCACTCGAAACTGCGATCGGACCGTCGGACCATGACCGAACGCATGCTCGGCGGCATCCGCGATCCCCACACCAACGTGCTGGGCCACTGCACCGGACGCCTCGTCCAGGGTTCGCGCGGTCAGCGCCCCCAGTCCGAATTCGATGCGAGAAAGGTCTTCGCCGCCTGCGCCGAGCACAACGTCGCCGTCGAAATTAACTCGCGGCCCGAACGCCAGGATCCGCCGGACGACCTCATCCAGTTAGCACTCGACGCCGGCTGCCTCTTCAGCATCGACAGCGACGCCCACGCCCCGGGCCAGCTCGACTTCCTCCAGTACGGTGCGCAGCGCGCCGAAGCCAACGGCGTTCCGCCCGAGCGCATCATCACCACCTGGCCGCTGGAAAAGCTCCTGGACTGGGCCCGCTCATAATCCCATCGACTCAGCAGGACACGCCGCTTCAGAGCGGGCATACACGGCGTGTCCTGCTGACTCGATCGTCAGGGGAGGGTGAGCAGTGAGTACTTTTCGATTGCTTGGCGGGGTGTGTCGGGGTCGACTTTGCCTTGTTTGGCGAGGAGTTCGAGGGTGCGTACGACGACGGAGTGTGAGTCGATCTTGAAGTAGCGTCGTGCGGCGGCTCGGGTGTCGGAGAAGCCGAAGCCGTCGGCGCCGAGGGTGGCGAAGTCCTGGGGGAGGAACTGCCGGATCTGGTCGGGGACGGCTTTCATGTAGTCCGAGACGGCGATGATGGGTCCGGGTGCTTCGCCGAGTTGTTGTGCGACGAAGGGCACGCGTGCTTCTTCGCCGGGGTTGAGGAAGGCGTCTTCCTCTGCGGCGAGCGCGTCACGCCTCAGTTCGGTCCAGGACGTCACTGACCACACATCCGCGGACACACCCCACTCGTCAGCAAGTATCTGCTGCGCTTCGAGAGCCCATGGCACTGCCACGCCGGAGGCGAGGATCTGCGCCTTGGGGGCGCCGTCGTCGTCGTGCCCTGGCTTGAGCCGGTAGAGACCACGAACGACCGCCCCGGCGTCGAGCCCCTCGGGCAGCGGCGGCTGGATGATGGGCTCGTTGTAGACGGTCAGGTAATACATGACGTTCGGATCCGCGGAATCCGCACCATACATGCGTTCGAGTCCCGCGCGCATGATGATGCCGAGTTCGTACCCGTAGGCCGGGTCGTAGGTGATGACCGCGGGGTTGGTTGACGCGAGGATGGGCGAGTGGCCGTCGGCGTGTTGGAGGCCTTCGCCGGTGAGGGTGGTGCGGCCTGCGGTGGCACCGATGATGAACCCGCGGGTCATCTGGTCTCCGGCAGCCCAGAATGAATCGCCGGTGCGCTGGAACCCGAACATGGAGTAGAAGACGTAGACCGGGATCAATGGCTCACCCTGGGTGGCGTATGCCGTGCCTGCAGCCGTGAAAGCCGCGACGGCGCCGGCTTCGTTAATGCCCGGATGCAGGATAGCGCCGGCCGCTGACTCCTTATACGCGAGCACCAGATCCCGGTCTACGGAGAGGTAATTCTGTCCTTGCGGGTTATAGATCTTCGCGGTCGGGAAGAAGGCGTCCATGCCGAAAGTGCGGGATTCATCCGGCACGATCGGAACGATCCGCGGCCCAAGGCCCTTCTCGCGCATCAGGTCCTTCAGGAGGCGGACAAACGCCATCGTGGTCGCCGCCTGCTGCTTGCCCGATCCGCGGTTGGCGACTTCGTATGCCTTGTCCCCCGGCAAATCGAGTGCTTTCGCGCGGGTTCGCCGCTCCGGAACGAAACCACCCAGTTCACGACGCCGGTCCAGCAGGTAGCGGATCTCCTTTGACTCCGGCCCGGGGTGGTAATAGGGAGGAGCATACGGATCGGCTTCCAAAGCCTCATCCGAGACCGGGATGCGGAGGTGGTCGCGGAAGTCTTTGAGGTCCTGGAGGGTGAGTTTTTTCATTTGGTGGGTGGCGTTGCGGCCTTCGAAGTGCGCGCCGAGTCCGTAGCCCTTGACGGTTTTGGCCAGGATCACGGTGGGTTTACCGGTGAACTCGGTAGCAGCCTTATAGGCGGCGTAGACCTTCCGGTAGTCGTGTCCGCCGCGCTTGAGGCCCCACACCTGGGCATCGCTCATGTCAGCGACGAGGTCCTTGGTCGCAGGGGTCTTCCCGAAGAAGTGATCCCGCACGAACCCACCGGATTCGGCCTTGTAGGTTTGATAGTCCCCGTCCGGGGTTTCATTCATGATCTTCACCAGGTCCCCGCTGGTATCAGCCTCAAGCAGGTCATCCCATTCCCTGCCCCAGACGACCTTGATCACGTTCCACCCGGCCCCACGGAAGAACGCCTCCAACTCCTGCATGATCTTCCCGTTACCCCGTACCGGCCCGTCCAGGCGTTGCAGGTTGCAATTGATCACGAAATTCAGGTTATCCAGACCCTCATTCGCGGCCAGCTGCAACAACCCCCGCGATTCGGGCTCATCCATCTCCCCGTCCCCGAGGAACGCCCACACCTGCTGCCCACTGGTGTCCTTGATACCCCGGTTCTGCAGGTACCGGTTGGACTGGGCCTGATAGATCGCGTTCATCGGACCGATCCCCATCGACACCGTCGGGAACTCCCAAAACTCCGGCATCAACCTCGGATGCGGATACGAAGACAACGCATGCCCGGCCTTGGACTTCTCCTGCCGGAACCCATCCAGGTCTTCCTCGGTGAGCCGCCCTTCCAGGTACGCCCGCGCATACATCCCAGGGGACGCGTGGCCCTGGAAGAAAATCTGATCCCCACCACTGGGGTGATCCTTACCCTTGAAGAAATGATTGAACCCCACCTCATACAAGGTCGCCGCCCCCGCGTACGTGGAAATATGACCGCCCACACCAATCTCCGGACGCTGCGCCCGATGCACCATCACCGCAGCATTCCACCGCATCCACGCCCGGTACTTCCGCTCAATCTCCTCATCCCCCGGGAACTCCGGCTCCTCATCGACCGGAATCGTGTTCACATAATCAGTCGTCACCACCGGCGGCAACCCCACAGACCGGCCACCAGCACGGGCCAACAACCGGCCCAACACCTCACGAGCCCGCTCCGAACCCCGCACATCAACCAACTGATCAAACGACTCAACCCACTCAGCCGTCTCCTCCGGATCCGAATCAACAGAACCCGAACCCACAATCCCCTGATCAGCAGCCATCCCAAAACCTCTTTCGCGCCCCGGAGCTCATCCTTGGGCATCCTTTGCTCTGTCCGTCATCGCACATGTTTTGCGCAAGAAGGTTCCACAATATGGAACAATACTTCCATTAGATATCTACAGTGAACGACCACGAAGATCAGAATGTCAATCGCAACCAGGAGCGTGCGTCATGAATCATTCGCCGGAAAGCGGTCCCCGCATCACCCTCGTCACCGGCGCCGGCTCCGGCATTGGGCGCGCAGTGGCGCACGCTTTCCTGGAGGCGGGTTACGCCGTCGTACTCGCCGGCCGGCACCGCGAACCACTGGAACACACCGCCCAGGGCTGGGAGCTTGCGCAGGTGGTGCCCACTGATATTTCACAGCACGACGACGTCGGCCGGCTCTTCGCGCAGGTGCGCGAGCGCTGGGGGCGCCTGGACGTCCTGTTCAACAACGCCGGGATCTTCGGACCCGCGGGGGCTGTGGACGAGGTCGGCTTCGACGAGTGGTCCAGCACGGTCGCCGTCAACATCACCGGCTCGTTCCTGTGCGCGGCTGAGGCATTCCGGCTCATGAAGGAGCAGGACCCACAGGGTGGGCGGATCATCAACAACGGGTCGATTGCAGCGCACTCCCCCCGGCCACGCTCGGCCGCCTACACGACCACCAAACACGCCATCACGGGGCTCACGAAGTCGATCGAACTCGACGGGCGCCCCTACGGCATTACCTGCGGTCAGATCGACATCGGGAATACGCACACCGACCTGATGACCACACTGGGCGTGGGCGAGGGCGCCCTTCAGGCCGACGGCAGCAGGCGCGTGGAGCCAACGTTCCCCGTGGAGGAAGCGGCGCGCACGGTACTGCACATGGCGCAGTTGCCGGCGTCGGCAAGCATCGGGACTGTGGTCATGACGGCGAGCGGGATGCCGTTCATTGGGCGCGGCTAATTGGCACAGATACGAAGAGGCCTCCCGCGTTCAACGCGAGAGGCCTCTTCGAGACGTTTTCCGAGAAGGATCAGCTGTACCAGAACCAGTGCGGCGGGCTCCACATGGGCGGAACCTGGTGCCCATTGAACGAACCGCAAACGGAACAGGAGTAGCTAACACTGGCGGGAATTAGGTCCCTTCCCTCGGAGGAGACACGCGCCGGAACAAAATCCTCATAGATCAGGAACTCGTCCGTACTGCATCGCTCGCACCACGGCAGCGCGCTGTCCCGCTCTGCCAGTCCTCCCGTCGATGGGAGGCCTGTGCTGCGATGGTCCGGGTTGATAATCGTCATTGTTTGTCCACCGTTTCCAAACCGCAAGTGAGTACAAGTAGTTAAGAGGAGCAACAACTAAGCTCGCTTAGTTAAGGTCTAATAACGATAGCGTTTGAATGCAAATTACGGAAGTCCGCGCGTTCTAATTACCGGCGAATTGGCACAATAGGGGTTATGATCCGCTCCCGCACGTCACCTGCTCTCCCCGAGACCCAGCAGCGTTCCCTGTCACGGGCGATAAGCGAGAACGACGACGTCACAGTCTTCGTAGACGGCACCGCGGTGAAGCTGCCCGCCCAGGCGCGGGACGCCGTCGTCGACCTCCTGCACCGTCTCGCCGCCGGCGATTCCGTGACTGTTACCTCGGTCGCGGAGACGCTGACCACCTCGCAGGCGGCAGAAGCAGCCGGCATTTCGCACACGTATCTTCGGAACCTGACCGACGCCGGCACCATCCCCGTCGAATACCGCGGGACGCACCGGCGGATTCGCCGGGACGCTATCGATGCCTGGCTCGCCACCCAGCGGAAGTCAGATGCGGGGCCGGCGTGACCAGCGGCGGGCCTTGAGCGCGAGATGCAATTCGAGCCGGACCTGCCCGCTCAACGGATCGGCGCCGATGATTGACCGCACCCGCGCCAGTCGGTTGTACACACTGCTGCGGTGCAGGTGAAGCTGTTCCGCGACTTCCTGGACTGAACCGTTCTTGTCGTACAGAAGCTCCAGGACGGCAAGCAGTTCGTGGTTGCGGTCATGGTCCTCGATCTCGGCGAAGTACACGGAGCGGGCCGTAGACCGCTGCCAACCCCTTCCGGCAAGGAACTGGAACACACCTATCGAGCGGTAATCCACGGCCTCACCCAACTGCGCATCCACGGCTGACGCCTGCGCCGCCCACCGCGCCTGCTCGTACGCGCCTGCAAGTCCGTCGGGTGCCGCGAAGGGCTCGCTGGTACCGGAAATCAGGCGATCCGCTGGATTCCCGGTCACTGTCGAAAAGCGCTCGGCGTAACGACGCCGGATGGCCGCCTGCTCCGCGCGTCCGGACTCATCGCGGAACAGCAGGATTGCGTGCGACGGCGTTCCTGCGCTGAACACCACTGGTTCGGCGCCCACCGTGGCCTGCAGCGCAGCCGTACTGTGTGCAAGTGTGGCGGCCTGTACGTCAACCGCGGCCGGGCGCGACGGGTCGAGCAGAACGGTGAGGTGCCAGGGCGCAGTTCCGCTGAGTTCGGGCCAGCCCGCGAGGTCCTCCGTTGCCGGTCCATCACGATCGAGCGTTGCAAGGAAGACTGCCTCCCGCCTGCTCCGGTGCTCCGAACCCGCTGTGTTTCCTTCCAGCAGCAGGGCGGCGAGTCGGTCCATCCCGTCCCGCACACCTGGTAGCTGGGAAAGAATGTGCTGTGCGGAGTCTTCATTGACCTCCTGCTGCACCCACAGGTAACCCACCCGGAAACCACGCACCAGCAGCGGCACGCATACCCGGCCCAGCATCCCCAGTTCGTCATTGGCGGGAACCACAACCGGCCGCACCGCCGTTGCGATGCCGTGCCTCAATTGCCAGGCGCTCACATCGGCCGGCACCTTCTTGCTCAGCAGGAAGTTGACGCGTACGCGGTCGGCCGAGGATTGGTGGCTGCTGTATGCCAACAGCACGCCGTCCAGGTCCTCCAGGGAGAGCCCGCGGCCAAGCCGGGTAGCGATCCGCTCGACCTCCCGCTCCACCTCCGTTGTCTGCATCCCTCCATCCTAGGGACCAGCCGACGACACTTGACGGCCCAGGACTCGACAAATGTCGAATGGCTTCGCATCGCGCCCTGTGGTAGTGACGTCCATCACAACATGCCTTCCTTCCGCGTGTGCGCGCCAAAGTTGACCCGTACGACGACGACGCCACGCGCCGTCGTCGTACGTCTGCCCTTGGTGCCGCTTGACTGGGCCCTGTCGGAGGAGCGGGCGCGCTCGTATTCTGTAATTGCGGGGCCACAAACTCTGCCGGTCACAACCGAACCCCTTACGAGCAACGGAGAATCCCGTGATCATCGGCGTCCCCAAAGAAGTGAAGAACAACGAGTTCCGCGTGGCCATCACCGCCTCCGGTGTCCACGAGTTCCGCACCCACGGGCATACAGTGCTCGTGCAGAAGTCTGCGGGCGTCGGCTCCAACATCACCGATGCGGAGTACATCGCCGCAGGCGCCGAGATTGTCGAGGACGCCGACGACCTCTGGGCGCGCGCGGACATGGTGATGAAGGTCAAGGAGCCCATCGCCGAGGAGTACCACCGTTTCCGGCAGGGCCTGGTGCTGTTCACCTACCTGCATCTGGCGGCCGAACCCAAGCTCACGCACGCACTCATGGAGTCCGGCGTAACGGCGATCGCCTACGAGACAGTGCAGGAGGGACGCGCACTTCCGCTTCTCGCGCCGATGTCCGAGGTTGCCGGGCGCCTCTCGGTCCAGGTCGGCGCCCAGGTGATGACCGCGCCGTCGGGGGGCCCCGGCCTCCTGCTCGGCGGCGTACCCGGAGTCCGGCCGGCGAAAGTGGTTGTGCTCGGCGCGGGCGTTGCGGGAACCAACGCGACCGCCATGGCCGTTGGCACGGGAGCGGAGGTAACGATACTCGACATCAACATCGCCCGGCTGCGCGAACTCGACGCGCAATACGCGGGCCGGGTGAAGACCATCGCCTCCAACGCGTTCGAAATTGAGCGTGCCGTACT
The DNA here is from genome assembly GCF_011927905.1 of Arthrobacter pigmenti. Lineage (NCBI taxonomy): Bacteria > Bacillati > Actinomycetota > Actinomycetes > Micrococcales > Micrococcaceae > Arthrobacter > Arthrobacter pigmenti. Next base: position 3,338,468 of record NZ_JAATJL010000001.1, read on the forward strand.
CGACGCCGACCTCGTGATCGGTTCGGTCCTCATCCCCGGCGCAAAGGCTCCCAAGCTCGTGACAAACGATATGGTGTCCCGGATGAAACCGGGCAGCGTGCTCGTGGACATTGCCGTGGACCAGGGCGGCTGCTTCGAGGACTCACACGTCACCACCCACGAGGACCCGACCTTCACGGTGCATCAGTCGCTCTTCTACTGCGTAGGGAACATGCCGGGCGCCGTCCCGAACACGTCCACCTATGCGCTGACCAACGTGACCCTGCGGTACGGCATTGCACTGGCTGACAAGGGCGTGCGCGGGGCCTTCGAAGCGGTCCCGTCGCTGGTCCACGGCCTCAATATCGCGAGTGGAGCGGTGGCACACCACTCCGTATCCGACGCACACGGCCTTGAGCTCAATGAGGACTGGCGCCAACTGGTCTAGAGACTGTGCGCTGCTTCGATAATGCGCTGCGCCTTCAGGCTGTCGGCCGGGTCCACAGGCACCGGCCCGCCGTCGAGCAGCGCCGCGGCCAACAGGTCGTAGAAATCCGGATAGGCGCCGTTCTCTGTCCGTATCCGCTCCGCCTGCTGGTCGAACCCCAGTAAGCCCCAGGAGAGGCTGTCCTCGACACCGTAGCCCGGGTCCGTGGGAAGCATCCCGGCGTCCACTGCTGCTTCCTGCACGTCCTTGCCCCATTTGGTGTACGCCGACTTCGATCCGGTTACCCGGTAGCGCGGTGCTGCCTGCGGTGCCAGTGTGTTCATCCACAGATGGCTGATCACGCCGGAGTGATGATGCAGGGCAAGGAAGACGTCGTCGTCGGGCCCGTCCTCCTCCCGGTGGGCGGCCAGTTCGACGTGGGCGAGCTCCGCATCCCCGAAAAGCTGCAGCGCCTGGTCGATCAGGTGCGGCCCAAGGTCAAAGAGGATGCCGCCGCCCTCGCTTGCCGGGGTGCTGGCCTTCCACGGTTTGGTTACGAGCGGCTTGTAGGACTCCAGGCGGGATTCGAACCGACGAACCGTACCGAGGGCGCCCTCCTGCAACAGCTTTCGAATGGTGAGGTAACCGCCGTCCCACCGGCTGTTCTGGAAAACCGTGAGTAGTTGGCCCTTCTCACGGGCGAGCTCGACCAGGCTCTCGCCGTCGGCGGACTTCGCCACGAACGGCTTATCGACGACGACGGCGACCCCCGCCTTGAGCACCGCTTCCGCCAGGGGTGCGTGGCTGGCGGGCGGTGTGGTCACCACAATGAGATCGAGTTCATCCGCCTCCTGCCACAGCTCATCCACCGAGCGGATAATCCGCGCCTGGGGGTACTGCGTCTGGACCTGTGCAATCCGCTCCTCGTTCGAGGTCACCACAACGTCGAGGGAATATCGCGGATTAGCGGCAATAAAAGGGGCATGAAAGACCCGCCCGCCGAGCCCGAACCCGATGACTGCTGTTCTGATTCTCGTCATGCGCCCAGCATATGACTCAGAGGCTGGTGCACCGCTGTGCGGCTCGATACACCGAGTTTGTTGCTCTCCGAACGCATACTATGATCAGGAACCGGTCAAGCAGCGGCCACGAGATCCTCGCAGTAAAAGGACCCCATGGTTTCCGCTCAGGACCCCAGTGCATCAAATCCCGCTGATTCGGCTGATGAACAGCCGACGCCCTTCGCAGCGAAGGAAGGGGGATATCTTGACCCTGACCAGTCAACCCGGCTCATGTTGACCACCGCCGCACACTTTGTGCAACAGCATCTTCACGATCAGCTTGGTGCTCTTGGACTCAGCCCTGCCGGGCATACGGTTCTCAGCGGCCTCGCTGACCTGCAGGAAGCAGGAGTTTCCGAAATTGCAGGCCAGTGCCTGCTGGCAGAATCTGCGGTTGAAGAAGCGCTCCAGGAACTGGCGGCGTCGGACCTCGTGGACGGGGGATCGGACGTATATCGACTGACTTACGCCGGGAAGGCAATCCTCGCTGATGCGTGGGATCTTGAGGACTCACTGTTTGCGCAGAAGACAACCGCCCTGCGGCAGGAATTGGGGACGTTGATCAGCAAACTTCGCGAGGGAGGCGACGTTCGGGAAGAGTGAGCGATTGTTGAATGCTTGCCGCGTGGGCTGAACGATTCATTTGCGAAATTCACCGTGTTGCCGGCGGGCTCAGTGCCAGAGGCTGTCGGCCCAGGCTGCGTCCCTGAGGTAGTCGCGTGCAGGTCCAACATCCCAGAGTTCGCCCTGGGAAGCGATAACGCCCATTCCGCGTAGATTTTCCACCGTGTCGGGCGAGCATCCGAGGGCCTCGCTCAGGTCTCGTGCGTCCGTGGCGAGAATGACGTCTTCGTTGCGGGGCATTGAGAGATTTCCTTTCTCGTCGCGCGATTGACGATGAGGCACAGTGAGAGTCAGTTTCGGTTGAACAGGGTCCGCTCGCGGTCCACGGTCCAGGTGCGTGCGTAGAGGCCAAGTACGGCTTCTTCGCGCGGAGTGAAGCCAAGACGATTGAGTGTCATGTGGGCCTGATGGACGGTGAGGTGCTGCGCGCTTCGGCTCACCCGTGCTTTGTCTGCCCGGTAGAGGTACGTGTCCAGCGCCCGGAACCAGCGCCGCCGCCAGTTATGCACGGCGGATTCTGCTGCGGTTGCCGACATGAGTCCGTGGAAACCAGGGACCTTTGCGTTCACCTGGGTCATCATTGCTTCCCGTACGGAAGCACCGCGCGGCCCGAGGTCCGGCGTGCAGGTCTTCAGGTGGCTGTCCCAGTAGTAGTCCCAGGAGATTCGGCGGCGATCAGGCCAGCTCGCAGACCTGGGACCCTTCATCATGCTCCGGGCCGAATCAAACAGGATCAACGAGGCAAAAGCGGACCGGTTATGCATCTTGGCGAACCGCTGGGTTCCCCACGCGGCGAGCTCCGAAGACAACTCGAACACTTCCTCCGCGAGCTGAAGACCCTCCACTCCCCCGTACTTGAACAATTCGGCTTCGAGTTGTGGATCGGAGTCTTCCATGCCGCGGAGATAGTAGCCGCTACCGGCGGGAGGAGAGCAGTGCTGATGGGAGGGAAGTGACGCCAGGTCAAGGTTGCTGCGCTTCACCAAAGCCTGATGAAAGGTCTGAAGCCGCTCGATTGTCCCAGGCTGCGCAAGAATGTGCAGCCGCACCTGTACGGCAGATGGCTCCATACACCGTGAGTAGAACCATCTGCCGGCTCGCAGAACCTGCGCCTGCGCCGCCAGCGGGGTAACCAGATCTCCAATGATGCCGTCCGCTACATCGAAGCCACCTGCTTGTGTGGAGAGATGCCACCATTGAGCGCCAATTGCTGTTCGTGAGGCGGTTCGAACTGCGGTTAGCTGACTCATGACATCCTCCTTCGGGCTTTGGTTACCCCCGCTGGGGCGAGTCTTTAGTTGATTCGCTGCTTCCGTTGAGGACGCGAACCGTATTCAGTTGGGTTACTTCGGCCAATCCCAGCTTGCAACGGCTGACTTGGGCCAGTCCCAGCTGGCAGTCACAGACTTGGGCCAATCCCAGCTTGCGGCTCCCAGAGCCGGGGATGCTGGTGCCAGAGCTGCTGCTGCGACAAGGAGGCCGGCTGCGGCGCCGATGATCTTCTTCATAAGATGTTTCCCTTCCGTCAGGTTGCAAGTGACGCGGTCCTGCTCGCCGTCGAGCCGGTGAATCAAGCATGTGGCGCGTGATTGCATGATGTCCAGCTGAGGGGGCGCCCTATTCAGGACATGACCTGATGCGGACACATGGCTCCGGTGGGGCCGGGGTGGGGGGCGGAAGCGCCACGCCAAAATGCCCGAAAATCCGCGCAATTACACGGAAAAAGTGCAAACTTTGAGCATCGCGGCTATCGTGTGTCCTTAAGTGGACATGTCATGTTTTTACAGGGTCATTTTTGGTTCTCTGATGAGCAGAACATCCGACCATACTGGGAGTGCCAGCCCACAGGGTCTGTAGGCTGGCCTCAGGGAAGCGGACATTCGGAAAGGGACGCCGATGCTCGACGGCATATGCATAGAGTTGTACCGCTATGCCGTGGGCAATCCGGGCTGGACCCGATCTGAAGCTTCCGAAGCGCTTGGGTACACCCTACGGGACATCGAGTCAGCGATGGAAGTACTCATTGAGCGCAGATTGCTGAGCACTCAAACAGCCAAGGAACATGCATTTGTCGCCGTCTCACCGGACGTTGCACTGGCTGATCTCGTCGATGCCGATGAACGCGCGGTGCAGGATCTGCGGACCCGGATCAGCGCGCGCAGAAGGGAACTCTCCACGCTCGTTCCCACCTATCTTGAAGCCCGCAAGAGCGTCATTGCCAGCTCCGCCGTGGAGACACTTGAGGATCCCCACCTGATTCACCGGGTACTTATCGATTACGGCCGTGACGTCACCGAGAAGGTGCTCATAGCCCAGCCCGGCCAGGGTTCAACGGCGGATGTGCAGGAGGAGAACGTCCGCAAGGACCTGGAGCTGCTTGCAAAGGGCGTGAAGCGCAAAACCCTGTACGACATCAGCATCCGCGACCACGTGCCAACCCGGAAGGCTGTTGCAGCGATCACGGCAGGCGGCGGTCAGTTCGGGGCGCTACCGCGGGTACCGCTGCGAATGCTTATTTTTGACCGGAAGCTCGCCCTTGTTGCCCGGCAGCTCAGGCATGATGACAAAGCGGCGCTCGTGGTGCGCGATCCGCACCTGATTCATATCCTCACGCAGTTGTTCGAGTTCGCCTGGGAGCTCAGCGAGCCGTTCCTCGTGGATGAGCCACTGGATTCGCCCCTGAACAGCACTCAGCATGCAATTCTGAAGGGCCTTGCATCAGGCTTCTCGGACGAAGTGATTGCCCGGCGTCTTGATATCAACGTCCGCACATGCCGCAGGCACATTGCATGGATGCTGGAGCAACTTGGGGCTGAGAGCCGTTTCCAGGCCGGCATCAAGGCGCATCAGGCAGGGTGGATTTAGAAAACTTCCGTTGCCTATCAGTGAACTGATCCCCTAGACTCGTCAAGTGACTTCTCAGGACGAACTGAACTCCACGCTTCTGCCCGCCGAGACCGAGGTAGCCCTGGAACGGGCTGCGGAATCAGCTCATAGACACGAGGAATTGTTCTCCGAACGCGCCGCCAACATCAAACAATCTGCAGTGCGGGACGTCTTCGACATATCAATTCGTCCGGGCCTTGTCTCACTGGCCGGCGGCAGCCCCTACCTCAAGTCCCTGCCCCTTGCGGATCTTGGCAAGACGGCAGAGCGCATCATCGCCGAACACGGGCTTGAAGCCCTGCAGTACGGCGGTGGACAGGGCATGGAGCATCTCCGTCACCAGATTTGCGAGGTCATGGCCGCCGAGGGGATCCCCGACGCCGATCCATCGGACATCGTTGTAACCACGGGTTCCCAGTCAGCACAGGACGTAGCGGCCAAGGTCTTCTGCGATCCCGGAGACGTCATCCTGTGCGAGGACCCCACCTATGTAGGCGCGCTCAACACCTTCGAGGCGTACCAGGTGGATGTGCAGGCGGTCGCGATGGACGAGGACGGTCTTGTGCCTGAGCGCCTCGAGCAACGCATCGATGAGTTGCTCGCTGAGGGAAGGCGCATAAAGCTCCTCTACACGATCCCGAGCTTCAACAACCCGAGCGGCATCACCCTGGCCGCAGATCGTCGCCAGCGTATTGTCGAAATCTGCCGTAGAAACAACATCCTCATCCTTGAGGACAACCCGTACGGCATGCTCCGCTTCGACGGGCACCCACTGCCGCCCATGCGCGCAGATAATCCGGACGACGTCATCTACCTCGGCTCCTTCTCGAAGATCTTCGCTCCAGGAGTGCGATTGGGGTGGGCGCTGGTCCCGAAGCACCTTCACCGCCGCTTCTACCTTGCCTGCGAAGCAGTTGTGCTCTGCCCGTCGCCCCTCACCCAGATGCTCGTTTCGGCCTACTTGAGCGACTACGACTGGCGGGGACACCTGGAAAACACACGCGCACTCTACAGCGAGCGGTGCGAAACCATGCTCAAGGCCCTCGCCGAGCACTTGCCGGAGGACGCATCCTGGACTACGCCCGACGGCGGGTTCTTTATCTGGGTGACACTTCCGGAAGGCGTGGACACATACCCTCTCCTACACCAGGCGATCGATGCCGGTGTGGTCTTCATCCCGGGTGCGGCCTTCACGCCCTCGGACGAACCCTCGAACAAGCTGCGGCTGGCCTTCAGCGCCGTTTCACCCGAGGACATCGAGGAAGGCATCCGCCGCCTCGCTCCCATCCTGCAGGATGCAATCGCCAAGCAGCACAGCACTACCTAGGGGCCCTAGCGACTACCGGGCTCCCAACTGTGCTTTGCCCGACGGCTTTAGCTCAGGTCGGGGCCCTCGCCCGTTAGTCGAGCAGGAGGGCGGGCTCCTCCAGGATGGACGCGACGTCGGCCATGAAGCGTGCGCTAAGGTCGCCGTCCACAACCCGGTGATCGAAGGATCCACCGAGCGTAGTGATCCACCGGGGGATGACCTCGCCGTCGAGCACCCAGGGCTTCTGCTTGATAGTTCCGAAGGCCACGATCGCGACCTCACCCGGATTGATGATCGGCGTGCCCGTGTCGATGCCGAGGGCGCCAATGTTGGTGATCGTGAGCGTCCCGTCCTGCATCTGCGCGGGCCGCGTTTTGCCTGCCCGTGCCGTGGTTGCCAGTTCATTCAAGGCAACCGCAAGCTCCTTCAGTGAGAGGTCCTGGGCATCCTTGATGTTCGGAACCATCAGCCCCCGCGGCGTCGCCGCCGCGATTCCCAGGTTCATGTAGTGCTTGACCAGGATCTCCTGATCCGTCCAGGTAGCGTTCACCGACGGGTTCCGGGCGGCCGCCCAGATTACCGCCTTCGCCAGGATCAGCAAGGGTGAAACTTTGATCCCCTCGAAGTCCCGCGAGGATTTCAGCCGCTTCACGAACTCCATGGTGCGGGACGCATCGACGTCCACGAAGATGCTCACATGCGGGGCGGTGAACGCGCTCTCCACCATGGCCCGGGCGGTCGCCTTCCGCACACCTTTGACCGGAATCCGTTCAATGCGCTCATCCTGCGGACGGCTCGCGGCACCCCAGAACGACGGCGCTGAATCCTGCTCCGCGTCCCGCTGGGCCTGGTAACTGAGGAGGTCCTGTTTGGTCACTTCGCCGGACCCGCCGGTTGCCGGAACGTCCGCGAGATCGATTCCGAGATCGCGGGCAGCCTTGCGCACGGGCGGTTTGGCGAGCGCACGCTTCGTGACGACGGGCGAAGGCGCGGTATTGCCGTCTCCCGGCACCTGGGCGGGTGGCGCGCTTGCGGCGGCGGGCGCCGTCGTCGTTGTTTGCCTGCCGGGGCGATCGGTTCTGGGGCGGCGGCGGGAGGAGTCGGCCCGGGGGCCGGTTCCCACCAGCGGTGCGTTGGCCCCCGCGGACGACGACGGCGCCTCCTGGCGGGGCGGCGTCACCAGTTCGCCGGGGACATGGTTGGCAGCAGGCGGGGAATCGATGGCGTCCACCGTGCCGTCCGTGACGGAGATGATCGGAGTGCCGACCGCAACCGTTTCGCCCTCCTGCACGAGGAGTTCAGCGACCACTCCGGCATACGGCGAAGGCAGCTCTACGAGGGACTTGGCGGTTTCGATTTCCACGATCACCTCGTTGACGGCAACTGTGGCTCCGGGCTGGACCTGCCAGCGGACGATTTCAGCCTCGGTGAGGCCCTCGCCAACGTCCGGGAGTTTGAAGGTGTTCAGCGTCATGGGTCCTTCTAGTACGCGAGGGCGGTGTCGAGCGAGTGCAGGATGCGGTCGATGTCCGGGAGGTAGTGCTCCTCGGTTCGCGCGGTGGGATAGGGCAGGTGGAAGCCGCCGACCCGCAGCACCGGCGCCTCCAGCGAAAGGAAGGCGCGTTCGGTGATCCGGGAGGCAATCTCGCCGCCGATCCCGCCGAACGTCGGCGCCTCATGGGCGACCAGGAGCCGGCCGGTCTTCTGGACCGACGCCGTCACCGTGTCGAAATCGATGGGTGAGATGGACCGGAGGTCGATGACTTCCACGCTCGTGCCGTCCTCTGCTGCCGCGTCGGCAGCTGCGAGGGCAACCGGTACCAGGGGGCCGTAGGCGACGACGGTGGCATCGGTGCCTTCCCGGAGCACCTGGGCTTCGAACGGGGAAGGAGGCACGGCAGTCAGATCAACCTCCCCCTTCTGCCAGTACCGACGCTTGGGTTCGAAGACGATCACCGGGTCCGTGCAATCGACGGCCTGCTGAATCATCCAGTAGGCGTCATGCGCGTTGGATGGCGTGATGATCCTCAGCCCGGCGGTGTGTGCGAACAGGGCCTCGGGTGACTCTGAGTGGTGTTCGATGCTTCCAATCCCCCCGCCGTAAGGGATGCGGATCACCACGGGCGCGGTCAGTTGCCCGTCGCTGCGCGCATGAATCTTGGCCAGCTGGGTGGTGATCTGGTTGAACGCGGGGAACACGAAACCGTCGAACTGGATCTCGCACACCGGCCGGTACCCGCGCAGCGCCAGGCCGATCGCGGTGCCGACAATGCCAGATTCCGCAAGCGGAGTATCCACCACGCGGTCGGAGCCGAATTGCGCCTTCAAACCCTCGGTGACCCGATAGACGCCGCCGAGATCACCGATGTCCTCGCCCATGAGCAGCGCTGTGGGGTGGGTGGTCAGCGCGGCGCGCAGCCCCTCGTTGAGGGCTTTGGCAATGGTCATTGTGGGCATCAGCTCAGCCCCTCCTCGCGGGCGAACCCGGCCTCATAGTCCTTCCAGGCCTGAAGTTCCTCCTGGATGAGCGGATGTGCTTCGGCGTAGGTGGTCGCGAAACGGTGTTCGAGTCCGGGCGCCTCCATAGCCAGCACGTCTGCGCGCAGTTCCCTGGCGAGGACGGCGGCTTCCTGCTCCAGATCCGCGAAGAAATCATCTCCCGTTCCCGTAGCACGCAGGCGCCGCTCCACCCGGATCAGTGGATCGCGCGGCACCCACAGCTCCTCGTCGGCAGGCAGGCGGTACTTGGTGGGGTCATCCGCCGTGGTGTGCGCGCTCATCCGGTAAGTGAACGCTTCGATGAGCGTGGGGCCGCCGCCGTTGCGGGCGCGTTCAAGAGCCCAGCGCGTGACTGCCCGCACAGCCAGCACGTCATTGCCGTCAACGCGGATCCCGGGAAAGCCGTAGCCGCGCGCCCTGTGGGCAAGGGGCACCCTCGACTGCACTTCAGTGGGTACCGAGATGGCCCAGTGGTTGTTCTGGCAGAAGAAGACAACCGGCGCGTTGAACGAGGCGGCGAAGACCATCGACTCGTGAACGTCGCCCTCAGAGCTGGCGCCGTCGCCGAAGTACGCAACCGTGGCTGCTTTCGGGAGAGCCGGGTCAGCGGCCTGATCGCGCTGCATGCCCATTGCGTAGCCCACCGCGTGCAGTGACTGGGCAGCGAGGACCAGCGTGTAGAGATGAAAGTTGGAGTCCTTTGGGTTCCAGCCACCGTTGGTGATCCCCCGAAACAGCTTCAGCAGGTCAGCGGGCGCGACGCCGCGTGCAACTGCCACGGCGTGTTCGCGGTAGGTGGGGAAGACGTAGTCCTGCGGCAGCATGGCGTAGGCGGACCCGACCTGCGCCGCCTCCTGCCCCCGCAGCTGGACCCACAGTGCCAGCTCACCCTGGCGTTGGAGTGCCGTTGCCTCCTGGTCGAACCGGCGGATGAGATACATGTCGCGGTAGAGCACTTCGAGCTCGCCCTCTGCGGGTGCGTATCCGCCATAGGGGCCGCTGACTTTCAGTTCCCCGTCGGGTGAGAGGAACTGCACCATCCCTGCCGGATCACGCGTCAGATCCGGTGGGTGGTGGGCGTCGAACTGCTCCTCGGCGTCAAACTCGGCCGCTGGAAGGCCCGATGTTGCCATACTTTGTTCCTTGCCGGTCATATTCCGTGAGGCGTATATTTACCCGGCTTTCATGCGCTGAAGCGCATGCGCCGTCCCCTTAGACTAACGACGACGGCGCTCACCTCCCATTTATGAAGTGCTAAGAAACTCCCGGACCCTTTGTGTAGGTTGCACAAAGGGCGAGGAAACGGGAGTTGGCTTCGGCTTCTCCGATACTGACGCGGATACCTTCCGTGCCGAAAGCCCGGACGGACAGCGCCTGCTGCTCGGCGAGCGCAGCGAATTCGGGCGTGTTCTCACCGAGGGACAGCCAGACGAAGTTGCCCTCAGCCTCCGGAATAGCCCAGCCAAATTCCCGTAGTCCGTCCACTACCCGGGTCCGCTCATCGACGATGGATTGAACCCGCTCCCTTACTTCGCCAATGTGGCGGAGCGAGGTAACAGCCGCGTGTTCAGCGACCTGCGAAACGGCGAAAGGTGTGGCGCTCACACGAAGATGCTGGGTGAGGGCCGGCTGCGAAATGGAGTAGCCCACCCTCAGCCCTGCAAGGCCATGGGCCTTGGAGAAGGTCCGAAGCACAATGACGTTGGGGTAGTCGCGGTAGAGCTGGAGACCCTCGACCGCTTCCGGGTTCCGCACGAATTCCAGGTACGCCTCGTCCAGGATCACAACGACGTGGCTGGGGACCCGCGCCAGGAAGTCCCGCACCTGGCGTTCGGTCAGGGCCGGGCCAGTGGGGTTGTTCGGCGTGCACAGCAGGATGACCCTGGTCCGGTCCGTGATAGCGGCGGCCATGCCGTCAAGGTCGTGGGTAGCGTCAGGAAGCAGCGGCACCTGAACGCTTTTCGCGCCTGCGAGCCCGACGCAGATGGGGTAGGCCTCGAACGACCTCCACGGGTAGATGACCTCGTCCGGAGCCTCGAATTCGTTCTGCCCGGCGAACGCTGCGAGCACCTGGTTCAGGGCTCCGAGGCTGCCAGCTCCTGTCACGATGTCCTCGGCCGGGACCCCCAGGAAGTCAGCGAGTTCGCTTCGCAACGTGGTGGTCATCGGATCCGGGTAGCGATTGATCGCAGTCTGCTGCGCGATCGCTTCGAGAACTGCAGGCAACGGCGGGAGTGGGTTCTCGTTGGATGAGAGCTTGTAGCTCTCCAGGCCTTCGATGACCACCGGAGGTTTTCCGGCGGCGTAACGAGGAAGACGGCCAAGAACGCTGCGGGGGTGGATGCTGGTGCCCTGTTCCGCAGCTGCGTCGGTGTGGTTTTCAGGTGCGCTCATGTTCTCAAGCGTACTGGGCGAGGGCCCCGCGCCGAGCGCAGCGAGGTGAAGGGAGCCCAGGTAGCGCGAACTGGGCGAGGGCCCCGCTACTTGGCCGGTGTGACAGCATTGGTGCATGTTGAAGTTCATTGTCAGGGTCCTGATCAACGCTCTCGCTCTGTGGGTTGCGGCGTGGCTGCTGCCCGGAATTGAGCTCGGCTCGGAAGCTGCGACCGAAGCTTCCGGTAACGACACCGTTGGCAGCATCCTGTCCTACCTGTTCGTGGGGCTGGTGTTCGGCGTAGTCAACGCGCTGGTCCGACCGATCGTGTCCCTGCTCTCCCTTCCCTTGACGATCCTCACGTTGGGCTTGTTCACCATCGTTATCAACGCGGGGATGCTGATGTTGACCTCCTGGTTGACCTCCTTCACTCCGATCGGCTTCACGGTGGACGACTTCTTCTGGACAGCGATCCTCGGCGCAATCATCATCAGCCTGGTTTCCCTCGTTGCCGGGGCTATCACCGGGAACAGCAGGCGCTAACGCTTCGCGTCCTTGACGCCTCTTCCCCCGAGTTTGCGTACCTCCGCGCTGCGTCGCGGCGTCGGTGCGGGGAACAGGGATGGCCTGGTCACGGAAAAGACGTGCCGTTTGGCTGTCGAACCAACGACGGCGGCGCCCAGTGCGGCAGTAATCGGGGCTATGGACGGGTGTGCGCTGTCATCGACAGCGCGGGCTCCAGCCTCGTAGCTTCGCAGTTTGTGTGCCGGGCCCAGCCCGAAATCCTCGCCAGGGAGCAGGAACACGGGGTTATCCTGCACCACCGTGACCTGATTACGGGCGTCGGCCTTCGGTTGCATGTCAGCCCACGGCACGGCGTCGAGCTCGTGCTTCAGGTGAAGGTAGTTCGTGCTTTCCGGAGCTGCCTCATCATCGGTCGGTGATCCCGCGGTGATGACCGTACTCACCGAGTATTTCTCCTGTACGGGTCCGCTGTTTGCGAGGTTCATGGCGTGCATACCGCCCTGGCTATAGCCGACCAGGACGACGTTCGCGCCCTCAGGCGCACCCGCCTCTTCAAGCCCGCGGGCAACGGCGTCGTTCACATAGAGGCTGTCTGCCTGTTCAGCCTCCGTGACGCCGACAGCGCTGAAGGCATTGGCCCATTCCGAGCCTTCCGTGCCCTGAAGCACCACCACATAGGTAAGCCCGCTCTCCCCTTCCACCTCAAGTACCTCGAACGCCGAACCGGGCTCGCCTTCCACTTGGGAAACTCGCGCAAGCAACCCTTCGACAGTCCCGCTGAGGGCGACCTCCGAGGTCCCAGTCTTCTGAACGCGCAAATGGGACGAGAGGAACGGCAAGCTGCTGACTGAGTCGCTGAGGTCCTGAATCGGGGCGAGGGCGGCGAATCTGAGATGCACTTCCAGTTCCGCCATGGCGTAGCCAACCCTGCTGAGACGGATTCTGTCTGCAGTTTCCTGCAGCTCTGCTTCGGCTGCCTGCACGCTGGCCTGCGCAGCATGGACTGAATCGAGTGCGCGAGATCCGGCTGCGTAGACCTTCACTCCGGCCGGACACGACTGCAGCCTCGTAACGCCCACGGCCATCCAGCCGACGCCATCCATCACCTCCCGCATGCGCTCAGCTGCATTTTGAATGACCTGTACGCCCCTATCCAGTTCCTCCCACTGGAAGCGAATGCCTCCGGCTCCGCCAACAACCCGTGCAATTGCGTCTTGATCAGGCCGGGCGACAACCGGCAGAAGGTCATCGCTCACTGCCCGGCCGCCATCGTCACTTCCGCTGCCTGCAAAGCCGAAGAATATGCATCAAGGGAGACGGCGGCCTCGCGCATTCGGGACGCGCAGTCGGCAACCGCCTGGATACGCTCACCGAGATACTCCTTGAACTTCCGCCCTGCAGGCGATTCCCATTCAATGTCCTGCGCCCCGCACAGACGCGTGCGGACCTCCTCAAGGGTTTCTGCCTGAACCCTGAGGTGTCCTGCATACTCAGCAGCCACCTCACCGGACGCGGCCCCGAACGAAAGTGCCGGCGTCGTACTTTGAAACATGCTCCTGCCCCCTCTGATCCGCATCTTGCCTCTTCGAAAACGCTAGGCCTGCGAGAAGGACGACGACGGCGCCGCGTGCGGTATGTGCGTAAGTCGCCCGGAATTGGTGGCTGTGGAGGAGTTGTCATCCAAGCAGGGCAAGCGCGCGGGTCATGGAAGAATTGGTTCCATGCCTTCCATTGACTCCTCCCGGGTAAGCCTTGCGTCCGTATCGATCCGCCAGGGTGATAGCCAGGTTCCCATCGCACTGGGTCCCCTCGATGGCAGGTACCGCCCAGCCGCCGCGCCGCTCGTTGACTACCTCTCTGAAGCAGCTCTTAACCGCGACCGTGTGCACGTTGAAGTGGAGTGGCTCATTCACCTGACCCGTAACTCCGTGCTGCCTGGAACAAAACCACTGACCAGCGAGCAGGAAAGCGGCCTGCGGGAGATCGTCACCTCCTTCGACGGCACCGCCGTGAGTGAACTCGCGGAGATTGAGCGCGTGACAGTCCACGATGTCAAGGCCGTGGAGTACTTCATCGGAAGCCGTCTTGAGGGCCTCGGCATCGCGCACCTCAAGCCGCTCATCCACTTTGGCTGCACCTCGGAGGACATCAACAACCTCTCCTACGCCCTCGGCGTGAAAGGTGCGGTGGAAGCAGTGTGGCTGCCGGCGGCGTCGTCACTCGTGGAGCAGGTGAAGGCGATGGCCGAAGAATCGCGGTCGGTGCCCATGCTGTCCCGCACCCATGGGCAGCCGGCCACGCCCACCACCCTCGGCAAAGAGCTCGCCGTCGTGGCACACCGGTTGGGCCGCCAGCTCGAGCGGATCCGCAGAACCGAGTACCTGGGCAAAATCAACGGCGCAACGGGAACCTACGCAGCGCACGTGGCATCCGTACCCGGTGCCGATTGGGAAAGCGTCGCCCGGCAGTTCGTCGAAGGCCTGGGCCTCACGTGGAACCCGCTCACCACGCAGATCGAATCGCACGACTGGCAGGCTGAGCTGTACGCCGACGTCGCCCGGTTCAACCGCATCCTGCACAACTTCTGCACCGACGTGTGGAGCTACATTTCCATTGGCTACTTCGCGCAGGTGCCGGTCGCCGGCGCCACCGGTTCCTCAACCATGCCGCACAAGGTGAACCCGATCCGCTTCGAAAACGCGGAAGCCAACTTGGAGGTCTCCTGCTCCTTGCTGGACGTCCTCGCCTCCACGCTTGTCACCTCACGCTGGCAGCGTGACCTCACCGATTCCTCCTCGCAGCGGAACATCGGCGTCGCCTTCGGTCACTCGCTGCTCGCCATCTCCAATGTGGCAAAGGGCCTTGAGCGCCTCGACGTTGCCGACGCCGTCCTCGCCGCCGACCTTGATACCAACTGGGAAGTCCTCGGCGAAGCGATCCAGATGGTCATGCGGGCCGAAGCGATCGCCGGAACGCCTGGCATGGAGGACCCCTACGAGCGCCTGAAGGACCTCACCCGCGGCCACCGGGTGGATGCGAACCGAATGCGCGAGTTCGTCCTCGGGCTCGGGCTCTCCCCGGAGGCCCAGGAGCGGCTGCTCGCACTTACCCCGGGCAGTTACACCGGCATCGCGGACAACCTGGTAAACCACCTGCGCTGATCCGCCCACCACACACAGAGATAGGGTCGCCCGATGGCAGGCGTGTTGATCGGCTTTGCCATCGTGGGCGCAGTAATCCTCGTCGGGTACGTTGCCGGGCGGCTTGAACTTGCCGGCCGGGATGCGGCGAATGTGCTCAGCCGTACGGCCTTCTTCATCACCAACCCGGCGCTGCTCTTCACCATCCTTGCGCAAGCGGACCTCGCGGTGGTGTTCTCTGCCTACGCACCCGTTGCCCTCCTGGGTTCGGTTGCGTCGGCGTTGCTGTACGTGCTGCTGAGTAGGATCTGGTTCCGCCGAAAGGCCGCGGAGACAGCGGTTGGTGCCATGACCGGCTCATACGTGAACGCCAACAACATCGGCATTCCGATCGCCCTCTATGCCCTCGGAGATGCGACGGCGGTGGCCCCGGTACTGCTGGTACAACTGCTGATCTTGACACCCTTCTACCTGGGCTTCCTCGACCTCACTTCCGGCGGTAAGGCCTCCTTCAAGCGCATCATCACCCAGCCCGTGCGGAATCCGATCATCATCGCCTCCATTCTGGGCGTCGTGGTGGCGTGGACCGGCCTTGAGATCCCGGACGCGGTGTTCGAGCCGCTCGTGCTCCTCGGCGGAGCGGCCGTTCCCCTGGTGTTGCTGGCCTTCGGTATGTCCCTGCGCGGGAGCCGCCCGCTCGGAGCACGCGAATACCGGGCCGAGGTTATTGTCGCCACCCTGATCAAGACTGCGGCGATGCCGTTGATCACCTACGTCCTTGCCCGATTCGCATTCGGGCTCGAGAACGAACTCCTCTTCGCCGCTGTGGTGATGTCCGCGCTGCCGACCGCGCAGAACACCTTCCTCTTCGCGAGCCGATACAACCGCGGAATACCGATCGCACGCGACGTGATCGTGCTGACCTCCGCCCTCGCGGTACCGAGCCTCATCGTGGTGACGGCGCTACTAGCGTGAGGCGAGCGCCGTCGTCGTGCGCTGGTGGCTGTCCCAGCGCCGTAAGCCGGCCAGGGTGATGCTTCCATGGTCAGGCGGCAGGATTTCGACGGCGCGCGCAAGTTGGTCCGGACTCAAGCCGCGCGCAAGCGTGAGGTGCGGGATCCACCGCCCGGGCACAGAGTTTTCAGCGATCTTCGGGACATCGGCGAGCGCCTGGTGCACCTTGCGGTGCAATTCAAGCAGGGCAACGCCGACGACGACGGCGCGCGCCAGCACGAGCCCCCGCCCGGTCCGGAACACCATCAGGCCGGCGGTGTGCGCGCCAATAGGCAGTGTCTCGTTCAGCCCCTGAAGCGCCGGATCGAAATGGTCCGGCACTGCTGGTGCGGCGAGAAGCGTGATATGTGGGCGATTGGAAGCGGCCGTGTGCCGTGCCTGCGACGGCAGGTCGGAGTCCTGGAGCCGCGCCCAATCCCTGCGGATCAGTTCCTCCGCGTGCGGGTCGGGAAGAATTTCGATGCTATCCATCGGCTTCCTCCTTCATCTCCGGTGATCCCCGCTGAGCGTAACCCGGTGTCAGGGGTGGCTGCGAGACTGGGCTCATGGCATTTGACCGGTTTCCCATTCGACGTTTGGAGGAGAAGCGCGAGCAGCCGCTGAAGCGTGATGCCTGGCCTGCCACCCTGCCGCCGGTCGCGCAGCTCCTCGATGAGGGCCTGGAGCTTGGTCCCGCCACTGTATTCGTGGGCGAGAACGGCTCCGGGAAATCCACACTGATTGAGGCAATCGCCGGCGCGTACGGGCTTTCGCTCGAAGGCGGTTCCACCGGCGCCATGCACAGTACGCGGGCATCCGAGTCGGAACTGGGTGAGCACCTTCAGCTGATCCGGAACGCGGGCACAACCAGGCGGGGATATTTCCTACGGGCCGAGACCATGCACGGGTTCTTCACGTACCTGGAGAAGAACCGAGGGCTGCCATCAGGTCGCGATGACGTCTCATTCCATGACATGTCCCACGGTGAGTCCTTCCTCGAACTCGCGGTCGATCGCTTCCGCGGTGCCGGCCTGTGGGTCCTGGATGAACCGGAATCCGCGCTGTCCTTCTCCGGCTGCCTGGCGCTGGCCGGAGTGCTCAAGCAGCTCCTCGCAGACGGGAAGTCGCAGGTCCTCCTGTCGACGCACTCCCCGCTGCTCGCTGCGCTGCCGGGAGCGCGCATCCTCGAAGTCGGTGAGTGGGGGCTGCGGGAACGGGACTGGGAGGACCTGGACCTGGTACACAACTGGCGCGAGTTCCTCAAGGCGCCCGGGCGTTACCTCCGACACCTCTAGGTATGCGCTACTTGCTGATGTCCGTCCTGGTCCACACGTAGAACTTCTCCGGCCGGCCTGCAGCACCGTATTTGGGCACAATGCGCGCGCTTCCCTGCGTCACCAGGAACTCGAGATACCTGCGGGCGCTCACCCTTGCCAGGCCCAGCATCCCCGCCACCTCGGACGCGGAGGAGCCTGCGCCCGACGAGCGGAGTGCACCAATGACCGATTCGAGAGTCGGCTGCGAAAGCCCCTTCGGAAGAGTGCCCTGGTATGCCGGACGGTTCGCGGCGGGTGGGCGCGTGGGCGCTGTGGCAAGTAATCGGTCAATCCGCTCCTGATCGAGGGGCGATGCAGACGATGAGCTGTGCTCAAGAATCCGCGCACGGTGCCGCACATAGTCGTCCAGCCGCTGCATGAGCACCCTTGAGTTGAAGGGTTTCACCAGGTAGTGGAGCACTCCTCCCGCCATCGCCGCCCGCACGGTTTCCAGTTCACGGGCCGCAGTGATCGCGATGATGTCCACGGGTTCGCCAGGCAGGTTCCTTGCCGCCCGCAGGACCTCTATTCCTGACATGTCCGGCAGGTGAATGTCGAGCAGCATCAGTTCCGGTTGCAGCTCGCGCACCATCTCGAGCGCCTGGGTGCCCGAGTGGGCTACGCCAACGACGTCGAAATCGCCATGCGCCAGCAGGAACCCTGTGTGCACACCGGCAATCTCCTGGTCGTCGTCCACAACCAGTGTTCGAATGTGCGTCACTTACTCAGCGTCCCGCTGAGCCCAGGCGCCTGCGCTGCGGGCGCCTGTGCTGGGGCAAGGTGGACGGTAACCTGCGCTCCGCCCAGGACGGACTGTCCGACCGCGACCGAGCCACACCGACGGCGGGCAACCCTCTCAACCAGCGCCAGGCCGAAGCCTCGCGAACCCGTGCTGGGCGACTCCTTGGTTGAGAAGCCCGAGGAGAAGATTCGCTCGCGCAGCTCGTCCGGAATGCCGGGGCCATCATCGGACACCACAACGCAACAACCATCGGCGTCCGAGGTAAGCAGCACGTGGATGGTTCCGTTGGACCCGATCGCTTCCGTCGCGTTATCAATGAGGTTCCCGAGCACAGTTACCGGATCGGTGGTGCTGTCCGGATGGAACGTTGACGCTGCGTCGACGATCAGCGTGATGCCCTTCTCCGCGCAAATGGTGCTTTTCGCCATGAGCAGGCTGGCGGCGTCGGGATCCGTGATGCCCGGTGACAACTCCCCGGAAACCACTGATCCGCCGTGTCCGGACCGGGAAATGAAGTCCACGGCCTGGCTGGTCTGGCCCAGTTCCAGCAACCCGGAAATTACGTGCATCTTGTTCGCGAACTCGTGAGCCTGGCTTCTGAGCGCCTGGGTGACGTCCCGCGCGCCGTCGAGGTCCAGCAGCAGTTGATGCAGTTCAGTGCGGTCACGCAGGATCAGGACCGCACCAACCCGCCGACTGTCAACGACGGCGTCACTCGAGCGGGCGAGGAGCACGCGTTCACCGACCAGAACTGTCTCGTCAGTGTCTCCCGCCGCTCCGAACATTCCGGCGAGCGAGGGATCAAGAACATCAGCCGCCGGGCGTCCGCGCACCTCGTCCCCCACGTCAAGCAACCGCTTCGCTTCATCATTGAGCACGGCGATCCTGCCGCGTTCATCGACGGCCACTACACCCTCGCCTATCCCATGGATCATGGCGTCGCGGGTTTCCAGCAGCGCCGCGATTTCCTCGGGCTCGAGGCGATAGATGCGGCGCCAGATCAGGCGCGAGATCCAGATTGACCCGGCGGTTCCGGCGAGCGCAGCAAGTACCAGCCAGCCGAGCAGCACCGGAAGGTCCTCCTGCAGGTCGGCAGCGAGCGTGGACTCGAGCGTACCGACCGACGCAGTGCCGATGACCGTTCCCTCATCACTCCAGATAGGGACCTTCACCCGCCACGATTCGCCGAGCGTTCCGGTTTGCGTACCTATGTAGGTTTCACCGGACAGGGGAACGGAGGGGTCGGTGGACACCATCTGACCGATCATCGCCGGGTTGGGATGCGAGTAGCGGATGCCGACGTCGTCCGTCACCACTACATAGGTGACCCCGGTGGCCTGCGTGGTGAGCTCGGCAATCGGCTGGATGACGGCGCTCGGGTCCTCATCGTCAAACGCGTCAATTATGGAGGGCAACTGGGCGATGGAACGGGCCACCCCGACCATGCGGGACTGGTAGGCGTCGCGGATCTGTTGCTCCTGCATCCGGACGGCAACGGAGCCGGCCACCAGCACAATGACCAGCACGATCAGCAGCTGCAGCAAGAACAACTGTGATCTTAGCGACATTGACCGGATCATGCTTCCATTTTGGCACGGTTGACGCTATGGAGACCGTCCGAAGGTCGTGACCACAATGACCACTACGCACGTTGTGACCGTATGGTTCCGGTGAGGTTCCCCCCTTCCTACGCTTGACCGGAACGTGTGGTGAGGCGCATCACACGCAAGGAAGGATCCCCAACCATGAATCTCGAAAGCACAAAGAAGCGCTTGTCGACCGTCGGCGTCCTCGGCGTCGCCTCCGTCCTCGCTCTCTCCGCATGCGGCAGCACCTCCGGCGGCGGGCAGGCGGAATCCGGTATTGACCGCTTGAACATCATCGTCCCCGCCGACCCCGGCGGTGGGTGGGACCAGACCGGCCGCGCGATGCAGAAAGATCTGCAGGAGAACGACCTCGTGGGCAACGCGTCGGTCGTCAACGTTGGCGGGGCGGGCGGAACCAACGGGCTGGCCCAGCTGGCTACCGAACAGGATCCCAACACGCTCATGGTGATGGGTTATGTAATGGTCGGCGCCGTGGAGACCAACGCAGCAGCGAACCGCATCGAGGACACCACGCCTATCGCACGGCTCACCGAAGAGCCGCTGATCGTCGTCGTCCCGGCTGACTCCCCCTACCAGACCATCGATGACCTCCTTTCGGCCATTGAGGAGGACGGCCAGGGAGTTGCGGTCACCGGCGGATCTGCCGGCGGCGCGGACCACATCCTTGCAGGCCAGCTGCTCAAGCAGGCTGATATCAGTCCCGAAAACCTGAACTACATTCCATACTCCGGCGGCGGGGAGTCCCTTGCAGCCCTCCTGGGGAACAAGGTGGCGGCCGGCATCTCCGGCGTAGGCGAGTACGCCGAACAGGTAAAGGCCGGCGAGCTGCGCGCGCTGGCGGTTTCCGGCGCCGAACCTGCCGCGCTGCTTCCCGAGGTCCCGACGCTCACCGACGAGGGCGTGGACCTCGTCCTCACCAACTGGCGCGGAGTGGTAGCGCCCGGCAGCATCGATGAGGCGAAGGCCGCCGAACTCACCGAACTTGTGACCGAGATGGCGGAAACGGAGTCCTGGCAGGCCACCCTTGAGACGAACGCGTGGTCCGATGCCTTCCTGGCCGGCGAAGAGTTCGACGCGTTCCTCGAAGAGGACATCGCGGCAGTCAAGACCACGCTGACCGAGATCGGTTTGCTGTAGTAGCGATGAATGTTCCTAACAGCGGGTCGTCGAGTGGGCGCAGTATTGACACTGCGCCCGTCCGGCCTCTCGGAGAACTGATCTTCGCGGGAATCATCGTCCTCGTGGGCGTGGTCGGTTTCGTTGCCGGTGCAGGGATTCCCGTTCCTCCGTCCGCAGGGGTAGTTGGGCCCAAGGTGTTCCCCTTCATCGTTTCGGGAATTCTGGTGGTGATCGGGCTCGGCCTCGTCATCCAGCTGTTCCGCGGTCACACTGGAGCAGCAGAGGAGGGCGAGGACATCGACCCCGATGTGAAGACCGACTGGCTCACAGTCGGCAAACTGGTCGGTTTCCTCGCCGTCCACATTGCACTCATCGTTCCCCTCGGCTGGCCCGTCGCAGCGGCCGTGCTCTTCTTCGGTGCCGCCTGGTCCCTCGGAGCCAAACCATGGTGGCGCAACGCAATCATCGCCGTCGTACTCGCACTGATTCTCCAGTTCGTGTTCGCGGGGCTCCTCGGAGTTTCGCTGCCGGCGGGATTCCTCCTGGAAGGGGTGGAAATCTTCAATGGATAACTTCCTCGCGCTGCTGGAAGGCTTCAGCGTTGCAATGCAGCCCATCTACCTCCTGTACGCACTCGGCGGTGTGCTGGTGGGAACTGCCGTAGGAGTACTGCCCGGAATCGGTCCCGCCATGACAGTGGCGCTGCTGATGCCCATTACCTACAGCCTCGACCCGACGGCGGCGATCATCGTCTTCGCGGGTATCTACTACGGAGGTATGTACGGCGGATCAACGACATCGATCCTCCTGAACACTCCCGGTGAATCCGCGTCCATCGTGACGGCTCTCGAGGGAAACAAGATGGCCAAGGCGGGCCGTGGCGCAGCCGCGCTTGCGACGGCGGCAATCGGCTCGTTCATCGCCGGCACCGTGGCGACGGTGTTGCTGAGCTTCGTGGCACCCTACGTCGCCGAGTTCGCCGTGCAGATCGGCCCGACAGAGTACGTCGCGCTGATGATCGTTGCCTTCCTGACGGTCGGCGCCCTGCTCGGGGCCTCGGTCCTGCGCGGGCTCGCCTCCCTTGCCCTGGGCCTGTTCATCGCGCTCATGGGCGTCGATGCCCTCACGGCCCAGCAGCGCTACACCTTCGGCAGCCCGTTCCTCGCGGACGGCATCGACGTTGTGCTCGTTGCCGTTGCGCTCTTCGCCGTGGGAGAGGCGCTCTATGTTGCATCGCGCCTGCGCCACGGACCCGTCAAGGTGATTCCGGTGGCCGGTCGCTGGACCAACTGGATGCGGCGCGAGGACTGGAAACGCTCCTGGAAGCCGTGGCTGCGCGGAACCTTCATCGGCTTCCCGGTAGGAACTATCCCAGCCGGCGGGGCCGACGTCGCCACCTTCCTCTCCTACGCATCGGAGCGGAAACTCGCGAAGGGCGAGCGACGGAAGCAGTTCGGCAAGGGCGCCATCGAAGGTGTTGCCGGCCCGGAAGCCGCGAACAACGCGGCCGCAGCCGGCGTGCTGGTACCGCTGCTGACCCTCGGCATACCGACGACGGCGACCGCCGCCATGATGCTCGTCGCCTTCCAGCGCTACAACATCCAGCCCGGACCACTGTTGTTCGAGGTCGAGGGTGCGCTGGTGTGGGCACTGATCGCCAGCCTGTACGTCGGTAACCTGATGCTCCTGGTCCTGAACCTGCCGTTGGTAGGCATTTGGGTGAAAATCCTGCAGATTCCCCGGCCCTACCTCTACGCCGGGATCCTTGTCTTCGCAGCGATGGGCGCATTCTCGGTCAACTTCACGCCGGTGGACGTGTTCATCCTTCTTGTGGTTGGCCTGCTGGGCTTCTTCATGCGGCGCTACGGCTATCCCATTGCTCCGCTGGTTGTCGGGATCATCCTCGGTCCCATCTTCGAGGATCAGTTACGGCGATCGCTGGCCATCTCCCAGGGGGATCCGACAGCGCTGGTCAGCACACCGATCGCGGCCACGATCTACATCGTGCTCATCGTGATCTTCGCTCTGTCCTTCTGGCTGAGGCGTCGGCAGCGAGCTATGGAATCAGAGATCGTGGATGAACCCCTGCCCGAACCTGCCCATGTGAAGGAAGGCGAACGATGAGCGCCGTCGTGCTCGGTTACGTTCCGAACGCACTCGGTGACGCCGCTGCTTCCGCCGCAATCGGTGAGGCGCGGAAGCGAGGCGGGACCGTCGTCGTCGTCAATACCACCCGGGCGGACCGCCTGGTGGATCCGGCCTACGCCGATAACAACGACATGGCGCGGCTTGAGGAGACTCTCCGTGAATCCGGTGTGAACTTCACCGTGCAGCACGGAACCTCCAACGACACGGCTGCGGAAGACGTACTCGAGGCAGCCGTCCGTCATGAAGCGGACCTCATTGTCATCGGGCTGCGCCACCGCACGCCGGTGGGCAAGCTGATCATGGGGTCCACGGCCCAGACCATCCTGCTCGGAGCCCGATGCAACGTGCTGGCCGTCAAGGCCTGAACCGGCTCCATTCCGTGCAGGTATGGCGGCCGTGAAGCGTGAAACCCCGGCGTGTCCTGACAGACACGCCGGGGATCAGCTTCAAACCTGCGGGGAATGACAACTCAGACGCTGGCCCGCTCGGCGAGGATGACGTCGATCTGGCCCATGGCCTCCCGCAGACCCTCCTCCATGCCCATCTCGATCATCTGCTGCAGTTGATCGGCGCTTTCGAAACGGGATGCGACTGTCATCCGGGTGCGACCGGCGTCGACCTCCTCGAGGGTAACGACGGCGTGGGTCTCCCCCATCTCCTCCGCTTTGGAGCCGTCCTCGTTGGCGAACCCGTCGTCGAACTCCAGGCGGTGCGGAGCTTCGACGGTGGTGAATTCCCACCAACCGCGGCTCTTCTCACCGTCGGGGCCGGTCATGTAGTAGCTGGCCGAGCCACCGGGGCGGAGTTCGTGCTTCTCGAAGGTGGCAGGCCATGTGGGCGGGCCCCACCAACGCTCAAGCTGTCGCGGATCCTCCCAGACCTGCCAGACGCGTTCGACGCCGGCATCAAACTCCGCGACGAGGGTGAGGCTGAGTGCCTCGATGTCCTTTTCCGTACTGATGACTGCCATGATGCTGCCTTCCTATTCGGCGAAACCGCTACTTCTCGGCGAGGATGTCGGCAATCCGGTCGACGCGCTGCCGCCAGATTTTCTCGTATTCGTCGAGCAGACGCCGGGCCTTTCGAACTGCGTCAAGATTGGCCCGCACAATCTGCTCCCTTCCACGCTTCTCCTTGCTGACCAAGGAAGCGCGCTCCAGCACAGCCACATGCTTCTGCACTGCTGCGAAACTCATGGCGTAGTGGGCGGCCAGGGCCGAGACCGAATGTTCGCCGGTGATGGCGCGGGCGACTATGTCCCGCCGCGTTGCATCCGCCAGAGCGTGGAACAACCGGTCAACGTCTGAATCTGAAAGCTCATCTACAACCATTTGGTTGTAGATTATTCCTGTTCAACCGCGGCGTCAAGAGGTTCCTACAGGACGGTATAGCGCGTCTGCACCGCTCCGCCCTTGAACGACTTCACCTCGTCAAGCTGCAGCCGAATATCCGCAGGCACGGCGCCGAACAGCGGTTTTCCTTCGCCGATCAACACCGGGACACGGGTGAGCGTGAGTGAACGGATCAGGCCGGCCGCGAGGAAGCTGCGAACCGTTCTGCCGCCGTCGACGTAGACGTTGCGGGCGCCGTCGTCGTCAAGCTTGGCAACCGCCTCCTCAAGGGAGCGGACGATGTGCACGCGCGGGTCGTCGGTCTGCAAACTGGTGCTGAGGACAAGCACGGGAGTGTCGCCATAGAACCACTCGCCCATGGAAAGGACGATTTCGTAGGTACTCCTGCCCATGACCAGGTGATCAACGGACCGCATGAACTCCGTGAAGCCGGACTTGTCGGGGTCATCCGCATCTCCCGCGGTGCCGCCGGTGAGCCAGTCGAGATCGTCGTCCGCGCGGGCAATCATGCCGTCAACGCTCATGCCGATGAAAACGTGTCCCGCCCACTGCCGATCGCTCATGGAAGCATCGTAGACCTGGCGTCAACCGGCCAACAGGTGCCTACTTCCCGCCGGCCCGCGCCCCTTCGCGCACAACGAGGTCCACGATCGCGAGGACGTCGTTGAGATCCTCCTCGGTCTGGCGCTCGGAGCTGGCGCCCTCGAAAAACGCGGCGTCATAGTAGAGTCCATCCCCCATGAGCTTGATGGCGCGGGCAACCCGTCGGCTTCCGAGGTGTGCTTCCAGCGCATCGAGCCACTGCACCTGGATCAGCGTGAAGCTGGCCTGGGCCTTGGGGTGCCCCTGCTGAGCGAGCCGCGCCATGGCAACGAGTGCCCGGTCCAACGGACTGTTCTCATACATCGACGTGCGCACGTAGAACCGGGCCGGGCCCTCAGGGTCCGCAATCATCAGCTCGCGGTCCCTTGCGGCAAGGGCTTCCAACCGCTCGGCCAACCCATCCACCAGCGCCTCCTTGGACGGGAAGTGGTACAGCAACCCGCCTTTGGAAACATCGGCCGCAGCAGCAACCGCCTCCATGGTGGCCCCTCGCTCACCATCCCTGATGAGGATGTCTTCATAACTGTCGAGGATCCGTTCACGGGCACTGGCCATGAGGTTCATCATACTGAAGCTTGGCGACTTTACTGTACCGGCTGGACGGTATAGTCTTGAAGACATGACGCAGTACACCCAGCCTTCCACCCAGGAATTTGTTACCGCCACGGCGGCCCGCGCGGGCCGCCGCGAGTGGATGGCGCTGGCTGCGCTCATGCTTCCCGTCCTTCTGGTGGCGGTCGACAACACCGTACTGAGCTTCGCAATGCCGGAGATTTCGCTCGCCTTCAACACCAGCGGGACCACGCTTCTGTGGATCATCGACAGCTATCCGCTGGTGCTCGCCGGCCTGCTTGTCGCCATGGGCAGCTTCGGTGACCGCTTCGGCAGGCGCCGCCTCCTCATGATCGGCGCCACCGGCTTCGCCGTAATTTCCGTGGTCGCCGCTTTCGCTCCGACGGCCGAATTCCTCGTCGCCGCGCGTGTTGGGCTGGGCGTTTTCGGCGCCATGCTGATGCCTTCAACGCTCTCACTCATCCGGAACATCTTCCTTGACCGCAACCAGCGCCGGGTGGCCATCGCCGTCTGGGCTGCTGGCTTCTCGGCCGGCGCAGCCCTCGGCCCCCTGGTGGGCGGGGCGCTCCTGGAGCACTTCTGGTGGGGTTCTGTCTTCCTGCTCGCCGTGCCGGTGCTGCTGGTATTGCTCGCGGTTACACCCCTGCTGGTGCCGGAATCCTCCGACCCCAACCCGGGCCGAGTGGACTACCTGAGCATCGTTCTGTCCATCAGCACCATGCTGCCGATCGTCTTCGCCATCAAGACCCTCGCCAAAGGCGGATCGACGGCGTTGGCTGTCACCGCCGTCGTCGTCGGGCTTGTGGCCGGCACGGTGTTTGTCCGGCGGCAGCTGAAGCGCGAGAACCCCATGCTGGACGTGCGACTGTTCGCCGTGCGGCCGTTCACGGGCGCCGTGCTGGTGAACCTGCTCGCGATCTTCGCGCTCGTCGGGTTCCTCTACTTCGTGTCCCAGCACCTGCAGCTTGTGCTCGGGTACAGCCCACTGGAGGCAGGCGTGATCCTGCTGCCGGGACTCGTGATGACGATCGTCGCGGGCCTGGTGGTGGTGCCGATCGTCAGACGGGTTCCGCCGCACGTGGTGGTTCCCGCAGCGCTGCTGCTCTCAGCCGGTGCCTACGCATTCGTTGCCCTGACCGGCCAGAACGGCTCCGTTGCAACACTGCTGACGGCGTTCGTGCTGCTGGGAACGGGAGTAGGTGCCTCCGAGACCGTTTCGAACGACCTCATACTTTCCAGCGTGCCCGCACCAAAGGCAGGCGCGGCATCGGCTGTCTCCGAAACGGCCTATGAAGTGGGATCAGTCTTCGGGACCGCACTCCTCGGCAGCATCCTGCTCGCCTCCTACCAGCAGCACCTCGCGCTGCCCACCGGGCTGAGCACAGAGCAGGGCACGACGGCGACGGAGACCCTGGGCGGCGCGGTCAACGTCGCGTCGGAGTTGCCGGCGCAGACCGGATCCTTGCTGCTTGACTCGGCGTTCCACGCGTTCGACAGCGGCGTGGTGCTCACCTCCGGGATCGGCGCGGCCGTCATGGTCGCTGCTGCCGGGCTCGCGTTCTGGAGTCTCAGGAAGATCTAGTGTTCCTGGTTTTCCGGTAACGTCCCGGAACATGACAACACTGGAGATCGCAGTACAGGACGCCGCGGGTGCGCGAACCGCCCTTGAGAACGGCGCCGACCGGGTGGAGTTCTGCGCGGCCCTGCGGATGGGCGGGCACAGTCCCTCGCTGGCCGCGGTGGAGCAGGCGGTTGCCGTCGGGATAGGTGTGCACGTGCTCGTACGCCCTCGCGGCGGCGGGTACGTGTATTCGCCGGCCGAAGTCGACCTGATGGTCGCCGAAGCCGAACAGGCGGTGCGCGCGGGGGCTGCCGGCGTCGTCATCGGTGCGCTGACCCACGGTGACACGTCCCTGGATGCTGAGGCCCTGGGCCGGATTATTGACGCGGCGCGCGGCGTGAATCCCGGTGCGGAGATCACTGTGCACCGCTGCGTCGATGTCCTGCTTGAGCGGGGGCTTCCCGTGGAGAGCTTGATCGTTGAGCTGCGTCAGCTCGGCGTGGATCGCGTGCTCACCTCGGGTGGGGCACGAACCGCCGGCGAAGGCGTTGGGATGCTACTGGAATTGCGCCAAATCGCCGGCGGCAACCCGCAAATCCAGGCCGGCGGCGGAGTGCGTCTCGCCGACATTCCCGCGCTGTCAGGCCTTGACGGGATCCACCTATCCGCACGGGCGGCGCGCCGCGATGGCGCTTCGGGTCCTGGCGGCGGCGAAGAGGACTACGACGTCACCGACCCGGAACTCGTGGCGGCGGCCGCAGCGGCGCTCACCGGCCACTGACGAAATCGACTCTCCCCGAATGGTTCCTTTCAGGGCCGTTTAGAGCCTCATAAGGACCATTCGGGGAGAGTCGATCCGCGAAGTGCGTTTAGGCCGAAGGGTCAAGGCCCCCGCTGCACAGGGCGCCCGGCTCACGGGTCTGCTCACCCTGGATGTACTTGGTGAGGAACGTCTCGAGCCGCTCATCGGCTGCTGTGTCGACGCCGAGCTGCAAGCCCCAGGCCGAAGCCATGATGGGGGACTCCTGGCCCTCGTAAGGGCTCAGGAGAACGTAGCTGCGATCCCCGACGAGTTCAGTGAGGGCGTCAATCTCCGACTGCGGAAGGTCAGGCTGGTACGTGATCCAGACGGCGCCATGCTCAAGCGAGTGCACGGTGTTCTCGTTCGGCAGCGGCTGCGTGTAGACGCCGCAGTTTGTCCAGACAGCGTTGTGGTCGCCGCCCACAGGAGGCGCCTGGTCATATTCCACCGGGCCGTCTACGTGGTTGAACGAGGCCACCTCGATTTCCTCGACCCCCTCGATGTCAGACTGGGCAAGCGCATCGAGCCGGTTGTTCTCCTGGACCTGCTGCACGATCACCAGGCTCACAGCCACAATGATCGCGACGATGACAAGCGCGATACCGCCGAAGATGAAAGTATTCCGCTTCCGTTCCTTGGCCCGCTGCTGGGACTGGATGGCCGCCAGGCGCGCCTGGCGGTCTGCATTCTCCTGAGCTCGCTTCTTGTTCAACGCGCTGATTCCTTCTGTATTTACGTGGGGGTCGGGTCTAATCTACCGGTCGGAGCGGCTATAGCTCTGCCAGCAGGTCTTCCATGGCGGTGATTTCGGTTGCCTGGCCCGCTGCCATCTTCTCGGCAAGCTCGCGAACTTCCGGCTCCTGGGCGAGTTCGACGCCGGCCTGCGCCATTTCAACGCCGGCCTTGTGGTGCTCGATCATCAGCTCAAGATAGATGCGCTCAGCGTCGTCACCGGTTGCCTCGGACAGGGCCTGCAATTGTTCAGGGGTGGCCATCCCCGGCATGAGACCTTCGGGGGTAAGCATGCTGCCGCCGTCGTCATTCATGTGCCCGTGACCCGATCCGGACATCCAGGTCATCCGTTCCGAGTCACTGCTCTGAGGCAGGCCCCACTCCTCGAGCCACGCGAACATCTGGCCGATCTGGTGCTGCTGGGTCATGGCGATGTCGTACGCGATGGCGCGGATAACGACGTCGTCGGTTTGCTCCCGCACTATCCGCGACATCTCCACGGCCTGGGCATGGTGGACCTGCATGTCGCGGGCAAAGCCAGCGTCCGCGCTGTTGTTGCCCGGATGCTGCGGCGCCGCGGCAACGCGCCCCGCGGTGAATGCAAGCGCGAAAAGACCCGCAACTGCAAGCAGGCCCAGGACGAGGAGGACGCGCTTCTGCCACGCCTCGAGGTTGAGGGTCATAAGGGGAATGCCTTTCGTATCTTCCCTATCTAACGTAGGGCATCCCCCGGACCGTTCCCGCCTATACCCCTAGGGGGTAGTTGACCGCATACCCCCAGTGGGTATATCTTGAGAATGTCACGAGGAGGAAACCATGACGCAGACAACCACTGAGCACGGCTACACCGCTGACAAGGAGGCTTACCTCCGGCGGCTGAAGCGCATCGAAGGACAGGTGCGCGGAATCGCCCGGATGGTCGAGGAGGACAAGTACTGCATTGACGTCCTCACCCAGGTATCCGCAGTCAACAAGGCTTTGCACGCCGTGAGCATCGGCCTCCTCGAGGAGCACATCGCCCACTGCGTCGTCGGCGCCGCCAATGAGTCCCAGGCTACTGGAGATCCTGCGGCGGTCAACGAAAAGGTGCAGGAAGCCTCGGCGGCCATCAGCCGCCTGCTGCGCTGACTGTTTCAACATCCCACAAAGGAGCACATCATGAGCACCACCACCGTAAGCATCTCCGGCATGACCTGCGGCCACTGCGTTGATTCCGTCACCGAGGAAATTTCTGCGATCGACGGCGTGCAGAACGTCGCCGTTGACCTGAACAAGGGCGGGGTTTCCACCGCCACCGTCACCTCCGAGCGCGAGCTTGACCCGGAGCAGATCGGCGAGGCCGTCGCAGAAGCCGGTTACCTCGTGGTCTCCAACGACGCTTAATCAGCGCCGGCGAACAGCCGACAGGAAGGACCGATCATGACCACCGAACCGGCAACAGCCCAGACCACCCGCACGGTCGAACTCGATATCCAGGGGATGACCTGCGCTTCGTGCGTTGGCCGTGTGGAGCGCAAGCTGGGCAAGCTCGACGGCGTTGAGGCGAGCGTCAACCTGCCGCTGGAATCGGCGGTTGTGACGGTCCCGGAGCACATCTCGGACCAGGACATCGTGAGTACGGTGAACGCCACCGGATACAGCGCCTCGTTGAAGAAGCCGCAGCATCCGGGCCCTTCCGCGGAGGGTGAGCCGGCGACGGACGGGATGGATCACGACCAGCACGACCACATGTCGCACGGCGGCACGGCATCGCAGCTGCGGCCGCGGCTTATTACCGCTGCCATCCTGACTGTGCCGGTGTTCCTCATCTCGATGATTCCCGGACTGCAGTTCCCGCATTGGGGGTGGGTGGTGGCTGCACTGACCACGCCCGTGGTCACGTGGTCCGCGTGGTCCTTCCACAAGGCGGCGGCGATCAACGCGCGGCACTTCTCCTCCACCATGGATACCCTGGTGTCCATCGGCGTCACCGCGGCGTATCTGTTCTCACTCGGACAACTCATCGCCGACCCCATGGTTACCGCCCACGTGGGGATGGATATGGGCACTATGACGGAACATGCACTTTACTTCGAGGTTGCCGCCGTCGTCGTGACCTTCCTGCTGCTCGGCCGCTACCTCGAGGCCAACGCCAAACAGCGTGCGGGAGATGCACTGAAGTCACTGCTTAACCTGGGTGCCAAGGACGCCACAGTGCTGCGTGAGCGGGATGGTGAGCGCGTCGAGGTCAAGGTGCCGGCGTCGTCGTTGGTTCACGGGGACGAGTTCGTGGTGCGCCCGGGCGAGAAGATCGCCACCGACGGCTTCGTGGTCGAGGGACGCAGCGCCGTCGACACCTCGCTCATCACCGGTGAATCCATCCCCGTCGAAGTAGGCCCCGACAGCACGGTGACGGGCGCAACCATAAACACCTCCGGGCGGCTGATTGTCCGTGCCACGAGGGTCGGCAGCGAAACCACGCTGGCGCAGATGGGCCGGCTGGTGAGCCAGGCGCAGAGCGGGAAGGCACCAATCGCCCGGCTGGCTGACCGGATCAGCGCCGTGTTCGTGCCTGTAGTGCTCGCGATCGCCGCGCTGACGTTCATTCTGTGGGCGCTGCTGACCGGGGACATCCAGGCGGCGTTCACTGCCGCCGTCGCCGTCCTCGTGATCGCCTGCCCGTGTGCGCTGGGGCTCGCTACGCCTACGGCCCTGCTGACCGGTACCGGGCGGGGAGCGCAGATGGGTATCCTCATCCGCGGGCCGCAGGTTCTCGAGGACACCCGCACCGTTGACACCATCGTCCTGGACAAGACCGGCACGGTGACCAGCGGGCGGCTCTCGGTGACCGACGTCGTCGTGCTCGGCTCGCGCAGCCGGGATGAGGTGCTGAACCTGGCCGCGGCGGTCGAGTCCGCGAGCGAGCATCCGATCGCGCAGGCGATCTCCGCAGCCGCGCCGGGGCATCCTCGCGTGAGAGACTTCGTCAGCTCGGCAGGTGGAGGCGTGCGCGGCATGGTGGATGGCGCGGTTGTGCTGGCGGGGCGGGCCGGCTGGCTGGAGGAGAACGACGTCGTTATCACCGACGCGCACCGCTCGGCCCTGGCGGCGGAGCAGGAAGCGGGTTCGACGGCGATCTGGGTTGCGGTGGACGGTGCGGTCGCGGGACTGATCAGCCTGCAGGACACGGTGAAGGAGTCCTCTGCTGCAGCAATTGCCCGGTTGAAGGAGCTTGGGCTGCGGCCGATGCTGCTGACCGGCGACAACGCTGCCGTCGCACGCAAGATCGCAGCGGAGGTGGGCATTGCCGCTGACGATGTGATGGCGGACGTGCTTCCCGAGGGCAAGGTCGATGCCGTGAAGCGGCTGCAGACATCCGGTGCCACCGTAGCGATGGCCGGCGACGGCGTGAACGACGCCGCGGCTCTGGCTCAGGCGGACCTCGGCATCGCGATGGGGTCTGGCACCGACGTCGCAATCGAGGCCGCGGACCTGACCGTGATGGGTAACAGCCTTGAGCAGGTGGCGCAGGCCATCGAACTGTCCCGGAAGACACTTGGCACCATCAAGACCAACCTGTTCTGGGCGTTCTTCTACAACACGATCGGCATTCCGGTGGCCGCACTTGGGTTGCTGAACCCGATGGTGGCGGGTGCTGCGATGGCGGCGAGCTCGGTGCTGGTGGTGGCAAACTCGCTGCGGCTGCGCCGGTTCGGGAAGTAGTTTGCATCGACTCTCCCCAAATGGGGATTCTGGGGCCTGTCCTGGCCCTGAGAAAGGCCATTTGGGGAGAGTCGATTGCGTTTAACGCGGGAGGGGCTCGACGGCATTGGGCTGGTCAAGCGCCTCTGTTGCCTCGGGTTCGCGGCGGAGCTCGTCAACGCGAACCAGCACCACTCCCCCGACGATCAACGCCCCGCCAAGCAGTTGAATGGCCGACGGCAGCTCGCCGAGGATCAGCCAGGACGCGAGGACCGCGAACATGACCTCGGTCAGCCCCACGAAGGACGCCACCTTGGATCCGAGACCACGTGCCGCGAAGATGCCGGTTACGTAGGAGAGAACAGTCGAAATCAGCACCAGCCCCAGCACCGGAATCACCCAGGTGGTCTCCCAGCCAGCCAGCGTCACGTCCCGGAACTCGAACGTGAACGGCATCACGCCGATCAGTCCGAAGAGGAGGATCGTCAACGCGCCGACCACCATGCCGCCGCCTGCCATGATGAGGGGCGGGAGGTCGTCGTCGGCCTTTGCGGACATGATGAAGAAGACGGCGAGGCAGACGGCGGCACCCAGCCCGTAGAGCACGCCGATGGGGTCGAGCCGCTGGTCACCGATGAGATCCAGGACCAGGAGCAGCCCGAGCATCGCCACGATCGACCCGCTGGTGGTCAAGCGGCTTGGGGCCTTGCGGGACCGGATCCACAGCCACCCGACAATGAGCACCGGCGCGAGGTACTCCAGCAGCAGCGAGACTCCCACGGACATTCGCTGCACCGCGTTGAAGTAGAGGAACTGGCAGAGCGCAATGGCCGTTGCGCCGTAGATCACCAGCGTCAGGGCATTGCGGCGCAGTACCCCCCACCTGCCACGAAGGCTGATGAGCAACGGGATCAACAGCACGACGGCGGCCCCGCCAATGCGGATCCCGACGGCGGCGCCAGGGCTCCAGCCGACCTCAAGGAGTGACTTGGCGAAGGGCCCGGAGACGCCGAAAGCAGCCGCGGAAAGAATCGCGAACCATAGCCCGGTGGCGGTTCCGCTTTTCATGGGGTCTCCTGCACTGTCATAACCAAAGCGTACTTATGGTGATGACGTTAGACCCGCGCCCTGTTATGAGTCAAGACGGCTTATGACCATTACGATCGGGTTTGCGTGGCCCGGTTACGCATCGAGCGGCCACTTATGACCAAATCCCTTCCGGGAATCGGTTATAAGTGGCCTCTCGATGGGCAGGGTTACTTCGCCTTTGCAGCAGCCTTCGCAGCGCGCTTGGTCTCGCGCACCTTCGCGAGGGACTCGGGATCGACGATGTCGGCAACCGAACGGTAGCTGCCGTCCTCGCCGTAAGCGCCGGCTGACTCCTGCCAGCCCCCACCCGTGAACCCGTAGCGCTTTCCAAGCAGGGCCAGGAAGATCTTCGCCTTCTGCTCACCGAAGCCCGGCAGCGCTTTCAGCCGGCGCAACACTTCCGGGCCGTCCGGCTCACCGCGGGTCCAGATCGCTGAGGCATCGCCGTCCCACTCGTCCACCACGGTGCGGCACAACGCCTGCACGCGGCCCGCCATGTTGCCGGGATACCGGTGCACGGCGGGTGGGGTGCGGCACAGCTCAACGAAGGCGTCGGCGTCGTAATCGGCGATGAAAGCCGCGTCGAACCGCCCAAGCCGTTCGCTGATTTTCGCCGGCCCGGCGAAAGCCGTCTCCATCGCGACCTGCTGGTCCAGAAGCATGCCCACCAGCAGCGCAAGGGGATCGTTGGACAGCAGTTGGTCGGCGTTAGCGTCGCCGGTGATGTTCAGTGTGGGAGCCATGCCCCAATGCTAGCGACCGCTACGCCCCGCTGATCCCGAACAGCCCGATGATCAGCGCCATCACCAGGTACGTCACCAGCTCGTGCGCGCAGTTCAGGACGGTGAGTCCGGCAGGCCGTCCCTCGAAGGCGTCGTGGGTGATGAAGCGCGACGCCGTGAAGCCGGCCCACAGGATCAGCGCGGTGATGAGCGTGTTGACCAGGAAGTTTCCGCCGTAGAACTCCTGCGCGATCGCGGCGCCACCGGCCAGCACCCAGGCGCTGATGAAGCTGACCACGAGGGTGATGAGGATCGGCTTCACCGCGTCCTTCGCGTCTCCGCTCGGGGTCACCTTCGCCACCCGCATCCAGTAGGTCCCAAACACCTTCGGGGTGTACCAGACGGTCCCAACCACCATCGTGGACAGGGTGGCCAGGATGACGGCGAGGACGTTGATCTCGGGAACAGCCATGAAGGTCTCCTTGATGCGCGGAACAGGACTTACGCGAAGTGTAGCCCGGCGGAGAACGACGACGGCGGCGGCACGTCGAGCGCGCGCCGCACCTCAGTGCCGCACCAGAAACCGCTACTGCCGCCGTCCGAGCGAGCCTATGCGATCAGCTGAGGCGACCGTTGATACGCTGCGGCACACCGATCGGGTTCGCGTCCTGCAGCGCCTCGGGCAGCAGGTGCTGCGGGAAGCCCTGGTATGCGACCGGTCGGAGGAAGCGGTTGATGGCCGCCGTGCCCACGGATGTCGATGTGGGGGACGTCGTCGCCGGGTACGGGCCGCCGTGCTGCTGGGCATACGTCACGGAGACGCCGGTGGGCCACTGGTTCCACAGCACCCGGCCGGCCTTCTTCGCGAGCAGGCGGACCAGCTCCGTGACGTCGTCGTTCTCCTCGCCCTGGATCGTAGCCGTCAACTGGCCCTCGAGCACGCGAGCCACTTCGAGCAGCTGCGCCTCGTCCTCGTAGCTGACCACCAGCGCGCTGGGCCCAAAGCACTCGGCGAGCAGGGTCTCGTGCTGTTTCAGGAGGTCATTGACCCTGGTGTGCAGCAGGGTCGGCGCGGGCGGATCAGCGAGCGCATCATCGCCACGGACCAGCGTCTGCACGGACGAGTTCCCGGCCAGGAGGCCCTCAAGGACCTCGACGTACCCGGATTGGATGCGGTCGTTCAGGAGCTTCGCAGGTACGGGCAGTTCGGTCCCGGTCAAAAGCTCGGCAATCCTGGAGTCGGCGGGAACCAGCAGCACGCCCGGCTTGGTGCAGAACTGGCCGGCGCCCATGGTGAAGGACCCCGCGAACCCGGAAGCGATCTCCTCGGCCCGCGCTGCAGCCGCTGCCCGCGTCACGAAGGTGGGGTTCACGCTGCCGAGTTCACCATAGAAGGGAATCGGTTCCGGACGGGAATTCGCAAGGTCGAACAGGGCGCGGCCGCCGGGAATGGATCCCGTGAACGAGCCCGCCTTCACCCGCGGATCAAGAAGTGCGTCGCGGCCGGCCTGGGTACCGTAGATCACCGCGAACAACCCCTTCGGCGCGCCCGCCTCCTCAAGCGCTCCGACGACGACGGCGGCCGTCGCCTCCGAGAGACCCGGATGGCCTGAGTGGGCCTTCAGGATGACGGAGCAGCCCGCGGCGAGCGCTGAGGCGGTGTCCCCGCCGGCGACGCTGAACGCGAACGGAAAGTTGCTCGCAGCGAAGACCACAACGGGGCCGAGCGGCTCGAGCTGGCGCCGCAGGTCCGGACGCGGTGCACCCATCGGCCATTCCGGATCGGCATGGTCAATCCGCGCGTCAAGGTAGGAGCCCTCCGAAAGCACTTCAGCGAACAGCCGGAGCTGGAAGGTGGTCCGCTTCAGCTCGCCCCGCAGTCGTGCCTCCGCGAGATGGGTTTCCTGCTGAGCCAGCGGAACGAGTTCATCCACAGCGGCGTCCAGCGCTTCAGCGACTGTGGTCAGGGCAACGCCCCGGGCGGCGGCCGGCGTTGTGCCCCAAATGTCGGCTGCTGAGGTGGCGTCTGCCAGCAGTGCCTCCAGCTGATCCGTGGTGGTGGTGTCGAGAGCGATTGTCATGGTTCTACCCTTCCGTCTGGAGTTCTTCGGTCTGTTGATTCGGAGCCGGCCCCGTAAGGTCCAGCGCGGCCAGCTCGGCCAGCGAGGCCGGTGCCGCAAGTGTCCGCTTGCCGAGCGAGCGGAGGTCTTCCGCCGCCGTCGTGCGTCCGCAGAGGCTCGCCGTGATGTCCGCAACGGCGTAGCCGCACACGCGGCCCTGGCACCATCCCATTCCGGGCCGGGCCAGCATTTTCAGGGTGCGCGGGTCGGATGCACCGAGTTCGGCGTGAGCGTCCCGGATTTGCTGATACGGGACTTCCTCGCAGCGGCACACAGTCGTATCCGGGGTCAGCCACTGCGTCCAGTCCGCCGGAACGGGGTGCGCAGCGTGCATCGCCTTAGCGAAATTGCGATAGCGCGAGATGTCTTTCTGCAGCCGGGCGAGGGTCGCCTGCGAAGCCGGGCGACCGGCGTCGTGCGCTGCGGTCAGCGCGGCCAGGCGCCCTTCGGCGACGGCCATCACCGCCCCGCCAACACCCGTGGCCTCCCCCGCAAGGTATACGCCGTCGACGTCGGTGCGCTGGGCCTCGTCCGTCACAGCGACCAGCGAGCCGTCCACATCCTTGCGGGTGGCCACCCCGACCATCAGCGGCAGCTCGAGCGACGGCGTGAAGCCCCAGCCCAGCGCCACCAGATCCACCTCGAGCCGCCGGGAACTGCCGCCCACAAGCTGCCCGTCGACGCCCAAACGAGCGACGGTCACCGCTTCGGCCCGAGCCTCCCCGTGGATCTCGGTGATGACCGTCCGCATGCGATAGCGGATCCGGTACCGGGCCAGCAACGCAGCATACTGCGCGCCCTCAACGCCCTTGGACGGCACCCGCACCGCCGAGCCGACATGACGCAACCAGTTGGTGAGCGTGCCCGCTTCACAGATCCCGACGACGCCGGCCCCCGCCTGGGCAAGCCCCGTTGCCACGGGCAGCAGGAAAGGTCCGGTGCCGGCGACGACGGCGCGGCGCCCGGCCAGCGTGCCGCTTCCCTTGAGCAGTGCCTGCACTCCACCCGCGGCCATGACACCGGGCAGGTCCCACCCTGGGATGGGCAGTTGGCGGTCGTAACCGCCGGGGCAGAGGATCAGGCGCTTCGCGTGCACGACGGCGGCGCCCGGCTCGGGCGCGGCCGCGTGCGTCGCGTTGAGCCGGAGGTTGAAACCCGTGGCCGGCCGGTCGATCAGCCACACCTGGGTGTTGGGCAGGTACGTGGTGCGTCCGGCGTCGCGGTCGGCGTACAGGCCGGCCCGGAGGCGCTCGAACGTCTTCCAGTCGTGGTGGCCGGCGTGCCCGGCGTCGGGAACCTGGTCCTCGTCGGCGTGGCGCCAGTACTGGCCGCCTGGCTGGGAGGAGGCGTCGATCAGCACAACGGATAGCCCTGCCTCCGCCGCAGTAACCGCAGCGGCAAGGCCTGCCGGGCCGGCGCCGACCACGCCGACGTCGTACGTTTCAGCACTCATCGGTGCCCGCTTCCGCAACCGGACAACCGTCGGATTCCAGCGTCATGCCGTCCCGCGCGGGGACCAGGCACGCGCGCTGGTTGGCCTCGCCGTCAACCGTCAGCAGGCAGTCGAAGCACACGCCGATGCCGCAGAAGAGGCCGCGGGGCTTCCCCTGTTTCCGCGTGGTACGCCAGGACGTGACACCCGCCGCTGCGAGCGCGGCGCCGACGGTCTGCCCAGGCTCGATGCTGACGGTGCGTCCATCGAATGTCAGTTCGTTCATACCCGTGCCTCCTCGAATCGTTCGGGCGCGAAGGGCGCCAGCGGCAGGTCCGGTGCGGCGCCGGTCAGCACCTGCGTGATGAGCTTTCCCGTGCCCGCCGACAGCCCGATACCCGCACCCTCGTGCCCTGCGGCGTGCCACAGGCCCGGGGCGCGCGGGTCCGGCCCGATGACGGGCAGGTGGTCGGGGCAGTACGGCCGGAACCCGTGATAGTGCCGCATGGCCTTGACGCCCGCGAGCATTGGGAAGAGCGTGATTGCCTTCGCGGCGAGCGACTGCAGCACGGCCACGGAGACCTCACTGCTGAACCCCACACGCTCACGGGAGGAGCCAATGAGAACCGTTCCGCTATCGGTCCCCTCGACTACCGGCGACGTCTGCAGCCCGGCGTCGGAGCTGGCCACGTTCTCGACGTACTCGGCTGCGTAGACCTTGTGCCGGATGAGGACGGGAAGCGGCTCCGTGACCAGCACAAACCCGCGTCGCGGCAGAACCGGAAGTACGACGCCGGCGAGGTCGGCTACCTGCCCCGCCCACGTCCCGGCGGCGTTCAGCACCGCGCCGGCGCTGAAGTCCCCTTTCGCGGTGCGCACGCCGGTGACTGAGGTGCCGCTGCGCAGGAAACCGGTGACTTCGACGTTGGTGTGCACTTCGGCGCCTAGCTCCCGGGCGAGCCGCAGCAGGTGCGCGACCATCAGCATCGGCTGAACCTGGGCGTCCTGCGGGTAAAACGCGCCGCCGGTGAGGTCGCGCGAAAGGTGCGGCTCATACT
Organism: Arthrobacter pigmenti; assembly: GCF_011927905.1. Taxonomy (NCBI): domain Bacteria; kingdom Bacillati; phylum Actinomycetota; class Actinomycetes; order Micrococcales; family Micrococcaceae; genus Arthrobacter; species Arthrobacter pigmenti. The sequence goes on from NZ_JAATJL010000001.1 coordinate 3,376,942, forward strand.
CGTGGAGGGAGCCGGCGTCGACGTCTGTCACGTCGATGCCGCTGCTGCGCTGCCGAATGGCGAGTTCCCGGAGGGAGGCAGCGCCGTTCTCCGTTGCCGCGACCACCAGCCCGCCCTTGGACTCGAACTCCCAGGACGCCCCGAATTCCTGCAGGTCCTCGCGCCAGACCTGCTGCGAGTAGAGGGACAGGTCAAGCTCGGGTCCGGCTTCCTTGTCGGACACCAGGATGTTGCCCTCCCCGGCACTCGAGGTACCGCCGGAAATTGCGCCGCGTTCCAGAACCACGACCTTCAGCCCGGCCTTCGCGGCGAAGTAGGCGCTCGCGGCACCAACCGCACCGGCACCGATGATCACGAGGTCCGCACTCACGGCAGTTGACCTTCGTAGACGGCTGTCGCTACCGCGAGGTCCTCCCAGGACATTCCGACGCCGGTGAACAGTGCCGGGCGATCGGCGCGCCGCGCAAGTTCACCGTGCACCAGTTCGGCGAGGTTGGTCAGCCCGTGCTCCTGCCATTCCTCGACGCTCCGGGCGGGAATGAGGTCACCGGACTCCCGCATGGCTGAGGCACGGCCTTCGACGACGACGTCGGCGCGCCTCGCCAGTTCCGGGTCGATTTCCCGTGCATCCAGTCCGTGCGATCCGACGGCCGCGACGACGGCGTGCGGCTGGACCAGGTTCGCATCGAACAGTGGTTCCGAAGCCGAAGAAACACACAGCACGACGTCGGCGCCCGCGACGTCTGCCGCGGAACCCGGCCGGGCATCCAGGCCCAGTTCCATACACCGCCTTACAAGCGCATCGGCTTTCTCCGGCGTCCTGCCGACGATCGCCACACTGTCGATCGGGGCGACTGCATGTACGGCGAGGATGTGCCGCCACGCCTGCGGTCCGGCGCCGAAGACGACGACGGCGCCTGCCCGCCGTGCCGCGTCTCCCCTCCGCCGGGGGTCCGCGGCGAGGAGGTGTTTGACGGCGAGCGCCGTCGTCGCCGGCGTTCGGGTCAGGGTGAGCTCCGCGCCATCCATGAGGATCAGCGGGCTGAGCGTTCCGGAGTCGAAGAGTGTGTAGACGCCCTGGATCTTGGGCTTGCCCGCTGCCGGGTTATCCGGGGCGATGGTGGCGAGCTTGACTCCGGAGTAGCGTTTCCCGGCGGTCGGCATCAGCAGGAACTGGCCGGCGGGGGCGTCGCTGAAAAGCCGGGGGCTGTCATGTTCCGGATCAACATCGGTGCGGAGGGCTTCCTCCAGTACGGCTACCGCCGTGCGCTCATCAATCGCATCCCGGAGTGCTGCCGCGTCAAGGTAGGTCAGGGTCACAGGAGGAACCCCGCGGGGAAGGGGTCGCTTGGATCGAGGAAGTACTGGGCCGTGCCCGTGAGCCAGGCGCGGCCGGTGATCGTCGGAACAACCGCCTCGAAAGGCCCCACGGTGGTCTTCCCGATGAGGCGCCCGATGAACTGCGTGCCGATATAGGACTCGTTCACGAAGTCCGTATTGAGCGCCAGTTCCCCACGCGCGTGGAGCTGGGCCATCCGGGCGCTGGTTCCGGTGCCGCAGGGCGAGCGGTCAAACCAGCCCGGGTGGATGGCCATCGCGTGCCGGGAATGCGCGGCGGTGGATCCGGGTGCCTTGAGGTAGACGTGATGGCAGCCGACGATGTCCGGGCGTTCCGGGTGCACCGGCGGAGCCTGCACGTTGATGGCGTCCATGATGCGCAGCCCGGCGCCCAGCAACTGGTTCTTGGCGGAGCGCTCAAAGGGAAGTCCGAGCGACTCAAGGTCGACGACGGCGTAGAAGTTGCCGCCGAAGGCGATGTCATAGGCAACCTTGCCGAGACCGTCCACACTGACACTCTGGTCCAGCGCGAGGGCGAAAGACGGTACGTTCCGGATGGTGACCGAGGTGGCTGCGCCGTCGTCGACCGCCACTTCCGCGACCACGAGGCCGGCCGGGGTATCCAGCCGGATGGTGGTGACTGGTTCGGTGACCTCGACCATGCCCGTTTCGACGAGGACGGTGGCCACCCCGATGGTGCCGTGGCCGCACATCGGCAGGAGCCCTGATACCTCGATGAACAGGACCCCGAAGTCCGCGTCGGGCCGGGTGGGCGGCTGAAGGATGGCGCCGCTCATGGAGGCGTGTCCGCGCGGTTCATACATCAGGAGCGTGCGGAGGGAGTCGCTGTTTTCGATGAACCACTGACGCCGCTCCGCCATCGTGGAGCCCGGGAACGTGCCCACGCCGCCCGTGATCACGCGCGTGGGCATACCCTCGGTATGGGAGTCGACGGCGTGGAAGATACGCCTCGTTTTCATCGTCAACCTCTCCGTCGATGCCTTGGAACGTCCAATTCACAATGTTAGTCGAGAATTGCCTATTGTGCCATGTGAAATTGTACTGTTAGGGTGATACCAAACGGTAATGTTCCCAGAAAGGCGTCCCATGTCACCCAGTTCCACCAACCGCTCCCAGCCGTGGCACGGCGTCCTCGTGGCCACCACTTTGCCCTTCCGTGAAGCGGAAACCGGGGCGCTCGAAGTTGACCTCGAGAACTACGGCCGGCACGTCGCCTGGCTCGCCGAGAACGGCTGCGACGGCGTAGCCCCCAACGGCTCGCTCGGCGAATACCAGAACCTTTCCGACGCGGAGCGCGCTGCGGTAGTCGAGACCGCCGTCGCCCACGCCCCGAAGGGCTTCACCGTGATGCCCGGCGTAGCTGCCTACGGTGCACACCAGGCCCGCCACTGGGCGGACCAGGCGGCAGAAGCCGGCGCCCAGGCGGTCATGCTGCTTCCTCCCAACACCTACCGGGCTGAGCCCCGCGCCGTCGTCGACCACTATCGCGAGGTCGCGAAGGCGGGCCTGCCGATCTGCGCCTACAACAACCCGATCGACACCAAGGTTGACCTGGTTCCCGAACTTCTCGCTGAACTCTACAACGAGGGCCTGATTGTGGCGGTCAAGGAGTTCACCGGCGACGTACGCCGCTCCTACCAGATCGCTGAAGTGGCACCGGGCCTCGAAATCATGGTGGGCTCGGATGACGTTCTGTTGGAAGGTGCGATTGCCGGTGCGGTTGGCTGGCTCTCGGGCTACCCGAACGCCATTCCCCGCGAGACCGTTGCGCTGTACAACGCTGCAGTTTCCGGCGACCTGGAAACCGCGGTTCCGCTGTACCGGATCATGCACCGCCTGCTCCGTTGGGACTCGAAGACCGAGTTCGTGCAGTCCATCAAGCTGTCCATGGACATCGCCGGCCGCTACGGCGGACCTTCGCGCGCACCGCGCCTTCCGCTTCGCGCCGACCAGCACGAGCAGGTTACCGCCGACACCGAATGGGTGCTGGCTGAGCTCGCACGGCTTGCCGATGAAGGCAAGATCGAGCGCAGCAGCCGCTAGTTACGCTTTCGTAAGGCGGGTTCCGTTCAACACGGGACCCGCCTTACGCGTCTAACGTGTCGCAAACTCCCGAGCTCGCTTCGCTCGTCCGGGGACTAGCTGACGACGTTCCCGCCCTGAATGACGGTCCGGGGCCGGCTTTCGTCCCACAGCACGGCCGGGTCCTCGAAGGGGTTTCCATCGAGAACGACGGCGTCTGCCGCGGACCCCGCCGCAAGGGAGCCGATGCTCTCGTTGCCGATCAGCTCAGCATTCACGCTGGTCATGGAGCGCAGCGTCTCGAGTACTCCCGCAGCCTCGATCTGGAGCCGGACGCCCATGAGCTGGTCATTGTCGAGGTCACCCATCAGGTCCGACCCGAAGCCGGTCTTCACACCGGCCTCGAGTGCACGCTGGATGGCGACCATGCCGGCGTCGAGCACTTCAGCGTTCTTGGCCTTCGAGATTGGGTTCAGGCCCACCTCGTCGCCCCGGCGGTTCATCGCGTCATAGGCGGCAAGGGTGGGGACGAGGAAACTGCCGTGTTCAGCCATCAGCTGTGCCGTCTCTACGTCCATCAGGTTTCCGTGCTCGATGGAGCGGACGCCGTTGGTCACCGAGTGTGCGATGGCCTCCGAGGAGTAGGCATGGGCGGCGACATAGCTGCCGCGCCGGGCTGCCTCCTCTGTCACCGCACGGATCTCCTCGGCCGAATACTGCGGCAACCGGATGGGGTCCGTCAGGGACACCACTCCCCCTGAAGTCATGATCTTGATTGCGTGGCTGCCGGTGCGGAAGCGTTCCCTGACGGTTTTGCGCAGATTGTCGACGCCGTCGACCACCTCACACATGTGGCCGTGGGTGAAGCAGACGTCAATCTCGCCCGATCGGGGATCCCCATGGCCGCCTGTCTGGCTCAGCGCCGCACCCGTGTAGTAGTAGCGAGGGGAAACGATCAGTCCTTGCTTGATGGCGTTGGACAGCCCGATGTCACCGCCGGCGACATCGCGCACGGTGGTGAATCCGCGCCGGAGCGCGTCACCAAGACGCCTGGCGCCGACCAGCGCTGAATAGCTCAGGGGCCCGCGCTCATACTCGAATCCATCCAGGCTGATTCCGTACGCATGGAAGTGGGCGTCGATCAGTCCGGGGATCACCACTTTCCCGCGGGCGTCGATCACCCGGCCGTCCTTACCCTGCGCATCAGGCGCCTGAACGGTCCCGTCGCGGAATACCAGCGTTCCCTCAACCAGATCCGGGCTGCCGTCGAAGATCAGAGCGTTTTCCACTGTCAATGTGCTTTGGCTTATGGCCACGTGCTACCTCTTTCCACCACAGATTTCATCCCGACGACGGCGGGAGCGTTCGTTACGACGTTGCTTCCTGGCTCTCCGCCGGCTTCGCCCAGACGCCGCGGACATGCGTGATGTGCTGGCGGACCAGCTCTTCGAGCTCCTCAGCCTTGCCCGCCTCGATGAGGTCCACCATGCGCAGGTGTTCTTCCGCCGATTGCCGCAACCTGCCCTGCTCGGCAAGGTTGGTGAGGCCAAGCAGCCGGCTGTGGGAACGGAGGTCGGAGATCAGTTCCACCAGCCGCGTGTTGCCGCTGTACTCGAGCAGCCGGATGTGGAATTCGCGGTCCGCGTCCATGTACGCAACAAGATCACCCTCCGTGCCGCGGTCCACGATTTCCTGCGCCATGGCGCGGAGCATCGGAATATCGGATGCCGGGATGATCGGCGTGACCTCACGCACCACCGGCGGCTCAAGGAGGATCCGGATCTGCGCCATGTGGTCCAGGTCCTTCTCGGAGACCTCGGTAACCCGAAAGCCCTTGTTGGGCTCCACGGTCACCAGGTTTTCGCGTACGAGGTCCAGCATCGCCTCCCGGACCGGCGTAGCGGAAACGCCGAAACGTGCTCCCAGGCTCGGCGCCGAGTAAACGATCCCGGGCACCATCTCACCCGAGATGATCGCCGCCCTCAAGGCGCGCGCAACGGTCTCCCGAAGACTTGTCTTCTTGATCGTATGGATCTCAAACTTCTTCTCTACCGCCACCGTGCGAAACGCCTCCGATCATCCCGGACCCGGCTGGGGCCCGTATCGTATGACATTCTATGCCCGCAGAAATCCCGGCGCCCAGCGCTTACGGGCGGCACGCTGGAACTTAGCGGGCGCCGTCGTCGTCGTTGTTGTTGCCCGGCTTGGTGCCGCGGGGGTTGCCGTGTTCATCAAGGTTGGCTGCACCGCCGCGGATCTTGGCGGAGGAACGGTTGACGCCGGTGCCCTTCCCGAGGTGATCGGCGTTGGGTTTCGCCGTCATGAGGAGCATCGCGCTGATGACCAGCGAGGCGATGAACGCGATCCCCGCCGCGGTGATGCCGAGGTCAACGCGCAGTTCCTTGGTGCCGCCGCCGGTGGCGAAGATCATGGTCGCAATGCCCGCGATCACGCCAAGAACAGCCGAAAAGACGAGAGGACCCTTGACGCCCCTGGGCTGTTTGGACACGGTTCCTTCTCCTCAATTTTCTACGGTTAGTAGAAACCTAGTTTACGGGGTTGCCGCGCGTTCCAGGATCCGCCGCCTGGCGGGCGTCGTGCCGGTAGCTGAGGGCGGCCAGAGCCAGCAGAACGGCCGTGATCACGGCGCCTCCGCCGCTCACGCCCAGCAATGCGTGCGCGCCCAGCGGCTGGAAGAGGGGCAGGAGGGCGCCCGTGAGCACCGAGACAACGCCGACGAGCAGGAAGTCACGCGCGGCGGCGTGCTTGCCCCGGTTTCGCATTCCGACGACGACGTCCACCACACCGGAGACGATCAGCACGAGCGCACCAGTCCCGGCGAACATCGCGTCCGTGTGGATCCACAGGTTCAGCAAACCGGCCACGGCGAGGAGAACCGGCGCGGTGCCTGTCAGCCACGAGGGTGCAGCGTCCTGTGCGCGGAGGCTTCGCTCCTGCAGGAACACGGTGGCCGCCGTCGCGAGGAAGTACAGGCCGCCGGCAACGGACAGCACGTGCACGGAGGGTTGCCCCCAGAAGATGGTCAAGAGTCCAAACGCTCCGGCGACTGCCGCACGCAACAGAAAGGCCCGCCACAGGGCAGGCGATGCCGCAGTTCCCGGGAAACCCGCGTTCATGTTCTGCCTTCCGGAAGGGTTTTTTGGACGTTGCAAGTGTAGTCCTAGCCGGCACCGGTAATCATCCAGCGGTCCGTGCGCACCCGCCAGCCGAGCGTCAGCGCCCGCGCCGCCATGTAGCCGACCCCGAAGGCCGCCCACAGCCAGACGATTCCGGTCAGCCCTGTGAGCCCAGCACCGAAGACGATCGCCAGGAGCGGCACGTAGAGAACCAGATTTACGACGCCGGCGAGCGCCAGATACCGTGCGTCACCGGCTCCGATCAGCACGCCGTCGAGGACGAAGACGTACCCGCAGATGGGTTGAGCCGCCGCGAGCACCCAGAGCCCGACGGCGAACGCTGCCTGCACGGTTTGGTCGGACGTAAAGATCCAGCCTGCGAACGGAGCGGCGACTGCCAGCAGTACGCCTGTGAGTACCCCGAACCCGATACCCCAGCGGATCATGATGCGCGTAAGGGCGTGCGCCAGCGGCTTGTCGCCTGCGCCCAGCTCCTTGCCGATGAGGGCCTGCGCGGCAATGGCGAGGGCGTCCAGCGCAAACGCGAGGAACGCGAAGACGGTCATGACCAGCTGGTGGGCGGCGAGCGAGACCGGGCCTTGGGCTGTGGCGACAACAACCGTTGCCACGATGGCGAAGCGAAGGCTCGCGGTGCGCAACATCAGCCAGGACCCCACGCGCGCGGTTGCCCGTACGCCGCGCCAGGTTGGCCGCAGGGAGACGGTGTTCCGGCGGGAGTTGCGGTAGATGATGACCAGGTAGACGGCGGCCATCCCCCACTGCGCGATGCTGGTCCCGAGCGCTGAACCGGCAACCGACAGTCCGAAGCCGTAAACCAGGACGTAGTTGAGCACAATGTTGGCGCCGAACCCCGCACCCGCGACAACCAGCGGGGTCCGGGTGTCCTGAAGCCCTCGCAGTACGCCGGTTGCGGCGAGGACTACGAGCATGGCGGTAAGGCCGGGCATGGAGTACCGGAGGTAGTCGACCGCGAACCGGTGCACTTCTCCCTCGGCCCCCATCAGGGCGGTCAGGGCGGGTGCGAAGATCCAGCCCAGCACTGACAGGACCGCACCCAGCAGGAGGGCCAGGCCAACGCCGTCGCGCCCTGCGGCCAGCGCGTCCTGCATGCGGCCGGCACCGAGGAAGCGGGCGACGGCGGGAGTGGTTGAGTAGGCGAGGAAAACCATGAGCCCGACGGCGGTCTGCAGCACCGTCGCGGCCAGTCCCACGCCGGCCAGCTCGTTGACGCCCAGGTGACCGACGATTGCCGAGTCGGCAAGCAGGAACAGCGGCTCGGCGATGAGGGCGCCAAGTGCCGGTACGGCCAGGCGCAGGATGGAGCGGCTAAGGTGCCTGCGGTCAGGAACTGTTGCTGTCACGGATCAAGCCTAGGGGGCGGCGGTGACAAAGGCTGAGTATCCAGTTGAACAATCCGGGTCGGTAGGCTGGAGGCACGGACGGTCAGGAGAGGCGCCATGAAAATTGGGATCAAGCACTTCATCGCTGGAGGTGCGCTTGTCATCCTCAGTACGTTCTTTGTGCCGCAGGGAATTTCCGGTTTCGCCACGGCCGCAGCCCGGAACGAGCCGATACAGCCCGGATCAGGGGTTCTCCTCGCGGTCGGGGCGGTGATGGTGGTACTGGCCATCGCGCTCTTTGCCCGCGGCCATATGCTTCGCTACCGCCACCGTCGTTCCGTGCAGTCCTGGGAGACGCGCGAAGAGGTTGACCCAACGGCGTCGCGCCCGGGCCACTTCTCGGACCGGCCGGGCTGGTGGGACAGGCCTGCCAACCATATGGGAGACAACACCGGTCCCAAGCGGGACTAAGTCCACGTTGGTTTAGGGAGTGCACCCGGCGATCTCGCTCTCGGGTCCCCCGTTCTGGGTTGGAAGCGGTGCGGGATCACCGGCCCGAGCGGGTTCCTGGTCAGCTGGCGGCGTTGGCTCCGGATCGCCGTCCTGGGGCGGAGTTGGGGCTTCGGGAGTGGGACGGATTCCGTCTTCTCCGATCGCCGCATCGACCCAGTGGTGCAGAGCGTCAAAGTCGGGGGCGCCGGGGTTGATCACCGTAGGGGTGATCGGATGGTTCGAGATGCCACCCGCTCTGACCTTGAACAACAGTTCCACCATGGCGTCGAGCTCACTCACCCGAATATCCGTCGAAATGTTGCTTTCCGCGGCCCGCGCGAGTTGGACGAAGGAGCCCGCGATCCTGGCCGGATCGACCGAGTCGATCATCGCCCCGACAAGCCTCTGCTGACGGCAAATGCGGTCGAAATCGTCAGATCCCTCGCGCGAGCGTGCGTACCAGAGGGCCTCTCCGCCATTCAGAAGCTGCCGGCCCGGCGCGATGAAACGCCCTGCGTCCGTTGGGATGCGACGCTCCACAACAATTTCAACACCGCCAAGGGCATCGACCACCTCCGCGAAGCCCTGCAAATTGACCATGGCGTAGCGGTCCATGGCAAGCCCCAGTGTTTGTTCAACTGCCTGCCGGGTTGCGATCAACCCCGGATTCCCGGAATGGGGAAACATATCCGGATGGTCTGCAGCCCAGGTCCAGACTGCATTGATGAGGTTCTCGGTGGGTCCGTACGCATCGAAGCCGTTCGGGAAGGCATCGTGCATGGGACTTCCCGCTGGAAATTCGACGTACTGCAGATTGCGCGGAATGCTGAAGAGGCTGGTGGCGCCGCTGCGGGTATCTATTGAAGCGACCATGATTGTGTCCGGTCTGGTGCCGACGCGGTCCTGGCCTGCATCATGCCCGAGCAGCATGATGTTCAGGCGCGGCTGGCCCGCCCATGGGTCTTCAGATGCCGGCGTTGCGCGCGTGTCGCGGCTTTCTCCTAGACCAAAGCTTGCGTCGTCGTCGGTAATGAACGAGTTCAGCAGGAGTGAGCGCTGCGCCTCGAGCGCGCGCACTACAAACCCTGCCGGCACTCCGACTGCGGCTACCAGGACAACGCACACCGTCATACTGACAAGTCGCTTTCGGCCTCCGAGCCCGAAAAGGGAATTCATCAAGTAGTTGCCCGCCACAACGAGGAGTGCCCAACACAGCGCGAAGGCCACCAGGGCCAGGGCAACGCCTATCAGTGCATTGGGCCGGACCGCGATTCGAAGGATCAGATCCAGTCCGTCAAACAGGAAATATGCGGCTACGGCGCCGAGAGGGACGGCTAGGAAGAAAACAAGAAACGCCCAGCCGGACCTTCGCCCGGACTTCAGCAGAGCCGTACCCGGCAACACCGCGTTAGCAACGGTCCAGGCGACCGCAGGCCGCAAGCGCCCGCGGGAAGGCTGGGTGTTGCCCAGGCTGCTCTGTTCCGGACGCATCTAATTCCCATCAGTCATGAGAAAGCTTCGTAACGCCGCCGACGTTGCCGATGAGTAAAGGGTACGCCGGTCTGCAGCCCTGTTACCGGATAGTTCTGCGCGTATGGCTCTGGCCGCACGAGTTATCCACAGATCGACTGGAGCGCGCTGCGGAGCATCTCCTGCCCCGGATAGCGTGAGGACGTCTCAAGCCATCCAACTCCAGGGGGAACCAGTGCACACTCGCTACCGCAGCGCCCGCCGTCGTTCTGTTTATTGCGCCCTGCTCATGGTGCTACTTGCAGTGGCCGGTTGTACGCCGGCTCCTGAGGCGGCGGAACGGTCGCAGACGATTGAATCGCTCACGCTGACCCCGGAAACGGCCTGGAGCGTTGAGCTTGACCTTATCGGTCAACCGCAGGTTGCACAGGGAATCGCTGTTGTTCACGTGCGAGCACCCGAGGATCGCATGCACCTGGTCGCTTTCGACGTCGAGACCGGCAAGAAACTCTGGCGTACGTTCGTTGCTCCCAGCTGGGGTAGTTCGAACAGGAAATGGGAACCGGTCCTCGTCGAAACCCGGAGTGGCATTGCCGTCGTAGCGTATGTTGAGCCGAGCCCGGACGAACTGAGCGGTGACTACGCCGCCGCCTGGTCCACAAGCGTTGTCGTCGCAGATGCGAAAACGGGCAAGGAACTCACCCGGAGCCCCCGCCAGACGCTGGACTCCCGTCCGTCAACATGCTCGGACGGCACCGATCTCTGTTACACCGAGCTACCTCCCGGCTCAGATGGGGTGGTTGCGCACCGGATCGTTCTCGATGACGCGCCGGACATAATTGAGGATACGGGCAACCCGCTGGCAGGCTTCGAACACGCTTTCCTGGCGGACGGTGTGTACCTCCGGTACGACAGCCGGGGCGAATACCTCGGCCGCATCGTTGACGGGAAGAAACTCTGGGAGAAACACCTGGAACGATTCGTCGGCGAAGGCTACGACCCCTACTACGGCTACTCCTGGCTCAACTCGGAAGTGGAAAATCTCCTCATCCTCTCCGTTGAGCGTTCCTACGAAGCGGACCGTTGGCGCGATACCAAGTACGAGGAGGGCGATTACGTTCCGCGCGACCTTGGGTCCCGCAAACAGGTGGCCATCAACACGGAGTCCGGCGAGATCATGTGGGCTAGCGCAGGACGGGATTCGCGCTGCCTCGACCGCTGGGGAGCGTTAAGCAACGAGGACGAGCACGGGAAGCTTGCACTTCGCTGCGTCTACGACGGCACGGGCACCTACGACAGCGAGCACAACAGTTTCAACTACAGCAACCTCCAAATCACGGTTGAACGGTTTGATCCGCTCACCGGTGAGACCAAATGGTCCCACGAATACCCCGTAAAGGATCCGAACGGGGCAATCGATGATTTGGTTGCAGTACGGGGGAATGTGCTCCTCACCGCATCGAAGGGCAACCCCGCCCTTCTGGATGTAACCACCGGCGAGGTAACCGTGGCCGAGCCGGACATGGTTTTCGCCTGTGCGAAGCCGACCAGGTTCACTTACCGCCAGCGCCGCGGTGAGGACTATCCCCCATACGTGTCCTCAGGCGGAGGGCTCTTCGCGCCGTGCGACGCTGCGGGAGACCCCGTCGAAGCCGAGCTGAGCCTCAGCGCTGTGACAACTGTGGGACAAGCGGCGGAAAGCCTCACCCTGGTCGGCCTCGAGGGCAGACTCGTCGCCTTCAAGACGCCGGCAGAAGCCGAGCCGGAAACCACCGAGTCATAACCCTTTCTCGACCATCTCAAGCAGCCGCTGCGCCGCGAACGTCCGCTGCTCCAGGTCGAGCCCGCGCAACGGCCCATCGATCACCAGCATCGCGAGGCCATGGACCGAGGACCACGCAAGGAACTCAGCACCCAGACGGCGCTCCTTCGGGAGCACACCGGCCTCAACCAAGCCATCCAGGGCAGCCGACAGAAGCTGAAAGGGTGTCAGCCCGCTCGCTCCGGCGGAGTCGGCAGATCCTGCGTCACGGAGGTCCGCGTGTTCGGCGAATGCGGTACGGAACAGACCCGGCTGGCTCTGCGCGAATCGCAGGTACCCGGCACCCACGGCACGCAGACGCGCGCGGGCCGCGGCGCCGTCGTCGTCGGTTGGTTGGAGCCCTGCCTGTTCGTCCTCAATCGAGCGGGCCAGCTCCGCCTGCGCCGCCATCGACACCGCGTGGAGGAGCGCCCTCTTGTCCGCGAAATGGCGGTAGGCCGCGTTCGGGGTCACCCCGGTGCGGCGGGTCACTTCGCGGAGTACGACGGCGGAGGGTCCGCCCTCGCGTGCGAGTTCAGTTCCTGCCGCGACCAGTGCCCGGCGCAGGTCGCCGTGCCGGTAGGTGCTGCGCTTCTGCTCCGTCACGCCGCCTCCCCGACCAAGCCCGCCCGAATGTGAACACTGTCGACAATTGTGCCACGATGAGCCGATGCAGCGAATCAGACCGCTCACAGCAACTGATCTGGAAACGCCGACGTTCCTCGCCCTGCTGCGGGAGGCGGCGGGACAGAGCGACGCCGAGCTCAAACGGCTGATCGCGGAAGCCCTGCCGCGGCTCGAGAACACCGGCATTGTGCAGGACGGCGAGGTGCTGGCGTTCGTGTCCTTCTCAAGCGACGCGGCAGGAACCACGATCGAGTACCTGGCGGTCGACGAGTCACAACGCGGACGGAACCTCGGAACCGCGTTGATTCGGCATGTGTGTGAGCGATATCCATCGCTCCCTGTGGTCGCTGAAACCGACGACGACGCCGTTGGGTTCTACCGGCGGCTCGGCTTCGACGTGAGTCCGGCGCCAACTGACGCACGGTGGCCGGACCGCCGTCGTTACCGGTGCGTCCTGCCGGCCCTCAGCGAAGGGTAGCGAGCTCCGCGGCGAGGTGCGCCTCGGCTACACATTTGATCTAGACGACTCCGCCTCACCCCGGCCCGCCCGCCGGCTTGCCCTGCAGGAGGCGCCGCGTGAAACTCAACACGTCCAACCGTAGCCGCGCATACGCCCGTGGGTCAGGTTCTTCCGCAGCGGCAAATGCCTCGATTGATTCGAGTGTCCGGTTCACAACCAGATCCGGGCTGCGCATGCGCCAGCCGGAACCCTCCGCAGCCAGATCTGCGGCCGTGATGCTGCCGTGCTGGTAGACGCCGTTGATGGACAGTGCCATTCGTCCGTCGTTGCGTTGATGGCGCAGGGGCACCATGTCGTATGCGGGAGCCAGTTTTGAGCTGCCGGTGGGGCCGTGCAGCAATGACAAATTCTTCGCATGCATGTCCACATTTCCGAGCGCTACGGCCAGAACGCTCATGGCCAGCAGACGTTCCAGTGACTCGTCGTCGCCGTTCTTTCGGAACACCTCGGCGATTCGGCGGAGGCTCACCTTCCCACCGAGTTCCTGGTACTTCTCATTGGCATGCGCACCCAGAACCTGATTCATATCTTCCTGGTGAAGACGGCCCAGAGGTGCGTCCGGCGCTCGGTCGTATCGTTCAATAACCAGTGCTGGGAGCCCGTCAAAGTCCGCCAGCCAGGTTTCCGTCTGGCACAGCCCGAGCCTCCGCGCGGCGCGGGCACCATACTCCTCATCAAAGATGACCGTCGGGTGATCGCGCGATTCTGGCTTAACGATGTGCGTGGAAGGATACCCGTCGTGCACACGGTGCCAACGCTCGTCGATGCGCGCCAACACAATCTTGTCCTGTACCCCCGCGAGCGAAGTCTTACCCGTGAGCGGACTGTTACCCAGGGGCTCAGCCAGCGTGTCAAGAAGCAACGCCCTCACACCCTCATCCGTGAGGGCAGTCGCATGGGGTCGCCGCGGCTCACCCGGGCGATCCGGATCCCAGATCTGCATCGCGCCGGCGACATCCCGCCCGTAGTAGGCCAGCAGGGTCACTACGTCGTGTTCCCTAGCCCCCACACTGGCAGCCAGGTTGGTGAGGATCCGGCCCTCCGGCAGTAGTTCGGAGAAGAAATTACGACGACGGGCAGCGCGACTGCGGTTCACTGTCACGTTCAGTGGAACGGATTCGGACAGGATAGTGCTGCCCAGTTCGAAGTGGTCAAACGCAGAGCGGTCGGTCCGGAAATCAAAGGTGCGCCAGTCCGTTCCAACCAGCCAGCCGACGAGATGCCCGTACAGCTCGACCCTCAGCTCACCCATCGTTGCCTTTGCGCTTGCTCGGCTGGTCGATCGGCTCGTCGATCTCGGCATACAGGCGGACTCCAGTTGCCCGGAGCATCTCGAAAAGGCGGTCGGTCAGGATCCCGGGCTTACCCTGCTCCATCTCCCAAACCCACTTCTGGCCGATGCCGAGGCGTTCTGCAAGTTGCCGCTGGCTCATCCCCTGCAGCGCGCGGCCCTGTTGCAGCATGCGACCTAACGCCTCGGCGTTGCGAACCTCTCCACGAAGTATCATTCGATTCACCTGTCATCTTGACGCTGATATCGAAGTCAGCCTATTTGAAGTCAATATCGTAGTCAACCGGATTGACGTCGGAATTGGCGTCAACCCGACAGCGAACCGTGGATCGGCGCAGGGTAGCGAGCTCGGCGGCGAGGTTCTCGTGCGCACTTGCCAGCCAGCGATGGCGCGCCCGTTCCGTGCGGTACAGCGGGTCGAGGGCCAGCAACCGGCCGACGACGGCGGCGCGCCCCACGGTGAACTGCGCGTCCGGGATGTGCGCATATTCTTCCCGGACCGCGCGCACATATCGTTGATAGCCGGCCGGGGAGCGGCCCAGGACGGCGAGGTCCGCGTCGCAGAGAAGCTCACCGGCGCGGTCACCGGCATCGGGGTCGTGCGTCACGGTGAGCCGGACCAGCCGGGTCACTTCACCGGGGTCCGGGATGACGCCGGTCAGTTGGTCTTCGGCGAGCGCCGCCGATGCTTCCTCGTCCTCACCCGCCTTCCCCGCATACACGGCGTCGTGAAACCAGGCGGCGAGCCGGATGTTCAGCCGGGTGGCGTCGTCGTCGTTCTCGTCGATGAGTAGGTCGAGGGCCTCAAGCACATCGAGCAGGTGTTCTGGGTTGTGGTAGCGGCGGTGCGGCTCGGACCAGCGGTCCAGTAGTTGCCCGCCGAGGGCCGGATGCCCGGGCAGGGTCTGCGACCATCGTGCGCGGAGGGCCCGGCGGATGCGGTCGGGGCGCAGCCGCGCAGGTACCCGCAATCCGCTGCTGATCAGTATCCGGACGAGTGTCCCGCCGTTCACCTCCAGCGCGCCCTGGCGCACGAGTTGCCGGTAGCGGCGGGCGGGGACGTCGTAATGATCGACGTCGAATGCCCGCTCGGAGATGCCTGCCCGGGCTGCGAACCCGTGCAGCTCGGCCAGGGAGGTGTCGGAAATGAGGTGGGAGAATACGGTGCCGTGCGCGGGCCAGAGCGGCGGATCAATGTACACGGCCATGGGACCCAAGCGTATCGGTAGGGTCCCGGTGTGAGCGCCAGCGAACGCAGGGGGGCCGATACGCGCGTATCGGTAGGGTCCCGGTGTGAACGCCAGCGAACGCAGGGGGCCGATACTCGGTATCGGCTCAAAGGTATGTACAGGACAGCGGCTCTGTGCCATTGTTTACAGTGTTTACATGCGGTCCGTCGGAGTATCGTTCGCCGGCCGCGAGCCGCTTCCTGAAACGAGGACCCATGGAAACCACCGTCCTGGCCATCGGCACCAAGAAGGGCCTCTGGCTTGCCACGAGTACCGACCGGCAGAACTGGACGCTGTCCCGGCCGCACCACCTGATGTCGGAGATTCCGAGCGTTGGGATCGACACCCGCGGCGGCCGAACGCGCATCCTCGTGGGGATGATGGACTGGCACTGGGGGCCGACTGTCGTCTACTCGGATGATCTGGGCGCCACCTGGTCCGAGCCCGAGCAGGGTGCCATCAAGTTCGCGGAATCGGACGAGACCGCCCTGGGACGGATCTGGCAGCTGCAGCCGGACTCGGAGGACCGTCCCGGCGTAGTCTGGGCCGGCTGCGAGCCCATCTCCGTATGGAAATCGACCGACGGCGGCCAGCACTTCGAACTGAACCGCGGGCTCTGGGACCACCCGCACCGCTCCGAATGGGGTGCCGGCTTCGGCGGGGCTGCCGCCCACACCGTTGTCCCCAGCCCGGTCGACGACACCGTGCACGTGGCCATGAGCACAGGCGGTGTCTATCGCTCCACAGACGGCGGCCAGGCCTGGGAGCCGCGGAACAAGGGCATCTCCGCGTACTTCATGCCGGATCCCAACCCTGAGTTCGGCCAGTGTGTCCACAAGATCGCGCGGGATTCCGAGAACCCGCAGCGCCTGTACGCCCAGAACCATCACGGCGTGTACCGGTCCGACGACGGCGCCGAGACCTGGGATTCAATCGCCGACGGATTACCGGCGGACTTCGGCTTCGTCATGCTCACCCATCCGCGCCGCGGCGGCACCGCCTGGGTGATCCCGTTGAAGGCAGACGGCGAGCGCATTCCACCGGACGCCAAGCTCGCCGTGCACCGGACCGACGACGCCGGCTCCACCTGGACCCGCCTCGACAACGGGTTGCCCTCCAGCGAATACAACGCCGTGCTGCGCGATGCCGCCGGTGTGGACAACGCCGAACCTGTCGGCGTGTACTTCGGGACCCGAGGCGGCTCGGTCTATGCCAGCGCCGATGAGGGTGCGTCCTTCACTGAAGTGGCAGCCCACCTGCCGGACGTGCTGTGCGTGCGTGCCGCCGTCGTCGTCGGTGCCGAAGCGGGTGTCGGATCGCCATGAGCCCTGTGATCGTGCTGATTCCGACGCTGCTCAGGCCGCTTGTGGAGGATCGCTCGACGGTGGAGGTTGAGTTGGAATCTGCTGTAGCCGTGTCGGACGTGCTGGACACACTGTCCGACGGACGGCCGGTTTTCGCACGGCGCATCCGTGACGAGACGGGGGCGCTGCGCCGGTATGTCAACATCTACGTGGACGGCGAGGATGTGCGGCGTGCGGACGGGCTTGCGACGGCAGTAACGCCCGGGTCCGAGGTGATGATCATCCAGTCGGTGGCCGGCGGGTAGACTTCAGCAAGGGTTCAGCATCGGGCAGCAATACTCAGCTGCATGAATGCTCGCGTATCACGCCGTACCTTCCTGGGCGGAGCCGCTGCCGCCGGGCTCGGGGTGACGTTCGCGGGCTGTGGCAGCCTGGAGCCGTTCAGTCGACCATCGGGCGTGTCCTCGATTCGTACCGCCGCCGGTTACGGTCCACTCATCCCGGATCCCGAGGGAATCCTGGCGCTACCCGAAGGGTTCTCCTACCAGCTGGTTGCACGCTCAGGGGAAACCACCACCGACGACGGCGTACATCCCTCAGACCCGGATGGAATGGGCGTCTTTGCCAACGGCGACGGCGGTTGGACACTCGTGACCAACCATGAGAATGACGGCGACGAGCCGCACCCGGTTCCCGTTGTGGAGGGGCTGACTTATGACCCCGGCGCCATCGGCGGCACCTCGACAATCACGGTCGATCCGGTGGGCAAGCGGTTGGCCCAGTACACCAGCCTCGCCGGAACGGACAACAATTGTGCGGGTGGCATAACGCCGTGGGCACATGGCTGAGCTGCGAAGAGACGGAGAGCCGCGCGGGCGAGGATGGACGCACCAAGAACCACGGCTATGTCTTCGAGGTAGACCCGGCCAGCCGGGAAGCTAACCTCCGGGCGAGCCCGATTCCGCTGAAGTTTCTGGGAAGGTACTCGCACGAGGCAGTCGCCGTCGATCCTTCGAGCACCTTCATCTACCTGACGGAGGACGCGAAGGACCCCAACGGGCTCTACTATCGGTGGGCACCGCCGTCTGGATTCACTCCCGGCCCCGGCAAGCTGCATGAGCTGGCCACGTCCGACGGCGGAGACGTTGCGGGCCGCCTTCAGGCAATGAACTGTTTCGAGAATGGTCAGCACATTTCTGATCTGTCCGAAGCGACAGCCGTCGGAACCCGCCTGCAGGTGCAGTGGGTGGATGTGCCGGACCGGGACGCCGCCGAGCGGTCCGTGCGCGAACAGTTCGATGATGAGCAGGTTACGCGGTCCTACAAGCTTGAAGGTCAGTGGTGGGCCGACGACGGCGCGTACTTCGTCGCGAGCTTCGCGCGCTTCCGCGAGGGAGCAGCAGGCGAACACAACGGCCAGGTGTGGTTCTACGATCCGTCCGATGAGACCCTGACCCTCAAGACCATCTTCGGCATTGACGCAGTTGCGGAACAGCTTCCCGGCGTATCGGGAAGGCCTGACAACATCACCGTTTCGCCGCACGGCGGTTTTGTCCTCGCAGAGGACAGTGACGGCGTGTCCCACCTGCTGGGGGTGACATCCCAGGGAGGAACGTACCCGCTGGCACGTAACGACCACAACGACAGCGAGTTCTGCGGACCCGCTTTCAGCGCGGACGGCAGGATCCTCTTCGTCAACATCCAGTCACCCGGTTTCACCCTCGCCGTCACGGGCCCGTGGGACCAACCGGAGGACTCGTAGCTCCTGACGCCCCTACGCTGAAGAGGGAATGCGGACTTCGATGCACACGCCGCCAAGCGGGCTGTCCGAAATCTGCACCGTCCCGTGATGGGCGCTGACGATCTCCTGAACGATAGACAATCCCAGGCCACTGCCGCCGCTGTTCCGCGTTCGGGATTCATCCAACCGTGCGAAACGCTCAAAGACCCGTTCCCTGTCCTCCACCGGTACGCCGAGTCCGTCATCTTCCACGGCGAGGACGGCAGTTGACTCAGTGGCGCTGAGCCTGAGGCGGACCTGCGAACGGGCATGCTGAGCGGCATTGTCCACCAGGTTCCGTACCATCTGAGCGAGTAGTGCTCCGTCTCCCAGGACACGTGCTGCACCGACCTCGGTCGCGTCCAGGTCCAGTTCGGTTGAAGTACGCAGGCGCCGCCCCTCGGCCAGCACAAGGTCGTCGAGATCCACTTCGCGGGCCTTCACTTCCAGCGACTGCTCGTCTGCCCGTGCGAGCACCAGCATCCCGGCGACGAGCCTCTCCAGGCGTCCGCCCTCATCCAGCACGGCTCTGGACAGGTCATCCGCGCTGATGCGGTCCGGGTGCGATCGGGCCACCTCCGCATACTGCCGGAGGGAAGCGAGCGGGGATTTCAGTTCGTGGGATGCATCCGAAATGAACCGGCGCTGTGAGCGTTGGGACTGTTCAAGGCGCTCCAGCATGCGGTTCATGGTACGCGCCAACCGGCCAATCTCATCAGACCGCCCGGGGTCATCAATGCGGCGGTGCAGATTTCGTGAGGTCACCTCATCGACTTCCCTGCGCATCCGCTCAACCGGCGCCAGCGCCCTGCCCACTACCAACCACGTAACTACGGAGACAATGAGGATCAGCAAGGGCACCATTCCCGCGAGCAGCCCTCCAACGGTGGAAAGTGTCTCTTGGACGTCCTCCAACGTGCGCCCGACAATGATTGTCTGGCCGTCATCCGTGTCTTCGGCGGTCACCAGAAAGTCGGCACTTTCCTCCGGGATTCGAAGGATCACGCCCTCATCCGTATCAGCGATGTCCAGCGCCGTCCCGGGTGCGCTCATGCTCGATGCCGTTACCTCACCTGTGGCGGAGATGATCTGGAAGAAACGGTCATCATCGGTTTCCGTCACAGCGGGCAGCGAGCCGAGTCTGGCCTCGAGATCGTCAGTGTCGCCGTCGGCAGCCGCACGGACCTCCGCGAACAGCGCCCCCTGGAGCAGCAGGTAGAAGATGCCTGCGCATACTGCCAGGACGAATCCGACAATCAGTGCTGCAGAGAGCGTGAATCGAGCGCGCAACGTCTTGGGCGCTCCCCTACCCACCGTCGTCCGCCAATCGGTAGCCTGCACCGCGGAGCGTTTCTATTGCTGCCCTGTTGAACGGCCGATCAAGTTTGTTCCGCAGGTGCCGGATATAAACCTCCACGATGTTGGGGTCACCCTCGAAGTCGAAATCCCACACATTGTTCAGGATGTCGCGCTTTGACACTGTTTGGCCCGCGCGCCGAATAAGAAACTCCAACACTGCGAACTCCCGGGCGGTGACGTCGACGAACGTCTCCCCCCGCCAAACCCGCCGCGACGCCGGGTCCAGCCTGATGTCTCCGGCAACCAACACCGTGGGTCTCTCCCCGGCACCACGTCGGATCAACGCCCGCATCCGGGCCAGCAGGACATCGAACGAGAACGGCTTCGTCAGATAGTCATCAGCTCCCGTGTCCAGCCCGTCAACCTGGTCGCCAATGCCATCCCGGGCGGTCAACATGAGGATCGGGGTCCAGTTCCGCTCGGCCCGCAGGGCGGCGCAGACGCCTATTCCATTGAGGCCGGGCAGCATGATGTCGAGGAGTATGACCGCGTAACTGTGTTCGCGGGCAAGCCACAGCCCGTCGACGCCGCTGGCGGCCGTATCGACGGCAAAGCCTTCGGCTTCGAGGCCCCGCCTCAGCCCTTGCGCGAGACCAGTTTCGTCCTCAACCACCAGCACTCGCACCGGTCACCTTGTCCTTCCGCATCGCTTTCACCCATTCAGTGTGCCTTCAGGAAGCTGAGCGCACACTGAAGCATCAGCATTAACCCGGTCTGGAGCGTCCAAACTATCGGGAAACTTTCGCAGGAGGACCGCCATGGCGCATCGATCAAGGATTATCACGGTGACAGGGCTGGTTGGAGCAGGCATGCTCCTCACCGGATGCATGGCCGGTTCGGAACCAGCAGACACAACGCAAGTACAGACCACGACCGTGCCACCGGCTGACCCGAGTTCGGCTGACTCTTCTGACTCGCCATCCGCCAGCGAATCCGCCACTGCCACCTCAAGCGATACGGGCGGCGCAGAGGTGACCGTGTCCGGCAATATGGAACACCGGATCACCGAGCAGGGTTCCACGCACACGGTCCGGTGCGACGGCGGGGGCGACGTTGACGTTCGCGCGGACAACGTGACCCTCACCGTGAGCGGTGACTGCAGCGAGATCGAGGTCGACGGGACCGAAAACTCGGTCACAGCCGAGAACTCCCGCGAGATCGATGTCCAGGGCAACGGGAACACTGTGGAGGCCGCAGAGGTGCGTGAGCTGTCCCTCGAAGGGGAGTCCAACACGGCAACTCTGGTGTCGGTGGAGGAGATCGACATCGAAGGGTCAGACAACACGGTGACTTACGAATCAGGTGATCCCCGGGTGGACGATGAAGGCAACGGGAGCGTGATCAATACACCGTAGGACGTTAGCTTAGGTGCATGGCCAGCTACCGGTACGACGTCGAAATCCTGCACCTGCTCGTGTCGCCAAGTCATGCGTACTTTGGGCGGTCGCGTGACGGCGCGGCGGATGTGCCTACGTCGGATGCCGATCAGGTTGAGGTGGTGGCCGGTAAGGGCATCGTCGGTGACCGGTTCTTCGGCAAGGCGGCACACATGGACGCCGCAGTGACCGTTTTTGCGGTGGAGGCGTTGGACGCGATAGCGGCGGAGTTAGGTGTTGGTGCCTTTGATCCGCTGCTGACCCGTCGGAATGTGATTGTTCGCGGCGCGCATCTGCCGCCGTTGGTGGGTCAGGAATTTGCGCTGGAATCCGGCGGGGATTCGGTGATCCTGCGGGGAGGCCGGCCGGCGCATCCATGCGCGTGGATGGACCGCATGCTCGCGCCCGGTGCGCATGCCGCAATGCGCGGGCGTGGCGGCGTGCGCTGTCAGCCCCTTACCGGCGGGATGCTTCACCGGGGCCCGGCCGTGCTGGTGAGCCCGGTGGAGTTGGACCCGGCGCAGGCGGGCGTGCCCACCGTTTTGCGGCCGAGCCGGCTGCCCTGAGGAGCTAGAACCCGCCGGTATCGGCCGCCATGTTGTTGAAGCGCGAGTAGTGGCCCTGGAAGCCGACCACGAGCGTCTTGGTGGGGCCGTTACGGTGCTTCGCCACGATGACATCGGCTTCACCGGCGCGGGGCGACTCCTTGTCATACACGTCGTCGCGGTGAAGCAGGATCACCATGTCCGCATCCTGCTCGATTGAGTTGTGAACGGCGATTCCGTTGGCTACGAAGTTATGGTTTCCGAGAACAGTGGCGTCGAAGACTTCTTCCTCACCGTCCGCCTCAATACTGATGATGCTGTCCCAAAGGAGGTCATTGACGGCCATGACATCAAGTTCGGCAGAATCAAGCACTGCCGCGACGCGAGCCAAGCGCGGACGTGATGGTGCTCGCTTGAAGAGCGTGGACCCGCAATACCGCGTACCGATGGCCGCTTGAAATGCCCGGTGGGTGATCTCTTTCTCAGCGAGGATCGCCTTCACGTCATCCCACACCTGCAGCGGGACGGTATCGACGTTCGTGTTTGCTGCCTTGTCCCGGATGATCTCAAGTAAGCGGTCACACGCTACTGAGCGTTCGCCATGAACGCCGATCTCTTGAAGAAATCTCCTTTGATCGTCACCACCTGAGACGTCCAGCGTGTAGCCCGGCCGGTAGTTGCCTTTTGCTGTGGCCTTTTTGACACGGGCGCTGATGCCGAACCGCAAGAGCAGGCGGGCGACGTCGTCGACAAGTCGTCTGGACGTGGAGGCATAGTAGATCCGTCCACCCGTGCCCGCCCGATTGACGGTCACAGAACCGTCCGTTGCCCAGAGGTGCTTGAGGAACAGGGAAATTTGAACTTTCGGCAGGGCGAAGACGTCCTCCGGGACAAACTTCTCGTGGCTCCGGGCGCCAAAGAGACCGAGAGAGTCCAGCCAAGCAGCAATCGGGTTTCGTTTACCGTGAGTGAGACGGTAAGGGGCGGGAAGGCGCACGGTGATGCAGCGTGCCGCGGCATAGTCGTCACGCACAGCGGAGACACCGAAGTGCTCGGCTGCGTTGGATACCGCCTGGACGTTTGCTTCGTCTTTTGTTGCGTATCGGATGGGTTGGCGCTTAACGAACGAACCGTCGCCCAGCAAATGGCCGAGCAAGATCACTTGGGAGTTCTCCCAGTGCGTACGTTGCGACGGACCGTTGACGTGACGCGGCACTCCAAGTCGATCACCGACCTTGAGATCACCGAGCGGGCGCCACCCGTCGTAGGTGAAGAAGGGGTGGTTGGACGTGGCGCGGACCGTCTTCCCGGACGCAAGCGTCAGCCGGTACACCTGCTTGATACCGGTGGAAAAGACGTGGGTGAGGTGGCGCTCGACATAGCGAAGGCTCTCATCCAGTGACCAGACGGGGACGTCTTTCGCTCCGGCTCGGAATAACTCGCCCATCGTGGTTTCGGCGCCAGTGTCCGAGCGCAGGACTCTCGTATCAGCCGTGAGGCATCCGGATTCGCGAAGGTCGGAGACCATTGGGCGCTTGTCTGTGCGCTGCTCGGAGCCACGGTTCAGCTGTGAGAGAGCGACGACGGGTACGTTCAGTTCCTTTGCGAGCAGCTTCAACGCGCGGGAGAACTCCGAGACTTCCTGCTGGCGCGACTCAACCCGTTTGCCCGAGGACATCAGCTGAAGATAATCCAGTACGACGAGCTTCAGATCATGTCGCTGCTTGAGTCGCCGGCACTTCGCCCGGATCTCCATGAGCGACATGTTGGGGCTGTCATCGATAAACAGTGGAGCATCGTTCATGCGACCCATGGTCGTGGCGATCTTGCCCCACTGCTCGTCCTTCACGGTGCCCTTGCGCAGATCCTGCAGGCCGATGGTGGCTTCCGCGGACAGCAGGCGCATCGCGATTTCGTTTCTGCCCATTTCGAGGGAGAAGAACACCGTTGTCATGTTGTGCTTGATTGCAGCCGACCGCGCCCAGTCCAGTGCGAACGTCGATTTCCCCATTGCCGGCCTGGCGGCGATGACGATCATCTGCCCGCCGTGCAGCCCCTGAGTCAGCTCATCAAACTCATAGAAGCCCGTCGGAACGCCGGTCATGCCTTCGCCGCGGTGCCCGGCGGACTCAATCTCGTCCACCGTGCCCTCGATGATGTCCTTCAGCGGGACGTAATCCTCGGCGGTGCGTCGCTCCGCGACGGCGTACACCTCCGCCTGGGCGGCGTTGACAATGTCATCCACTTCGCCGTCGTTCGAATAACCCAGCTGAACAATCTTGGTGCCGGCATCAACCAAACGGCGAAGAACTGCGCGCTCACGAACGATTTCCGCGTAGAACCCAGCGTTCGCGGCAGTCGGTACGGACTGGATGAGGGTGTGAAGATAAGCGGGTCCGCCGATCCGGGAGATTTCGCCGCGTTTGGTCAGCTCATCCGAGACGGTGACGGCATCCGCAGGCTCGCCGCGGCCGTAGAGGTCGATGATCGACTCATAAATGCTCTCGTGTGCCGGGCGGTAGAAGTCCACGCCCCGAAGCACCTCAACGCAATCGGCGATGGCGTCCTTCGAAAGCATCATTCCACCGAGTACCGATTGCTCGGCAACAAGATCCTGTGGGGGCGTACGGGAAAACTCCGGAGACCGTGTGTCTGATGATGAATCCGCATGAGTCAAAGACACGTGTGCGGCCTTTCTTCCCGTAGCTTCCCCGAACCCACTGGCCGAACTGGACGGTCAGGAATTTCGAGCTGATATGGAATAACTACCAGCTGCTACTGACAGTCTTGCGGTGTGGGATACCCCGCAACGCTAGTCCCCAACGGCACCCACGCCAACTGGGTTATCCACAGGGGATGTGCATAAGTGGGTAATTGCTCGGCGTGTTGTGTGCACAGCTTGGGGACAAAGGTGTGGATTTGCGAACAGTTTTTAGCGGAAACCGGCTCTGACTAGGCGAAACAGTGCAAACACTCTGTGGATAAAAAGAATCTAGGTAGCAACATTCATCCTCAGATTCCATGTTGACAGAACCGCAAAATGCCCGTACAGGTCCCGGTTATGCACCTGCTATCCACAAGTACACAGCTAGCTGATTGTGTTCTGAATCACAGTCTAGATAGGGCATGACGGCCGTGTATGCCGCTCCCCTGATGGACGGGAGTCGGTCATGCAAGGGAAGGCATACTCCTAGAAATCGAACATCTCGCCGAGCCAGTTATCCTTCTTCTTCCGGTACGGCTTCTGGCCGCGCGGGTCATAACCGCGTCCCTCGTAGCCTCGGTAGTCATCTCCGCGACGGTTGTCCCGCTCAAAGCGGTGATCGCGGGAGTCGTCGTACCGTCCATGATCGCGCTCGGAGGGGCGCGGCGCCCGGTTCAGCAGAGGCGACGGCAGGGGCGGAGCCACAGGCGGTGCCGACGGCGCATGCGGACGCTCAGGGCCGGCAAGCGCAGCAGCCCGGTCGAGGATCTTGTCCAGCTCTCCCCGGTCCAGCCATACCCCGCGGCAGGTAGGGCAATAGTCGATTTCGACACCGCTACGTTCAGACATCACGAGGTCAATATTGTCGACGGGACATTTCATGAGCGTTCCTCCGGGTTCGGTTGCGCGCAGCTGGTGCCACCGACTGCTGGCTCACCCACTGATCGCCTGCGATACTGCCCTACATGGCTGAAAACAAGACTATGCCCACCGAGGCATCTGTACAGGATTTCATCGCAACGGTTCCCAATGAACGACGACGCCGGGATGCGGAGACATTGCTGGCGATAATGGAGCGGGTAACCGGGCTGGAACCGGTCATGTGGGGACCGTCCATGATTGGCTTCGGAAGCTACCACTATAAGTACGCGACCGGCCGCGAGGGAGACGCACTCGCAACCGGCTTCTCGCCGCGAAGCGCCAACCTGGTGCTGTACGGGCTGACTGAAGCTCCAGGATCGGCTGAGCTACTGGAGAAGTTGGGCCAGCACAAGACCGGCGCCGCGTGCCTCTATATCAACAAGCTCGACGACGTCGACCTCGGGGTTCTCGAGCAGCTCACAGCAATGGGCCACCGACACGTAAGCACGACCGACTACACGTTCTCCTGAGCCGCCCGCGGAACTTTCGTGCAGCTCTGGCGGCTTCCACGCCGTCGAAGTCACCAGAGCTGCACGAAAGTTCCGGGAATAGTCCGCGCAAGCGAAAGGCCCCCGCTCAACCGAGCGGAGGCCTTTCGTTGAGCGCTGTCAGCGCCCTAGCTACTTAGCGCTAAGTGGCTTTCCCCAACCTCGCTTCGCTCGCTTGGGGACCCCTGTTGTTCAGCTGGCGACGACGTTAAGATCGATCGTGGCCGCGACGTCCTCGTGCAGACGAACGTTGGCCTGGTAGCGACCAACCGACTTGATGTGTGCCGGCAGTTCAACCTTGCGCTTGTCGATTGAGCCGAGGCCTGCAGCCTCAACAGCCTTCGCGACGTCCTCGGCCTTGACGGTACCGAAGAGACGTCCGGACTCGCCGGCCTTGACGGTCAGCTTGACAGGTTTCGCCTGGAGTGCGGCAGCCTGGCGCTGGGCATCCTCAAGGGAGGCGTGCTCACGTGCGCTGCGCGCAGCCTTGATTGACTCGACCTGCTTTTCGCCACCCTTGGTCCAGGTGAGGGCGAAGCCGCGGGGCAGAAGGTAGTTACGTGCGTAACCGTTCTTCACCTCGACAACATCGCCGGCAGTGCCGAGACCGGTGACTTCCTGGGTCAGAATAAGCTTTGCCATGGTGTAAGTTCCCTTTCCTTAGCCGCGGCCTGCGCCGGAGTAAGGCAGGAGGGCAACTTCGCGGGCGTTCTTGATTGCCTGTGCGATCTTGCGCTGTTCCTGCACGGTGACGCCGGTAACGCGGCGTGCACGGATCTTTCCGCGGTCGGAAATGAACTTACGCAGCAGTGCTACGTCCTTGTAGTCGATGACGGTGACGTCAGCGGCCTTCAAGGGGTTTGACTTTGGTTTGGGCTTACGAAGTTCAGCCTTAGCCATCGTGGTGCTCCTTATGTCTGGTGGAGCCCGCAGAACGGTTCTGCGGGATGGGAATTACTACTGGTGCACAGCGATACCGTGCACACGACGGTTAGAACGGTGGCTCGGAAGAATCCGGGCCGTTGCCCCAACCAGACGAGTTGCCGCCGGCAGGCGCTCCCCAGGGATCCTGGGACGCCTGGCTCTGGCTTTGCTGCTGCTGGCCGCCGCTCCAACCCTGGTTGGAACCGCCGCCACCGCCGAAGTTGCCGTTGTCTCCGCCGAAGCCACCACCGCCACCGCCTGAGCGCTGGGTGCGGCTGACCTTCGCGGATGCGTAGCGCAGGGATGGACCGATTTCGTCCACCTCCAGTTCCATGACGGTGCGCTTCTCGCCTTCCTTGGTTTCATACGAACGTGACTTGAGGCGGCCCTGGGCAACAACGCGGGTTCCCTTAGTGAGGGTTTCCGCGACGTTTTCAGCCGCTTCACGCCAGACCGACGCACGGAGGAACAGCGTTTCGCCGTCCTTCCATTCGTTGGACTGACGGTCGAAGGTCCGCGGCGTCGACGCAATGGTGAAGTTCGCCACTGCGGAGCCTGACGGGGTGAAACGAAGTTCCGGGTCGCTGGTGAGATTACCGACGACCGTGATTGTGGTCTCGCCTGCCATGGTGCCTCCTACGGTCACTGGCCCACCGGGGTGGACCTGGTTTTTGAAGCCGAAATTACTCGGCAGAAACCTTCTGCTCCTCGGGGCGGATGATCTTGGTGCGCAGGATGGTCTCATTCAGACCAAGCTGGCGGTCAAGTTCAGCAGCGATAGCCGGAGTAGCGGTGAAGTTGACGACGGCGTAAATGCCCTCGGCCTTCTTCTTGATTTCGTAAGCCAGGCGGCGACGTCCCCAGATGTCTACCTTGTCTACGGTTCCTTCACCATTGCGAACAACGTTCAGGAACTTCTCGAGTGTTGGCTCAACGGTACGTTCCTCGACATCGGGGTCGATGATTACCATCAGTTCATAAGCACGCATTTGTGAACCCACCTCCTCTGGGCTAAACGGTCGCGGTCCTTCCGCAACAGGAGGTTCTTTTGCGTTGGTTCGGCCCCGAAACCGCACATTTCCGCGGTTCCGCGCAGGCACGAACTCATCAATACTATCCGAATTAACGGGCCGCTCCGAACCGGCTGTGGACAACTAGATCGTGGTCGAGAAGAAGCGTTCCGTGATCCGCGTGAGCTGGTACGGGTCCTCAACTCCGCACAGTTCGCGCGCTGAATGCATGGACAACAGCGGCACTCCGACATCGACCGTCCGGATTCCCAGGCGCGTGGCCGTCAGCGGCCCGATGGTGGACCCGCACGGCATCACGTTATTCGATACGAATTCCTGGTACGGCGCTCCGGCGTCGCGGCACAGCCTTGCCCAATATGCAGCGCCCGGTGCGTCCGTGGTGTACCGCTGGTTGGCGTTGATCTTCAGCAGCGGCCCGCCGTTCAGGACCGGGTGGTTCGCGGGGTCGTGCCGCTCTGCGTAGTTCGGGTGAACGGCGTGGCCGGCGTCGGCGGAGACACAGAACGACGACGCCAGAGCCCGCCTCCGCGCTTCGGTGTCAGCTCCCAGCCCGGCCGAGATCCGGTGCAGGATGTCCTCAAGGAACGGTCCACTCGCACCGGAGCGTGAGGCACTGCCCACTTCCTCGTGATCAAAGGCGGCCAGCACGGCGATGGGAGCGCCGTCGTCGTCGTGCTTTGTCGCGTGGATCAGGGCGGTAAGCCCGGCGTGCACCGAGGAGAGATTGTCCAGCCGGCCCGAGGCGAAGAACTCACCGTCTGCGCCGAAGACGCGGGGTTCCTGGGTGTCGGCGACGATGACGTCAAACCCGCCGACCTCCGCCGCCTCCAGATCCGCGTCCACCGCCAGCAGCTGCAGCAGGTCAGCCCGCGCAGGGTCGCCAAGCCCCCAGACGGGGTTCATATGCTGCTGCTTGTCCAGCTTCAGCCCGTCATTGACTGCGCGGTCGAGGTGGATCGCGAGCTGCGGAAAACGCAGGAGGGGGCCGGTATGGACGAGGTGCTCGGCGCCGTCGTGCGTGACCAGACGACCCGCAAACGCAAGCTCGCGGTCCAGCCAGGAGTTCAGCAGCGGCCCACCGTAAACCTCGACGCCGGCCTGAAGCCAGCCGTGTCGGCCGATCGTCGGCTTGGGCTTGAGCTTGAAGGACGGCGAATCGGTGTGCGCGCCGAGGATATGGAAGCCGGTGGTCTCCGTGGCAGCGGCCGGGGTGCGCCAGGCGATCAGCGCGCCGTCGCGGATGACGAAGTAACGGCCGGGCCCGCCGTCCCAGGCGTCCTCCTCGAGCAACCGGGTGAATCCTGCTGCCTGTAAGCGCCGGCCACCCTCATGGGCGGCGTGGAAACTCGAGGGCGAGGCGCTGACGTAAGCGCCGAGATCAGCAATGTGGGCGTGAGCGGCAGTCATGCATTCCACCCTAGCGCTAGAAATCCAGCCCCTGGCTTGGCGTCACCAGACCGGTCTCATAGGCGTACACCACGGCCTGAACGCGGTCGCGCAGGTGCAGCTTGGTGAGAATCCGCCGCACGTGCGTCTTCACCGTCGCTTCGGAGAGGAAGAAGCGGTGGGCCAGTTCCGCGTTGGAGAGCCCCTCCGCGATCGCCTCCAGCACTTCCAGTTCCCGCGGCGTCAGGTCCGCGAGCAGCGGATCGCGGGGCGGTTTTGGCGCGTCCGGTTTGGAGCGCACGTACGTCTCGAGCAGGCGCTGGGTAATCCGGGGAGCGACGACGGCGTCACCGCTCGCGACCACGCGCACGGCGCGCACCAGTTCGTCCGGCGCCACGTCTTTGAGCAGGAACGCCGAGGCGCCGGCCTGCAGTCCGGCGAACGCGTACTCGTCGAGGTCGAACGTGGTGAGAATGATGATCCGGGCGCAGGATCCGGAGGCTGTGATGCGCCGGGTCGCTTCGATGCCGTCCATCACCGGCATGCGGACATCCATGAGGACGACATCGGGAGCCAGGCTGCCGACGAGCCGGGCGCCCTCCGCGCCGTCGGATGCCTCGCCGACAATGTGCATGTCCTCTTCACCCTCGAGGATGAGGCGAAAGCCCATGCGCAGAAGCGGCTGGTCGTCCACGAGAAGGACTTTGGTCGGTTCACTCACGCCGTTTTCTCCTGCTCTTGGGGTATCTCCAGTGCCGCGCTAACCACCCAGCCGCCGGATGGTCCGGGTCCGCACTTCACGGTACCGCCGTAAATCGCTGCACGTTCGCGCATGCCCGCGATCCCCTGCCCCGTTCCAATCGAAGCGGCGGGCTCCATGGCGCCACGGCCGTCGTCGGACACACGGACCTTCACCGTACTTCCCACCCGCGCGATCGCAACGTCAACGGTGGTTACCGCCTTGCCGTACCGCAGCACGTTGGTCAGTGACTCCTGGATGATGCGGTAGACAGTCAGTTCGAAGGCCGGATCTCCCGGCAACCCGGGACCACTCAACTGGACACGAATGGGCAGGCCCGCCGCGCGGAAGCCATCAAGGAGGCTGGCGAGCGATCCCGTAGCCGGGAGCGGAGCCAGCGGCGCGGCGTCGGGCCCTTCCCTCAGGACGCCCAGGACCCTGCGCATGTCTGCGAGCGCTGTCCGGCCGGTGGCGGAAAGCTCAGTGAGCACTTGGCGCGCACGGTCCTGATCTCGTTTCATGACGACGGCGGCGCCATCCGAGAGCGCGACCATCACTGAGAGGGAGTGGGCGACGACGTCGTGCATCTCGCGTGCGATCCGGTTGCGTTCATTCGCTGACGCCAGTTCGGCGTTGCGGTCCGCCCAGTCGCGGAGTTCGTTCTCGTGCTTGCGCTCGCGCCGGACGCTCACGCCGACGCCCATCGCGACGGCGTACCACATGACGATGAAACCCATGACAACCCAGATCAGGAAGGGAAACTCGTCCGGCATCATGTTCGGCGTGAACCACAGGGGCGCGATCGAGATGACAAGGGCGCCGATGAGCGCGCCGATCGCGACGCGGATCTTGTGCGAAACGGCAACCACGTACAGGGCGAACCAGATGGCGATGCCGACGCTGGAACGCGCCTCCGACAGCAGTAGCGCGAAGGGTTCCACAGCGCACAACAGCGCGAGCACGATCAGCGGCCGGCTACGCCTGAAAGCCAGGATGACGGCCGCTACGCCGATCGGGAGCACGCTCCACCAGCCCGTCGGTACCTCTGCGGCGAAGAAGACGTTGGGGACGCTCGCAAGCAGGAAGAGCAGTACGACGACGGCGTCCATCACCCGCGGACGGTTACGGAAGAACCGGCGGATGGGGCCGAGCCGTCGTGCGTTAATCTCGGTGAAGGAGACGGCAGCCGTTCGTTCCGCCGTCCCCTTCACCGAGGTCTTTTCACTCATGGAGTGAGCTTATTGTGCGCGTGCCTAGACGTCGCGCTTCTTCGTGACCAGCAGGGAGATCAGCAGGAGACCCAGGGCCCAGCCGCCGAGGACCAGTGCACCCTGCCATTGGTTGAGGGCGCCGTCGGCGATGTCGATGGCGACCATCTGGGCGGCACCCGCATCAGGAAGGAACCGGGCGGCGTCGGGAATCCAGTCGGCAATGCCGGCAAGAAGCGTCATCACGAGGATCGGCACAACGAAGAGCAAGCCGATCGTGGTGACCACGCCGCCCGCCGTGTTGCGCAGGAGCGTTCCGATGGACATCGCCATGACAGCGACCAGCGCCAGAACCGAGCCGGTGTTGATGATGTGCAGCAGGACGCCGTCAGTGCCGAGGCTGAAGTTGAGTTCAGACGGCGTCAGGATCGGCTGAGCCACAAGGTAACCGAGGAAGGCGGATCCCGCTCCGAGAACAAAGGCGATCAGGGCGAAGACAAGCTGCTTGGCAAGCAACGCCGGAATGCGCTTCGGGACGGCGACCATGGTGGACCGGATCATGCCCGTTCCCCACTCGGAAGCGATCAGGACCACCGCGAGGGAGCCGATAAGGAGCTGTCCGAATACGACGCCGGAGCCCGGGATGGTGGAAACAATGGAGGTGGCATCTGGTGCACCCTGCATCTGGGCGGCCATCTCCGGGTCGGACTGGAAATCGAGGAGCACCGTGGTCTGCCAGGCGAAAAGTGCTGCGAAACCAACCATGACTATCAAGGTGATTGCCAGCAGAATCACTGTGGAGGGGACCGTGGTGACCTTGATCCATTCGGACTTCAGGACTCGTCCGAAGCTGACTCCGGATCCCGTGGTGGTGCGGCGCGATGCGGTTGTAGTCTGCGGCGCGCTCGCCGTAGCTGTGTGTGCCATGGTTACTTTCCTCCCTGGGCGCCGGCTCCGGCGGGGGCCTGCGGAAGATCATGTGAGTGGTACTCGACTGCATCGCCCGTGAGTTGCATGTAGGCCTCTTCAAGGGACGCCTGCAGCGGCGTGAGTTCGTAGACGAGCACCTGGTTGGCGAGGGCCGCCTGCGCGATCCGGCGCGTATCGGCACCGGTGATTTCGAGGAGTTCGGGCTCGAGCTGCTGGGTGGTGACGCCGTCGGCCGCCAGGGCCCTGACCAGCTCTCCCGGATTCTCGGTGCGGACCCGGGTGCGTGACTGGCCCTGGCCCGCGATGATTTCGCTGATCGGTGCGTCGGCGATGATCCTGCCGCGGCCGATCACAATGAGGTGGTCCGCGGTGAGCGCCATCTCCGACATGAGGTGGGAGGACAGGAAGACCGTGCGGCCCTCGGAAGCCAACCCTTTGACAAGGTGGCGGACCCACTGGACGCCCTCGGGGTCGAGACCGTTGACCGGCTCGTCGAGGATGACGGTGTGCGGGTCACCGAGTAGCGCGGCGGCAATGCCGAGGCGCTGGCCCATACCGAGGGAGAACCCCCCGACGCGCTTCTTGGCGACAGGGCCGAGGCCGGTCATGTCGATGACTTCCTTGACCCGGCTGTTGGGGATCCCGTGGGTCGCGGCCATCGCGCGAAGGTGGTTGTAGGCGCTGCGCTTGGTGTGGACGGCTTTCGCGTCGAGCAGTGCGCCGACTTCGCGAAGTGGTGCCGCATGCTGTGCGTAGTGCTTTCCGTTGACGCGGACGTCACCGCCTGAGGGACGATCCAGGCCGACAATCATGCGCATGGTGGTGGACTTGCCGGCTCCGTTGGGGCCGAGGAAGCCGGTCACCTGGCCGGGCTTCACGGTGAAGGAAATGCGATCTACGGCCGTCTTGGAGCCGTAGCGTTTGGCCAGCTCTGCTGCCTCAATCATGGTGGGCATCCTTGGGAAGAGGGGTTTCTTGGAATACTTCCACCCTACTTATCCGTGTGCACCGCGACGCCGCCCAGAGGGATGATCTTGCTCTGGCCGCCGGTACGTCGAAAGGATGATCCCCGCGAACCCCGAACGTCGTCGAGTGGGCGCTGATGACGGGTTCCCCGCGGAATCCAGTTGTTTCTGCCGGCTCGATGTTGCTCAGGGGGTGGTTGAGGCCAGGGACTGCGGGCGGCCGGAGACTTCGATCTCGTACTGCTCGAGTGTTTCGAGGTTGACCGCCGTGATGCCAGGCCAGAATCCGTCACGAGTGTAGCCACCGGAGAGGAGCGCGTACTGGGTGCCGGCGGCGTCCGTCCACGGGAGCACGGTTTCATGGAGCCGGTCGAGCGGCACAATCTCCTCCCGGCCCATAGCCGGGTCGCGGATGGTCAGGTTCGGTTCCCCTGTCGCGTTCCCGAACGCGCCCGTGCCGATCGCCAGCAGTTTCCCGTCGGTATAGGCCGCACCGTGCTGATGAGAATTCGCCGTCATCTCCTCCACAGCAACGGTGCCGGTGGCCGGATCGACGACGGCGAGCGCCAGCCCCTGGTGGGGCAGGAGGAGGTTGCCGTCGTCGTCGATCGCGCCGTAATGGGGCTTCTCCCACGAGGCCAGGCCACCCTCCGTGCCGAAAGGGGCGACTTCAATCCGTCGGGCAGCGAACGTACCGGATTCGACAATGTGAACCGAGAACGAATCGTGATCGATCGTATAGATCTCAGAGCCGTCATCCGAGAGGAGGATGTCGAAGGGGCGCAGTCCCACCTCGACGTTTGCGATTGACTGTCCTGCCGCGACGTCGATCTTCTCCAGCACCGACGTACCGCCCGCGACGACGACGGCGACATACACGGTGCTGCCGTCATCACTGGCCACGATTCCGGTTCCGCCGGGCCGGTACTCCCCGAACTCGACCCGCGCGGGTTGATGCGCATGAGGGATCAAAGCGGTACGTGCTCGCCGGTCGAGATCGACGACGGCGACGCCTTCCGCTGTGGAGACAAACGCCTGCCCAGCCGCCACGTACACATCCCACGGTGCAGCACCGACCGGGATAGTGTCCTGGACCGGGTTCTCCCGATCGGCGGGATCAATCAGCAGGACGCTGTCGCCTGAAGCATCGGTGGCGAGGACAAGATCCGGCTCAGCGGCAGGCGGCTTGGCAACGTCCGGCGTCTGAACGGAAACCGGAGGCTCCGTCAGCGGCGGTCTGGAGATTTCGACCGATAACGACGGCTCGGCCGGCTCAGGAGATTCAGACGGCGCATCAACCGGCACTGCCGTGCACGCGCTCATCAGGAGCAGGCAGAGTACGACGACGACGCGGCGGAGCATGCATCCATTGTCGCCTGCGCGTCGTCTACTCCGGGAAGCGCACCGAGCGGGCGCCAGTAACCATTCTCTTGCGAAAAGGGTTCTGAGCGCCCGCTCGAAGTATCCGTGGTGCAGAGAGTCAGCGTGAGCTGATGGACTTGTACTTCTTCACGGCTAGCGGCACAAAGATGGCGAGCATCAGTACAGCGCCTATCAGTACCGTCGGGATGGCATTCTGCATTGGCCAGGCGTCAGGCACGGGTGCCGTACCAACGTTTCCGAATAGCTCACGGGCCGCCTGCACGAGGGCAGATACCGGGTTCCAATTGGCAAAGGTCTCGAGAGGAGCCGGAAGGTTCTGGGGCTGCACAAAGGCATTCGAGATGAACGTCAACGGGAAGAGGATCATAAATGAGGCATTGTTGATCGTCTCAGCTGACTTCACCATCATCCCGAGCAGCGCCATTACCCAACTGAACGCGAACGAGAACAGCAGTAGCAGGCCAACCCCGGCAAGGAACTCCGGAACCGAGGTGTTGACCCTCCACCCAACAAGGAAGCCTGTGCCGATCATGATGAGCATGGAAATGGCGTTCAGAACGAGGTCGCTTACCGTACGGCCGATCAGCACCGCCGACGAGCTCATGGGCAGAGTTCTGAAGCGGTCGATGATTCCCAGCTTCAGGTCCTGCGCCATGGACGCCCCGGAGAAGGTGGAACCGAAGACGACCGTCTGGGCGAAAATGCCTGCCATCAAATATTGCACGTAATCGGTGCCTTGGACCTGTATGGATCCGGCGTAGATCTGACTGAACAGCAGTACGAACATGATGGGTTGCAGAACTGCGAAAATCAGCATGTCCGGGGATCGTTTGATCTTGATCAGGTTTCGTTTGGTTACGGTCCATCCGTCAGATAACCACATGGCGCCTGCACTCATTCGGGCCGGTTCGATGCCCGATCGGACTCCCTGAGTAAGGACGCTCACTGTGCTTTCTCCATCTCTGCGTTTTCGGGGACTTCCTCTTCAGCCCGATGCCCTGTGAGTTTCAGGAAGACATCATCGAGGCTGGGCCGCCGCATCCCGGCGTCGTGCAGTTCGATGCCCGCCTGACCGAGATCGGCGAGCACATACTGCAGCGCGCGCGGTCCCTCGATCACGGACACCTCAACGGTGCGGTCGTTTACGATCGGCTCGCCGTCGCCATGGCGGCCCAGAATTTCGCGGGCGGTACCGGCGTCGGACTCGTTGACAAGCGTGACGACCACACGGTGGCCGCCGATCTGCGCCTTCAACTGGTCCGAGGTGCCTTCGGCGATGACCTTGCCGCCGTCGATCACAGCAATGTCGTCAGACAGGTGGTCCGCTTCCTCAAGGTACTGAGTGGTGAGCAGCAGCGTGGTGCCCTCCTTCACCAGGTTGTTGATGATTTCCCACAGCGCAAGCCTGCTCCGCGGGTCCAACCCGGTGGTGGGTTCGTCAAGGAAGAGGATCTTGGGATTGATCACCAGTGCGCCGGCGAGGTCGATCCGACGGCGCATGCCTCCGGAAAACCCCTTCACCGGGCGATTGCCGGCTTCGGTCAGCTCGAACTGGTCGATCAGTTCCTGTGCCCGCTTGCGGGCGGTCCTGGCTCCCAGGTGGTAGAGCCTGCCGACCATCTCAAGGTTCTCGAACCCTGTCAGGTTTTCGTCCACCGCGGCGTACTGGCCGGACGCCCCAATGATGCGGCGGGCAGCCTTCGGGTTGCGGACGACGTCGATCCCATCGATGTGTGCGGAACCTTCGTCCGGCTTGATCAGGGTGGTGAGAACTTTCACTGCCGTCGTCTTACCCGCGCCATTCGGCCCGAGCAATGCCTTCACAGTTCCCTGCGGAACCGAAAGGTTGAGGCCCGCCAGCGCATGCACGGGACCGCTCTTCGATTTATATGTCTTCGTCAGACCCTCGGCCTGGATGATTGTCATGGGTCAACCCTAGGTTTCTACAGTCGTGGGATTAAGAGCATTGCGGACAGATTCGGTCCGCAGGAGCGGAGCCCAATCTCGAACGGCCTCCAGCAGCATAACCAACTAATTGGGATTTCTCAATCAGTTGGCAACTCACGCTGGGGCGCCGGTGGAAGGGAATGCATTCAAGTAGATGTTCACACTGTAGACATATGGACGCCCGCAAGGCAACGATCCGCGTGTACCACGTAGGTTGCATGTCTATCTAGTCAGTGTAACGATGTACAGGTGATGAACGAGAGTGAGTGGCCGAGCGAATGGCTCCGGGGCGTGCTCATGCCGTGCGTCCTCAACATCCTCGTCGGCGAGACGACGTACGGATACGTCATCAGTCAACGCCTCACCGCTGCAGGACTGGGAAAGATCAAGGGCGGAACCCTCTACCCCCTGCTTGGGAGGTTGGAGAAGGACGGGCTGGTCTCCATCGAATGGCGGGCCGGCGAAGGCGGACCGGGCCGGAAGTACTACTCCCTCACCGCCACGGGCCGGGAGCAGGCCAACTCAAGCACCGAAGACTGGAAACGCTTCTCAAACGCTGTGTCCGCGCTCCTCAATTCAACACAGAACGAAAACAGGGGGAATCAGCATGGGTAGGTCACCAATGAAAGCGATTAATCGACATCGTTATGCGCTCGAGCGCGAGCTTGCTCCAGCGGTGGAAGAGGAGTGGGCCGAGAAACTGATCCTTGAACTCCGGTTGACCGGGGTGAGCGGCAAGCGGATCGGCGACGCGCTCTCGGAAGTGAATTCCCACTGCGCGGACAGCGGCCAGAACGCGCATGATGCCTTCGGTGACCCTGTTGAGTACGCACGCTCCTTGAAGCTGCCACCGGATCTGTCAACGGGTGCGTTCCGTGCCGCTGCACCTCTTGCCGTGCAGCTTGCCGGCTCGGCCGCCGTTCTGGACGGGCTTCGCTCAATCAATAGCGGCGGGCCGGTGCTCTTCTCGTTGGGCGAGGCCGTTGTCGTCGCGCTTGTGCTCGGAGCGCTGATACTTCTCACCACGCAACTCGAGTGGCTGCTCCGGGCCTTCGTCAGGAGGCCCATCGCCGCCATCGTCGTTCATTCCATGCTTCTGGTGGCCATGCTCGTTGCGCTTGTCTCGCTCGACGACGTCACGCTCGCGCAGTTCCCGGCGTGGCCCACGTTTGCGGCGGGGACGACCGTCCTTCTTTTCGGGGTCGCGGGGCAACTCTCCGATTTGAGGAGAAAGCGCGGCGGAGTCGAAGACCCCGTCACGTCACCCCTGAAGCGAACCACCGAGCGGAAACCACTGCGATCCCGCCTGGCGTCCTCTGCCGTATTCTGGATCATCCCCATCTACACCGCCGTATTTGCAACCCTCGCTCTCCTGCCCGCCTAGCGGACCAGCAGCGGTTCGAAGAAAGCAGCCAACTCGTCGGTCGCAGTCAGTGGCAGCACGTTCGCCACATACTGGTCCGGACGAACGACGACGACGGCGCCATCGCGGCTGATGCCGCGCAGCTCGAAGATGTCTTCAGCCGGA
This sequence comes from Arthrobacter pigmenti, assembly GCF_011927905.1. Lineage (NCBI taxonomy): Bacteria > Bacillati > Actinomycetota > Actinomycetes > Micrococcales > Micrococcaceae > Arthrobacter > Arthrobacter pigmenti. Next base: position 3,414,769 of record NZ_JAATJL010000001.1, read on the forward strand.
TCAACGCCGAACACCTTCTCCAGATAGTTGAGCCCGAACGGGCCGACCTGTGGTTTGAAGATTTCCGGGACAGCGTTGATGTCGATGCTCGGGTGATCCTGCTGGTAGATGACCTTGACGTCGAACCAGGCGTCAAGGTCCGCTCCCTCGGGGGTGGCTGTCAGCGGTGAGTCCGGCGCAGTCGCTATCCACGCCGCGAAGTCCCCGACCGGTGACGGCGTGCCCGGAAGCGCTTCGTCAGCGAAGACGTAGATGCGCCAGCGACCATCCGCCTTGGCTTGATGGCCCAAATGGACGGGATTGGTGTCGCACACACGCACAACGGGAGCCGATTTGAAGCGCTTCCCGATGGTGAACCCGGTAGCCAGCTCTTGGTGCTTAGGCTCAGCGACCACCATCGAGGGCGCGTACTCGGTCATGAATCCGGCAGGGAACTCTGCGGTGCGCACGTAGAAGTCCTCGAGCTCGGATGGATTTTCGAACTCCTCGGGGCGCTTGGCCATCAGCGTGGACCACTGCCTGTCGAAGTCGATCAGGTTCTTCGCAACTACCTGCCGCTCCGCTGAATAGGTGGCCAACAAGGATTCGGGGCTGCGGCCCTCCAGCACGTGCCCCAGCTTCCAGCCGATGTTGAAGCCGTCCTGCATCGAGACATTCATGCCCTGGCCGGCCTTTGCGCTGTGCGTGTGGCAGGCGTCTCCGGTGATGAAAACGCGCGGCGTCCGGGTGCCGAGCTCAGCCAGGATCACGTCGTCGAACCGGTCAGTCAGCCGGTGACCTACCTCGTACACGCTGTGCCAGGCGACGCTGCGTACGTCCAGCGTGTAGGGATGCAGGATCGCGTTGGCCTTCTGGATGATCTCCTCGATGGTGGTGCGGCGGACGGCTCCGGCGTCATCCGGACGCACCTCTCCAAGGTCCACATACATCCGGAACAGGTGCCCGCCCTCACGCGGAATGAGGAGGATGCTGCCGCCGGAGACGGACTGAATGGCGCACTTGAGGCGGATGTCGGGGAAGTCCGTGACCGCGAGGACGTCCATGACGCCCCACGCGTGGTTCGCCTTATCGCCCGCCATCGTGCAGCCGATCGCCTCGCGGACCTTGCTGCGCGCTCCATCAGCACCGACGACGTACTTGGCGCGGACCGTCCGCTCCTCACCCTCATTGGGGCCGGTGGTGTGTCCCAAGGTCACGGTGACCGGGTACTCACCCTCTCCGGCGACCTCAAGGCTGCGGAACTCGAGCCCATAATCCGGCGCCATCCGCGCGGGCGAGTTAGCCATGAACTCCGCGAAGTAGTCGAGGACGCGCGCCTGATTGACGATGAGGTGGGGGAATTCGCTGATCCCCGTAGGGTCGTCCTCCGTGCGGGCAGTCCGTACGATGCGTGAGGGGTCAGCACGGTCCGGCTTCCAGAACGCCATCTCCGTGATCCGGTACGCCTCGGCTGTGATGCGCTCGGCGAAACCGAACGCCTGGAAGGTCTCGACGCTTCGGGCCTGGATGCCGTCTGCCTGGCCGATCGCCAACCTTCCGCCGCGCCGTTCCACGATCCGCGTGGTGACCCCGGGAAACTGGGAAAGCTGGGCGGCCGCGAGCATGCCTGCTGGCCCGCTTCCGACAATGAGCACGTCTACCTCATCCGGGAGATCCTTTGGACGGTTCAGCCCGACGCCTGCCGCCGGTTCAACTCGCGGGTCACCGGATACGTAACCGTGGTGATGAAACTGCACGGGCTTCTTCCTCACTTCTTCGTGGAGCTGAGTTCGTTATTTGAACAATGCGTTCAATAGTCGAGCCATTGCTTTGGCACATACTGTAGGACAACTATGAGCTGGACCACAAGGACGGGTTGACGCCTGCCTGATGCTCCGGCAGACTTCGTATATGATTTCGTACCTGATTAGGTACGATACCGCATTCGACCAAAAGGAGGCGCTGTGACTCTGGAGTCCCAACCGCAGGACCTCACCGACGATCTGCTGGCCCGGACCCGCAAGGTCATCGCCGTCCACATCAATTACCCCAGCCGGGCGGCCCAGCGGGGACGCACACCGGAACAGCCCTCCTACTTCCTCAAGCCGTCGTCGTCGTTGGCTCTCGGTTCCCCTTCGAATCCAGGCGTGGTCGAGCGCCCGGCCGGCTGCGAGCTTCTCGGCTATGAGGGCGAAATCGCCCTCATCATCGGCAAGCCGGCACGGCGAGCGAGTCCTGAGGACGCTTGGAGCCACGTCCAGTGGGTGACCGCCAGCAACGATCTCGGCGTTTATGACCTGCGCTACGCGGACAAGGGCTCCAACCTTCGCTCCAAGGGGGGCGACGGCTTCACACCGGTTGGTCCCGCCCTTATCCCCGCAGGCGACGTAAACCCTGCCAAATTGCGCATCCGCACATGGCACAACAGCGATCTGGTGCAGGACGACACAACGGAAGATCTTCTGTTCCCGTTCAACCGGCTGATTGCGGACCTCTCTCAGCTGCTGACGCTCGAAGCCGGAGACATCATCCTCACAGGTACGCCTGCCGGCGCCTCCGTGGCGGAACCGGGAGACGTGGTCGAGGTGGAAGTCAGCGCCGGGGACCTGAGGAGCGGCAGGCTCACCACGAGAATCACCGAAGGCACGACGCCGTTCGCGGACTTCGGCGCGCTTCCCAGGACAGATGACACCCAGCGGGAAGAGGCCTACGGCTCGCGCGAAGCCGCAGGGTTGGAACCCGCCGCGAAAGCCCTGACGCCGGAGCTGAAGAAGAAGCTCGAAAGCGTCGCCACCGCCACCCTTTCCTCGCAGCTTCGCAAACGCGGACTGAACAACGTGAGCATCGACGGCTTGCAGAGCACCCGTCCGGGAAGCCGCGTGGTGGGAACCGCGCGCACCCTCCGGTACGTGCCCAACCGCGAGGATCTGTTCAAGTCCCACGGCGGCGGCTTCAACGCCCAGAAGCGTGCGATCGATTCAGTGAACGACGGCGAGATCATCGTCATGGAGGCACGCGGAGAGAAAGGCACGGGCACAGTAGGTGATGTCTTGGCGCTCCGCGCCCAGGTGCGCGGTGCGGCAGCCATCATCACCGACGGCGGCGTCCGCGACTTCACGGCCGTCGCTGAACTTCAGATGCCAACCTACTTCTCCAACCCGCACCCAGCGGTGCTGGGCCGCAAACACGTTCCCTGGGACACCGACATCACCATTGCATGCGGTGGAGCAACCGTTCAGCCCGGCGACATTATCGTGGCCGATTCCGACGGGATCCTGGTGATCCCCCCGGCCCTGGCTGGGGAACTCGCGGATGACTGTATCCAACAGGAGAACGAGGAGACGTACATCTTCGAGATGGTCAAGCAAGGCCACAGCGTGGACGGGCTGTTCCCCATGAACGCTGAATGGAAGGCCAAGTACCGGGAGTGGGCTTCAACGCAATCGAAGCCCGCGGAAGGGAAAATCGGTGACTGAATCCGCCGTCGTCGTACACGAAGAAGCGAAGCCGGGCAGCAAGTCCGAGCAGGCCTACGCCGCCGTCAAGGCGCGGATAGTCAATGGCACTTACTCACCGGGCTACCGGCTGGTGCTCGCGAGAATTGCCCACAGTCTCGGGGTCAGCGTGGTTCCCGTGCGTGAGGCGATCCGCAGGTTGGAAGCCGAAGGGCTGGTGACATTCGAACGGAATGTCGGCGCCACCGTTTCGGGAATCGATCCCACCGAATACCTCTACACCATGCAGACGCTGAGCATCGTTGAAGGTGCAGCCACGGCCCTGTCGGCACCGCTGATCGATTCCGTGGCGATAGGGCGTGCGCGTGCCGTCAACGAGGAAATGCGGGAGTGCCTTGAGCACTTCAATCCGGACCGTTTCACGGCACTGAACCAGGACTTCCACGGCATCCTGTTTGAGCACTGCCCCAATCCGCACATCCTGGACCTTGTGCACCGCGGCTGGAACCGACTTGCCGCGCTGCGGTCATCGACGTTCCGTTTTGTGCCCGGCCGCGCCCAGGAATCAGTGCTCGAACACGAGCTGCTGCTTCACCTCATCGAAACAAATGCCGACGCCGACGCCATCGAACACGAGGCCCGCCGGCATCGCGCTGCCACCCTTGAGGCCTACCTCGCGCAGGCTCCAACCACAACCCAGTAAATTTCCAGCCAGTCAGGAAGAGACGATGACGAACACATCCCCTGCAACCAACACTCACTACGTTCCCGAGGATCTGCCGACGCACATCCAGCACTACATCGACGGGCAATTTGTCGATTCGATCAGCGGCAAAACCTTCGACGTCCTTGATCCGGTGTCCAACGGCAACTACGCCACCGCAGCGGCCGGCCAGAAAGAGGACATTGACCGCGCTGTGGCTGCGGCGCGCGAAGCTTTCGTCAACGGTCCATGGCCGAGGATGAAGCCCCGCGAGCGGGCGCGCGTCCTGAACCGGATCGCTGATGCGGTCGAAGCGCAGGAAGACCGCCTGGCCGAACTTGAAACCTTTGACACGGGGCTGCCCACCACGCAGGCAAAAGGACAGGCCCGCCGCGCCGCCGAGAACTTCCGCTTCTTCGCGGACCTGGTCGTTGCCCAGTTCGACGACGCCATGAAGGTTCCAGGCTCACAGATCAACTACGTCAACCGGAAGCCGATCGGCGTTGCGGGCCTCATTACCCCCTGGAACACCCCGTTCATGCTGGAATCCTGGAAGCTGGCGCCCGCACTGGCAACCGGCAACACCGTGGTCCTGAAGCCCGCCGAATTCACACCGCTCTCGGCGTCACTGTGGGCGCAGATCTTCAAGGATGCGGGCCTCCCCGACGGCGTCTTCAACCTTGTGAACGGCCTTGGCGAAGAAGCCGGGGACGCCCTGGTCAAACACCCTGACGTACCGCTGATCTCCTTCACGGGCGAAACCACCACCGGGCAGCTCATCTTCCGCAACGCCGCCGAGAACCTCAAAGGTCTCTCGATGGAACTTGGCGGAAAGTCGCCATGCGTGGTCTTTGCTGACGCCGACCTCGACGCCGCTCTTGACTCAGCCCTGTTCGGCGTCTTCTCGCTCAACGGCGAGCGCTGCACCGCAGGCTCCCGCATTCTCGTGGAGCGGGCCATCTACAACGAGTTCTGTGAGCGGTACGCAGCGCGGGCGAAGACCATAGTCGTCGGCGACCCACATGATCCCAAAACCCAGGTCGGTGCCCTGGTCCACCCTGAGCATTACGAGAAGGTGGCCTCCTACGTGGAGATCGGGAAGTCCGAGGGGCGCCTGCTCGCCGGAGGCGGCCGTCCCGAGCACCTCCCCGAAGGCAACTACATCGCACCGACGGTGTTTGCCGACGTAGCACCCGAGGCACGGATCTTCCAGGAGGAGATCTTCGGTCCCGTTGTGGCTATCACCCCCTTCGATAACGACGACGAGGCGCTGGCCCTGGCGAACAACACGAAGTACGGACTGGCCGCCTACATCTGGACGCAGAACCTGACCCGCGCCCACAACTTCTCGCAGAACGTCGAGGCGGGGATGGTGTGGCTCAACAGCCACAACGTCCGCGATCTGCGCACCCCGTTCGGCGGAGTGAAAGCATCCGGCCTGGGCCACGAGGGCGGTTACCGCTCCATTGACTTCTACACGGACCAGCAGGCGGTGCACATCACGCTCGGCGCCGTGCACACGCCGAAGTTCGGCAGCGTTGACGACGCCGCCAGCACTGAAGGCTGATCCCTCCCCCGCTCAACACAGCTCAAAGAAGAGAGAGTTTCATGACCAACTTCGTACCGACCCCGTCGGCCCCGGCACCGGACATTGTCCGCTGCGCGTATATGGAGCTTGTCGTCACCGATCTGGCGAAGTCGCGGGAGTTCTACGTCGACGTCCTCGGCCTGCACGTCACCGAGGAGGATGAGAGCACCATCTACCTGCGTCCCCTCGAAGAGTTCATCCACCACAACCTGGTGCTCCGCAAGGGGCCGGTTGCCGCCGTCGCTGCTTTCGCCTACCGGGTCCGCAGCCCCGAGGAAGTGGACGCCGCCGAGGCGTACTACCAGGAGCTGGGCTGCCGTACCGAGCGCCGGAAGGACGGGTTCACCAACGGAATCGGCGACTCGGTCCGGGTGGAGGATCCGCTCGGCTTCCCGTACGAGTTCTTCTACGAGGTGGAGCATGTTGAACGCCTCACCCAACGTTATGACCTCTACTCCGCGGGCGAACTGGTCCGGTTGGACCACTTCAACCAGGTCACCACAGATGTCCCCCGTGGCCGTAGGTACCTGGAAGACCTTGGCTTCCGCGTCTCCGAGGACATCAAGGATTCCGACGGCGTGACCTACGCCGCGTGGATGCACCGCAAGCAGACAGTGCATGACACCGCGTTGACCGGTGGCGATGGTCCCCGCATGCACCACGTTGCCTTCGCCACCCACGAGAAGCACAACATCATCCAGATCTGCGACAAGATGGGCGCACTGCGCATTAGCGACAGGATTGAGCGCGGGCCGGGGCGGCACGGCGTCTCCAACGCCTTCTACCTCTACATCCTCGACCCGGACGATCACCGCATCGAGATCTACACCCAGGACTACTACACAGGCGACCCGGACAACCCTACGGTCACCTGGGATGTGCACGACAACCAGCGCCGCGACTGGTGGGGCAACCCCGTTGTACCTTCCTGGTACACGGAGGCCTCGCTGGTGCTGGACCTGGACGGCAACCCGCAGCCCGTCATCGAACGCGAGGAGAAGAGCGAAATGGCTGTCACCATCGGCGCGGACGGGTTCTCCTACACGCGTGAGCCCGGCGAGGAAATGGGCTTCAAGCTCGGATCGCAGCTGTAGCCATGCTGGATCCCCAAACCATTGAGGCCATCGCGGACGAACTCGTGGACGCCGGGCGAACCCGTACCCCTGTGCCGCGCCTGACCGCCCGCTACCCGGACATGACGGTGGAGGACTCCTACGCGGTCCAGCAATTGTGGCGGCGCCGCAACGAGGAAGCCGGACGAGCGCTGGTCGGGCGCAAGATCGGGCTGACGTCGAAGGCCATGCAGGCGGCAACCGGCATCACCGAGCCCGATTACGGTGCCATCTTCGACGACATGGTGCTGGAAACGGGCTGCTCCGTGGAGTGGGACAAGTACACCCATCCGCGCGTAGAGGTGGAGCTCGCGTTCGTCCTCAAGGACGCGCTCATGGGGCCGGGGTGCACCATCTTCGACGTGCTCAACGCCACGGACTACGTTGTCCCTGCCCTTGAAATCCTCGATTCCCGCATCGAGATGGAGGGCAGGACCATCGTGGACACCATCGCCGACAACGCCGCCATGGGCGCCATGGTGGTGGGCGGACGGCCGGTGAAGCCCGACGCCGTCGACCTCCGCTGGGTGTCAGCCATCCTCTACAAGAACCAGACCGTGGAGGAAACCGGTGTTGCTGCCGGCGTCCTCGACCACCCGGCAAACGGAGTGCACTGGCTCGCCAACAAGATCGCCGCCCACGGTGATGGGATGAAAGCGGGCGACATCATCCTCGCCGGCTCCTTCACGCGGCCGCTCTGGGTGCACGCGGGCGACACCATCCACGCTGACTACGGACCGTTGGGAGCAGTTACATGCCACTTCCACTAGAGGCCACCTTCCGTGACGCACTGGCGGAGGCCAACCGGCCGCTCGCGGGAATGTGGGTGTGCTCGGGAAGCCCGCTGATCGCGGAGCTCTGCGCCGGTTCCGGCCTGGACTGGCTCCTGGTGGATGCTGAGCACAGCCCGAACGGACTCGAATCGGTGCTCGCCCAATTACAGGCGATCCACGGCTACCCCATCCACACGATGGTCCGCCCGCCCGTCAATGACACCGTGCTGATCAAGCAGTACCTCGACCTCGGCGTGCAGAATCTGCTGATCCCCATGGTGCATTCCGTGGCGGAGGCCGAAGCTGCGGTGGCGGCCACCCGCTACCCGCCGCACGGTGTGCGCGGCGTCGGTTCGGCCCTGGCCCGGGCCGCCCGTTGGAACCGTGTGCCGGATTACCTGGCCCGCGCCGCGCAAACCATCAGCGTGACTGTGCAGATCGAATCCGCGGCCGCAGTCGCTGCGGTAGAGGACATCCTGAGGGTGGACGGCGTGGACGCCATCTTCCTCGGACCCTCCGATCTCGCCGCCTCCATGGGAGTGCTGGGTCAGCAGGAACACCCGGAGGTTCGTGCCGCCGTCGAGCACTGCCTCGCAGCGGCGAAAGCCGCGACGAAGCCGGCCGGGGTCAACGCCTTCAACCCCGACACTGCAAAGCATTACCTGGATCAGGGCGCGGACTTCATTCTGGTGGGGGCCGACGTCGCGCTGCTGGCGAGGGGCTCGGAATCCCTCGCGGAGCAGTACGTCAACAAGAACGACGACGGCGCCCCCGCCAGCTACTGACGCGCGACGTAACGGCTAACGGGACTGCAGCGCATCCAGCGCCACGGCCATCGCGGCGGCAACCCGCCAGTCGATCTGGGCGCCGGGCACCGTGACGTCGTAGCGGTCGCGGAGGGAACGGCCGCGCTCGGAGGTCATCACCACGTTCCCCGCCGGATCAACGAAGTCGAAGTGGAACCGGAACGGGGAGGGGATGGCCTCCAGGAAAGGGAGCATTTCCCAGAGTCGGCGGGCAATGGCGACGCCCTGGCTCCGCTCGCTGCCCACCGCCTCGAACTGTCCGGGCAGGCCAAGTGTCCACGTTGACCGGAACAGGGAAGCTCCAAACTTCTTCTGGAAACTCCCGATCACCTGGCCCTGGGCGTCCAGAACGTCGTAGGTTGCGCCGAGGTCGAGTCGCTGACGCGCCCTGAAAGAAAACAGCTGCACGCTCTTGGACTCATCCGCGAAGAACCTGACCTCTTCCTTGAACGCCATACGCTTCTGCTGCGCAAAGGCCATCAGCTCCCCCGGCTTGCCGGCTGCATCAACGGCACGGATTTCGTACCGGTTCACCATCATGGTGATCTTCTGCGCGACGGCAAAGCGTTCGATCGGCTGCGCTGATGCCACGGAATGTTCTCCTTAAAGAGGGCTGATGTCTTCTTCGAGCCTACGCATAATGCGGCCCGATACAACGCAACTCCTTGACGACCCTCATGTACAGGTCGAGAGTAGCTACACGACGTCCATCCGGGCGCCGCTCCACGGCTCGCAGCACATGCCGCCGACCAAGCGCACAGCACGGGCCGCAGACACGAAAGGCGAAGGCAATGGACGCAATGACGTGGATCTGGATCATCATCGGGATCGTCATCCTGCTGCTCATCATCGGATTGGTTGTGTTCCTCGGACGAAAGCGCCAACAGGCGCACGTACAGGAGAAGCGGAGGAAAGACCACGATCATGCCAACGAAATCCGTGAAGACGCACAGGCGAAAGACCTGGAAGCCCGCGAGAGGGAGGTGCGCGCCAACCGCGCTGCGGCCGACGCCGAGCAGGCCGAGGTCGACGCCGAACGGTTACGCAAGGAAGCCGAGCACCGGCAATCCGACGCCCAGGGGCTCCGGCAAGAGACGCAGGAGCAGTCGCGGCGGGCTGATGAACTGGATCCGAATGTAGACACCACGGAGCAGGATCGAAACCGCACGCGCGAGTAGCTAGCGGCGCAAGCGCTCCAACCAGCGGGGCTTCGGCTCCTGCTGGATCTCCTCCGGTGCTGCAACCACCGGGTAAAGCCTCTCCGCTTCCACCCGCTTCTCGGCCACACGCGCGCGCAGGCCGTTCCGGAACGCTGTGCCGCCCATCGGCTCCTCGGGCGGCGAAGTGTGGGTGCCGTACGCCCAGCCGGTGCCGAGTTCCAGCAGCGTTCCGTGCTTGATGTCGTAGTAGTTCTCCTTCACGCCGATCGCCATCCCGTGCGCACCCGCAGCAGCGGCAGCGAAGTGGAGATGGAAGCGCGTGGTGACCCAGGTCTGATTCTCCCGTAGCGGCAGTCCGTCCTTCCACACCGACGAGAACGGGATGAAGTTCTCCACCGGGATCAGGTCCTTGAGGGCGTCGAAACCGGCGTGATCGGTGCCCGGGATTCCCTCAACATACTTGACCACCTGTCCGGCCTCGAGCGCTGCCTGCACAACCGGCCGAGCGGTTTGTACTGCGGCCTCAAACTCTTCGGGCGTGGTCTGGTCCGGCTGTAGGCAGACCACCAGGTCGGCGTCGTCGTTACGGGCGAGCCCGCGTTCCACCTCATGCTCGATGCTGAGGAATGCGTCGTCGAGCCCCTGCCGGATGCCGTAACGCTCAGCGCTTGGCGCGTCACGGACGCTGACGTAATCGAACTTCTCGAACGCATTTTCGAAGTGCGCCGCGTCTTCATTGAACGGAACGAGACTGAGGCCCGTGCCGAACAGCTTGCAGCCCGTGAGCTCCTGCGCAGTGGCCATCGCTGCGATCAACCCGGCGTTCGCGGGCCAGATCGCGTTGAGATAGCCACCACCGAGTAGGTGCAGACTGTCGGCCTGGCGCAGTTTCTCAATTCCCAGATCAACGAAGGGCGACCCGAAGTTGCGCACCTTCCCTGAGACGTAGCCGGCAATATCGCCGGATCTTTGCGTATGCGCGTCCCAGCAAAGCCGCCAGAGCGTATTCGTGAAGTGGACGCGGGGGTGAATGCCCTCGAACAAAAGCTCCGCCGTCCCCGGATTCGGGCAATCAAGCCAGACGTCCGTCTCCGGGTATCGCTCCGCCAGGAGGCGCAGCCAGCCCGCCGCGATCATTTCATCACCGAAATTCGGGTGGCCGGCGCAGGAAATCAGGTACACGAGGGACGGTTTCACAAGGGAAAATCCTACCCTGCCTACCGGTTGGTGTTACATCGGTCACAAACCGGTTACGACGACGGCGTCAGGACTCCGCGCGCGACCGCTCCGACGCTTGGGTTGGCCGCTCTGCCGCGGCCGGTGCCACGAGGAACGAAGCGAGCACAGCAACGCCGACAGCGAGTAGTGCGTTTCGGATTCCCACCTGGTCGCCGAGGAAACCCAGGAGTGGTGGCCCCGCCAGGAACGCCATGTAGCCGACGGTCGACACTACGGATACGCGGGCGGCTGCGTGACGGGGATCATCGGCTGCGGCGGACATGCCCATCGGGAATCCGAGGGCGGCTCCGGTCCCCCACAGCACAGCGCCGACTGCGGCGAGGTAGACGTTCGGCGCGAGGACGAACAGAACCAGCCCAACCAGGGAGGCAGCGAGGCTGAACTGGAGCACCCGCACGCGGCCATACCGGTCGATCAGTCCGCCGCCGACGAACCTGAACAGCGTCATCGAAGCCACGAAGATGCCGAACATGAGTGCGCCAACGGCCTCTGACGTGCCGAGTCCGTCCACACTGGCCTTTGCCACCCAGTCGTTCGCTGCGCCTTCGGTCAGCGCGGCGCCCAGGACCACCAGGCCGATCAGGAGCGTGCGCGGCTCCGTCCAGGCGGCGAACCGGCTGCGGGGGGCTGCGTGGTCGTCGTGCTTTTCGGCGTGGGCGTGCTCGGGCAGGAAGTAGCGCGGAATCCACAGCGCCACCACGAGGACCAGGACCGCTACGCCGATCAGGTGGGTGGAAAGGTCCACTCCGAGCGCCGCGAGGCCGGCGCCGGCCATCGCCCCGATGAATGCGCCCCCGCTGAAGGCGGCGTGGAACTTCGGCATGATGGTGCGCATGAGACGGCGCTCGACGTCGGCACCCTCAAGGTTCTGCGCGACATCCCACAGGCCAATCCCGAGACCGAAGATGAAGAGGCCTACAGCCGAAACCGGAACGGATGCCAGGATCAGACCGCCGGCGATGGTCAACGCCGCGACGGTGGCCGCGATGCCGCCCACCCGGACGGTGTTCGCGGTTCCGATCCGTGCGGCGATACCGCCCGCGAGCGGCAGCGAGATCAGGGAGCCGATTGCGGCGACGAGCAGGAGCGCGCCGGTCTGGCCGTCACTGAGGCCGAGGGCGTCGGACGCGGACGGTATCCTCGCTGCCCAGCTGGCGAAGACGAGGCCATTGAGCCCGAAGATTCCAAAGGTGGCCCACATGGCCGGATTGACGTTGCTCTGCACCTGTAAACCGTATGCGCATTGAATCGATACGGTCTACAGGTGACGCGGAGTGTGATGGAGATGACAGCTGCTACTCCTCGAAAACGACGGTGAGCTTATCTCCCTCGATCTGGACGGGTGCCGAGAAATAGAGCGGCATCTGTTCCTCCTGCTTCTCCCATTCGGGCTCATCGCCGAGCCAGTTCGTGTTCTGCTCGTAAGTGACAGTCATGACTCCGCCGTCTGACGTAAGCAGCAAACCGTTCCAGCTTTCGGTCACCTCGAACGTGGGTTCCTCGGTCATGGTCCAGATGAAGTTCCGGTAGTCCTCCTCATCGCCAAACGTGAACGCGCTGTTCGGGCAACCCGCCGGTTCCGACTCTTTCGCAGCCATGCACCCAGCGAGGTGAGCCTGCACCTGCGCGATCGCGTCCTCCGTAAGGGCGCCCGTCATACTGGGCTCGAATATTGCGCCCTCACCCGGAAATACCGTGGGATCTGCCGATACGGTGACGGTCTGCGCCTCACCCAGCGTCACGTACCTGGTGCCTTCCGGAGGGGTGATGACATAGGTCCCGGGCAGGACCGCGAATGCGAAAGTGCCGGGAGCTTGCTGTGCCTGCTGGGCAGGAATCTCTACGTCCACGCCGTTGACCGCAATGTTCGTGAATCCCGTCGGTACCTGAACCGGAAGGGTCCAGCTGCTTCCGTGCGCCACCCGCCATTCGTGGAAAATCACCGCCGTTGAATCCCCCTTCTCAAGGGTGAAGGTGAGCGGGGTGGTCTGTGAGTCCTGTGTGATCTCCGCTGTGACAATCGCGGTGTCGCCTTCCTGCTCAACGTCCCTGATCTCGTAGGCGGTGATGCGGTTCTCCGCGGCACCGTAAATCTCGTCCGAGAGCAGCAGCCGCTCAGCAGATGGAACATTCGGGTCCACGATTTCCACCGCCGTTGACGCATCACCGTCCTGCAGCGCCTGCAGGTACTTCTCGACCTGGGCCTGCGGACCATAGGTGCTGGTCGCCAACACGTTGTAGGTCACGGCCGCGCCGATACCGAGCACGACGACGACGCCCGCCACCACTGCGCCGATCTTCAGCTTCTTCTTCGCCTGGGGACTGAGCGGTTTGGGCTCAGCGGCCTGATCTTCATCCTGTGCGTCCAGCGGGATGGTGGTCTGGGCGGATGCAGGCAGGGCACCGGTGTGGGGGTCCTGAGCAACGGCGATCCGGTTCGTATCCCTCGGCCCAGCAACGAAGCGGCGCACCTTCGCCGGCACGTAGGGAACCAGCCAGGGTGCAACGAACCGGGAGGACGCCTCGATAGTCCCACCCCACAGCGCGAGGATCAGCAACGTCCAAGGCGCCAGGGCGATGGAACCGGATGCGGCGAAGATGCCGCCCTGCACCTCGAAGCTGCCCGTGCTGAGCAAGGTGATCGCCAGTCCGCAGGTCAGGAACACTGCAGGCAGAACAAGCCACGACGCCCATCCGGCAGCGTTTCTGCGTGCAAGCGCCCAGGCCACTGAAGCGGCCGCGGCGAGCGCAATGGTCAGCAAGAGGGACAGCAGCGTTGCCCACATCGGCCAGTCGAAGGTGGAAACGTTGTCGGAGCCGATGGTGCTCACCTGCCGGACCACGGAAAGGTGACCGATGCCGTACATCCAGCCCGCCAGGTTGGGGAGCCAGGACAGCGCCGCGAACCCAGCCACTGCACCACCGAACACGAAGGTGCCGATCAACAGCACCGATCCACCAATGAGGGTGTAGGTCAGGTAGTGCAGCCCAACCACCCGGAACGCAGCAGAAACGCCCGCAACGGTGCGCCGCGCGGCAGTCACCGCTAGGGGGCCGTTACGGCGGGCGCCCATTGACCGTCCAACGCGGCTCGCAAGGGTTCCGATCACCAGGGACCCCAGAAACAGGGACCATGAAACGCTGCTCAGCGTGATGGAGGTGCCTTCTTCCTCAAGGCGTACCGCGAAGAGGATGCCCAGCAGCAGCGCAACGACGGCGAGCGCCGCTCCACTGGCGGCCGAAAGCGCCCAGGCCTGCGCCGTCGTCGTCGGCTGTTTTCTCGCTGCGCGTCTGGCGACGAAGGCGAGCGTCAGAACCGTGATGCCGGTGAGGGCTAGCGGCACAAACCAGCCGCTGCCGCCCACCGTTACTGCCGCGCCCAGAATGTTGACGCTCATTTCACCCTGCAACGTACCGAACAGGCCCATACCGGCGAGTTGGAACGGCACGGCGATGAACAGGAAGAGACTCCCGAATTCCGCAGCAGAGGCACCCGTGAACCCTTCTACGCTGCCCTGAATGTCCTGTGGAGAGAGCACCGCGCCCAGAATCATCAGCAGTAAGGCAAGGAGCGCGCCGACCACTGTAAGCCCGTATGCCAGCGCCCCCGAGAGGCAGGCATGTATCCAGCGCGCCGGCTCAAGGTCCTTGAGACTCGTTCCCTGAACAGGCTGTGCAGGTTGGGCCGGCAGTGTGCTCGGCGGCGGCAGGTGCGGCTGGTCCCCTGTGGAGTTGCCCGGATCCCCGGTAGCGTGCACGGATTGAGAAGTCATGAAGTCCCCCATAGTGATTGCGGGGACGTTCCTCGACCCCCAGCGAACAAGCTACTACGCCGCTGGGACAGTTTCGACGCCGGGGGTCTACGCCTGTGGAAAACTCAGCGTGTCCGCTGCACCCGGCCCTCATCCCAGACAGGCGACTCGGACTCGTAAACCTTCCCGTCCTCACCGAACACGAGGAACCGGTCGAAGCTGCGCGCGAACCAGCGGTCGTGGGTCACGGCGAGCACCGTTCCCTCGAAAGCGTCAATGGCGCGTTCCAGCGCTTCGGCGGAGTGGAGGTCCAGGTTGTCCGTCGGTTCGTCGAGGAGCAGCAGCGTAGCGCCGGAGAGTTCGAGGAGCAGGATCTGTAACCGTGCCTGCTGTCCGCCGGAGAGCGAATCGTAGAACTGCTCAGACTGCCCGGCCAGCCCGTAGCGGTCCAGGACCGCGGACGCCGCTTCGCGCCCCAGCCCGGACCGGTGGTCGTCGCCGCGGTGCAGGATATCGAGCAGGGTCCGTCCCAGCAGGTCTGGGCGGACGTGGGTCTGCGCGAAGAAGCCGGGGCGGATGCGTGCGCCCAACTTCACGACGCCGGCGTGCGGCACGGCCTCGATGATCACCTCGGACACCGGCTCGTGTTCCTTTTCCGGATCTGTGCCGCCGGCCGCGAGCAACCGAAGGAAGTGCGATTTTCCGGATCCGTTGGAGCCGAGCACGCCAACGCGGTCGCCGAACCAGATTTCGGTGCTGAACTGCTTCATGAGCCCGGTCAGCTCCAGCTTCTGCGCGACTACTGCACGTTTCGCCGTCCGGCCGCCCTTTAGGCGCATGTTCACGTTCTGCTCGATCGGAATCGCTTCGGGCGGACCGGCCTCAAGGAACTTGGCAAGGCGGGTCTGCGCTGCGTGATACCGGTTGGCCATATCGGAGCGGAACGCTGCCTTGTTCTTGTACATGTTCACGAGCTCTTTGAGCTTGATGTGCTCTTCATCCCAGCGGCGCCGCAGCTCCTCGAAGCGCTCGTTGCGGTCCGTCCGCGCCTGCAGGTACGTGCTGAAACCGCCGCCGTGCACCCAGCTGGACGCGCCGAGCGCTCCCGGTTCGAGCGTGACGATCCGCGTTGCCGCGTTGGCGAGCAGTTCCCGGTCGTGGCTGACGAACAGCACGGACTTCGGGGATTCGTTCAACTTCGCTTCGAGCCAGCGCTTGCCGTGTACGTCGAGGTAGTTGTCCGGCTCGTCGAGGAGCAACAGATCGTCCGGTCCGGAGAAGAGCGCCTCCAGCACCAGCCGCTTTTGCTCGCCACCGGACAACGACGACGCCGCCCGGTACTGCGCGCGGTCATACGGGACGCCGAGCGCGGCCATGGTGACTTCGTCCCACGTGGTTTCGAGTTCGTAGCCGCCGGCATCTCCCCAGTCGGCGATGGCCTGGGCGTAGCGCATCTGGGTGGGTTCGTCGTCGTGCTCCATCATGGCGAGCTCGGCGTCGTCAATCCGCTTCGCTGCGGCGGCGAGCGCCGGTGGAGCTGCGGAGACGAGGAGGTCGCGGACGGTGGTGTCGTCGCGGACCTGGCCGACGAACTGGCGCATGATGCCCATTGAGCCAGACCGGGTGATCGCACCCTCATCCGCGGTGATGTCGCCGGCAACGATGCGCAACAGGGTGGTCTTGCCCGTTCCGTTGGGGCCAATCAGGGCAGTCTTGTGGCCCTCGCCGACCTTGAAGGTGACGCCGTTGAGCAGCTGCCGCCCGTCGGAGAGGAAGTAGTCGATGTTGGAGACGTCAAGGTGTGCCACTGTTCAAGTGTTTCATCCGCATCGAATCAACAGAAATGACTGACTTGGGCGCTGGTTCTTAGCGATTCCTGCTGACTCGATGGAAGGATGGGGGCGTGATTCCCTCCAGCCCACGGCGCGTGGTGTTCTTCGGCGTCACCGGATCGGGGAAGTCGACGGCGGCACAGCGCTATTCGGCGGTGACAGGGTTGCCGCTCGTGGAAGTGGATTCCGACATCGGCTGGCTACCCGGCTGGGTGGAGCGGGATCACGCCGAGCAGAATCGGATGGTGGAGGAGATCGCCGCCCGCGACGAATGGGTTTTCGACAGCTTCTATAGCAGGTGGTCTGACCGTCTCATTCCCCGCGCGGAGGCAATAGTCGCACTCGACTATCCTCGGTGGGTGTCGCTTGCCCGCTTGCTGCGAAGGACTGTGCGGCGCATGGTGCTGCGCGAGCGCGTCTGCAACGGGAACACGGAGACGCTCCCTCGCGTGGTGGCACGGGACTCGATCATCCGCTGGCACTTCACATCCTTCGCGAACAAGAAGGCGCGGATCCGCGCCTATCAGGAGGCGGGATTGCCCGTGCTGCACTTCACCAGTCCGAACCAGTTGAAGCAGTGGCTCGACGACGCCGCGCGCACAGCAGGCTGAGTCCCTCGACCAGCAGGGCCTAGAGTATTCGAAAGCATCGGCGACGCCGGTAAGTAACCATGGGGGCGTGGATTGGCAGTACATAAGGCACTTGTTGGCGCGGCACGAAGGGGTCGAACCCGCATTCCCGTGCGGTCGAGCCTGTTGGTTGCGCTCCGCCACACCAGGGCCGGATTCGTTCCCCAATTCATTGCCGCACTCGCAGTGCAGGGGGTCACCGCGCTGGCAACCGTGCCCGCCATCACTGTCCTGTTCCAGCTGGTGCTGAGCAGTGCCGGCGTCGCAAGCATCACCGACCGGAACCTGCCTGACGTTCTGAGCCAACCAATCGCCGTCGTACTGCTTGTCCTGATAGCGATGATCGCCTTGACGGCAGTATGCCTTCAGCTGATCACGGTTATTGTCATCGCGAACAGGCAACAATGCGGACAATCGTTGCAGCTGCGGCCAGTGCTCGCTGACGTGGGACGGGCCCTGAAAAACGTACTGCACTACCAGTCGCTGCTGCTGCTCATCTACGTGTTCCTCATCATGCCGCTCGGCGGTTTCGGGTGGTTTTCGAGCATCACGCGCGACATCGCAGTCCCACTGTTCATCAGCGGCGAGATGATGAAAACTCCGGTCAGCGCGGTGCTCTACGGCGCGGCCATCGGAGTGGCGGTTTACCTGAACCTCCGGCTCATTTTCACGTTTCCGCTGATGGTGATCGACGGCAAGACGGCATCCCGTGCTGTGATCGCCAGCATCGCGGCCACCAGGGGGCAGTCTCTGCGCGTGGCGCTGCTGGTCCTGGTGGTGGCAGCTGTAGGGCTGATCGCCACCTCAGCTCTTGCTGGGTCCTTTCTCCTCGCGACGAGCTGGACGGATCGGGTGTTCCCGGCGGTTTCACCGATCCTGGCTTCTGTCGGTTACGGGGTGGTGGCCGTCGGGTCCGCCGTCATTCTCTGCCTGGCCGTAGTGGTGACCGTGCACGCGCTCACGGCCGCCTACCGACAGGAACCAGCGCACGCAGGCCCTTCCCCAGAACGTACACCGCGCGGCCGGCCCAAACGCACTACCGGTTCAGCAATAGTCGGAGCGGGGTTGGTGAGCGTTCTTGTGCTCACTTCAGCTTCAGCATTCCCTTCGGCCGGGAACACCACCCCGACAGCGGCCCTTGATGAGGGCGGCACTGCTGTGATCGCTCACCGCGGGTTCGTTGGCGGCGGGGTTGAGAACACGATAAGCGCTCTTGAGGCGGCAGCCGCCGTACAACCGGACTTCGTGGAGATCGACGTTCAGGAAACGCGCGACGGCGGCTTCATCCTCAGCCACGACACCAACCTGTGGCTGGTCTCCGGCCGGAACGTCAACACCTACGAACTGACGCTCGAAGAAGCAACGAATACAACCGTCAGCGTGGGCGGCTTCAGCGACACGATGTCTTCCATGAGGTCGTACGTCGCGCGGGCCGAAGAGCTGGGTGTCACCCTGATGATCGAACTCAAGCTTCACGGGCACGAATCCCCGGACTACGTGGACAACTTCCTTGCTGAGCTCGACGCCATGGGCTCAACCTCCAAGCACATCTATCACTCACTCAGCGTTGATGCGGTGCGGCAGCTGAAGACCAAGCGACCGGGGCTGACTGTTGGCCGGACGGTCGCGGCAAGCATCGGCAATGTGACCCACGTGCCGAGCGATTTCCTTTTGGTGGAGCAGTCATTCTTCAGGGAAGAGTTCATTGAGTACACACGGGCACACGATCAGCAGCTCCTGGTGTGGACTGTCAATGACACCGGGTCCATTCGCAACTTTCTTCGCCTCGGGGTAGACGGAATTGTCACCGATCATCCCGATGTGGCTTTGCGTGAGCGGGAACAGATCTCCGAAGAGCAGGGAGCGTCGCCGTGGCTGCGGGACGCGGTGGATGAGTTCACCCCCCTGTGAGCCCTGATCAGAACATGCCGCGATAGGCCTGTTCCCGCAGGGTTGCCCGTTGGTGGTCCGTGAGCGCAAGCCACTGACCCCGCGTGAGGCTGAGGAACGGGAGCAGGCGCTGGTCTTCGAAGGATATCGACGACGGCGCGGGCGTGCGTCGTCGTCGTGATGGTGTCACGAAGCGAACACACAAGACCACCAGGGTCAGTAACAGGACCAGTGCACCGACGATTTCCACGTTCATGGTTCCTCCAGCGGACGTAGCGGCATCCCCGGCCGCCACCGGGAGATGCTTTATCGTCCCGCGTGCACCTTGGGAAAATCCGGTGACAAGTGTGAAGCGCACGACGACGGCGCTCACCCATTGGGAGACATCAACCACTGTGCTACGCTGGCCGGATGGATATCGCGGGTCGGCTGGACTCCAGCCTCGGTAACGAAAGCGAACGGTATTTTAAGCCGTCCGCCGCTTTCGTGTGCCCGCAACCTTTTGCCGGGCAACTCCTTAAGCGGCACAACTGCTGCAGCCCGAATAACGGCAAACGCTCGGACCTGCGACAGCGCTAAGCGCCGCACTAAAGAGTCCCGTTTTATTTGGCCGGCATCGGCCTCTCTTCGCCTCCATCAGGCAAAACCCAGCAGTTCGCACACCCAGCACAACCATTGGATCAATCATGGAAAAGGTCAGCTCTACCTACATCAACTTCGCCAGCATCCTTGACGAGAAGACCCGCGAACAGAACCTCAAGACGGCATCGATGCCGTTCATCTTCCCGCACCTGGCGAGCATGCCCGACGCGCACCTCGGAAAGGGTGCAGCGGTCGGCTCAGTCATTCCGACGCTCGGCGCGATCATTCCCGCCGCCGTGGGCGTGGACATCGGGTGCGGCATGATCGCGGTGCGCACGCAGTTCTCGGCGCGTGACCTTGATGGGCTTGACCGGAAGACGCTGCGCCAGTCGATCGAGCGGTCCATTCCCCTGTCCGCCGGCCACAGCAACCGGAAAATCGTGGCATCGGCGGAGCCCCGGATCGAGCGGTTGAGCCGCGAGGCGGAGCAGGCCGGGTTCGATCCTGCGTCGTACACAGGCCAGTGGGCGCACCAGCTCGGCACCCTCGGATCAGGGAACCACTTCATCGAGGTGAGCCTGGACGAGAACGACGGCGTGTGGCTGTTCCTCCACAGCGGCTCGCGCGGCGTGGGGAACAAGATCGCGCAGCGGCACATCAAGGTTGCGCTGGAACAGTGCCGGAAGCGGTACATCGACCTGCCCGACAACGATCTTGCCTACCTTGTTGAGGGCGATGACGAGTTCTGGCACTACATCCGTGAACTGCGGTGGGCCCAGAACTTCGCGCTGCTGAACCGTGAGGAGATGATGGACCGGGTGGTCAAGGACCTGTCCCACTGGACCGGCACCCAGGTGCAGGAGCAGGAAAGGATCAACTGCCACCACAACTACACCGCCCAGGAGACGCACTATGGCAGGAAGGTGTGGCTCAGCCGCAAGGGTGCGATCGATGCCTCACCGGGGCGTCCGGGCCTGATTCCCGGATCGATGGGAACGGCGTCGTACGTTGTCGAGGGGCTCGGGTTCCCGCCCGCGCTTAACTCGGCACCGCACGGTGCCGGGCGCGAGTACAGCCGGACGGCAGCCCGGAAGACCTTCACCCGTGACCAGTTGCGGAACGCGATGCACGGCATCGAGTACCGCGACACGGATGCCTTCATCGACGAGATCCCCGCAGCGTACAAGGACATCGACGTGGTCATGGAGGACGCCCGGGACCTGGTTCGGATCCGGCACACCCTCCGCCAGATCGTGAATGTGAAGGGCGACTGAGGAACACAACAGCACGACGACGGCGGGCCCGAAGTCCCGGAGCCCGCCGTCGTCGTGCCTCCCTCAATCGCTGCGGGCGTAGGTTGAGCCCATGTCTCGCGTACTTGTCATCGGTGCCACCGGGCTTGCCGGCCGCGAAGTGGTGAAGCAGTGCCTGCACCGCGGGCTCGGAACCCGCGGGCTGAGCCGCCACCCGGACAAATCCAAGAACCGGCACGACGGCGCCGAGTACCTTGCCGGGGACGCCTTCACAGGAGCGGGATTGGCTGAGGCGATGAAAGGCGTCGACGTCGTGATCGACGCAATGGACGGCAAGTTCGGCAAGGCCCGGAAGCAACTGCCGGTCGCTGCCGGACACATTGCCGAGGCTGCGCGCACGGCTCAAGTTCCGCGCGTCGTCGTTCTCTCGATCGTGAACGTGGACCAGGTTCGGTTCGCGTATTACCAGGCGAAGGCGGCTCAGGAGCAGGCGTACCGGGATTCTGATGTGGAGTCTGTGGTTGTTCGGACAACCCAGTTCCACGACCTTGTCACAGGGGTTTTCGACGGCGGCAGGAAGGTCGGCGTAACGCCGGTGCTTCGGGGCGCCCGCTTCCAGACCATTGCGACCGCCGATGCCGCGAAGGCCCTGGTGGACGCGGCACTGAATCCCGGGTCGAAGAACGTCACGGTTGGCGGCCCCGAACAACTCGACATGGCCGTGATGGCACGGATCTACCGACAGTTCACGGGCGTACGGGGGCCGAAAATTCCGCTCCCGATCCCCGGTGCGCTCGGCCACTATTGGCGAAACGGCGTGAATCTG
Source organism: Arthrobacter pigmenti (assembly GCF_011927905.1). NCBI lineage: Bacteria > Bacillati > Actinomycetota > Actinomycetes > Micrococcales > Micrococcaceae > Arthrobacter > Arthrobacter pigmenti. The sequence continues at coordinate 3,436,348 of NZ_JAATJL010000001.1, forward strand.
GTCCCGGACGGCGCGGTGCGCGGAACCACCTATGCCGAATGGCTCGAAGAGCGCGAACGCGCCTAGCGGCCGGCCAGCCTGGAAGTGGCCCAAACGCCGGTGGCAGCAGCCTCCCGGGCAAAGTCACTGAAATCCCTCGGCTCGCGGCCGAGCGCGCGCCGAACACCATCCGTGACACTGGCGTTACGCCCGTCGAGGATCATGCTGAACAGCTCGACGAAGTCCTCGGGGAGGCCCGCTTCGGCGAGCATGGCGCGATACTCCTGCGGCGAGACCGACGCGTACCGGATGGTCCGCCCGGTAGCCGCACTCGCGGCCGGAGAGCAAAACCAGTCGCTGGACGCCGTGCTCCACCGCAACCCGGCAAAATGCGGCAATGAGATCGGACGCCCCAGGGAAGGCAAGGTCCGGGTAGTAGGTGATGTAGGCAGCACGTGTTCCGGCTAGCGCATGCGCCCATGTCTCCTGACGGTCCCAGTCGAACGGGATTTCAGCGTTCCGGGATCCGCTGCGGACGTTGGCCCCCTTGGCCGTCAGCCGCTCTGCCACACGGCGGCCGGTCTTGCCGGTCGAGCCAATAACGAGGATCGGTGAATTTTCTGTGCGTGAAGTTTCCATGGATTCATTCCAATGCACGCCCGCCAAACCTTCCATGGTTCAACGGCTCAGGTTCATGCGCGCCCGTCGCACCTTCCGTCAGCAGCCGTTATTCGGCAGCGGTGAGTGAACCCACCGTGACGCCGAGTGTCCGACGGCGGTGCTCCAGCGGGCTCACTCCACGCTCGCGCTTGAAGGCCGCACTGAACGCGAAGGGGCTGCTGTAACCCACGCGGCGCGCGACGGCGCTGAGGGTGGAGTTCGGTTCCATCAGCAGATCCGCCCCGCACGAGAGCCGACGGCTGGTGAGGTAGTTCATGGGAGATTCACCCACCAGGGTGGTGAACTTGCGGGCGAAGGTTGCTCGGGAGACTCCGGTTCGTTCCGCCAGCCGTGCCACCGTCCAGCCAAGCTCGGGGTTCTTGTGCATCAGCCGCAGTGCCGCACCGACCACGGGATCGCTCTGGGCTAGGCACCACTGGGGTGTCTCGGATTCCGACGACGACAACCAGGAGCGCACGATCTTCACCAGCAGGAGATCAAGGATGCGGTCGAGCACCAGCTCCTGCCCCGGACGGTTGAGGCCCATTTCCCCGGACAGGAGCCGTACCAGCGCGACGTCGTCTTCGGTGGGGGTGTGAACAAGGACGGGCGGCAGCGCCGCAAGCAGACGCATCCCGATCTCGGTGCGCTGCTGGTAGGTTCCACTGAGCATGACGGCGGAACCGTCGTCGGGCTGCTTGCCCCAACGCCGCGTACCCGGCGAGATGTCACCTGCCATTGACTCCCCAGACACGTTCGTACACACCTGTCCCGGGCGGATAACAGTGTGCGGAGGCGTGTGCGGGGTGTCGGCGATCGTGTACGGGCTTGCCCCTCGGAGAACCGCAACGTCCTGTTCCCGGAGGAGGACGGGCTCTTCCGAGTCCCGCAGGACCCACGCCTCGCCTGAAACCATGGTCACCATGGACAGCGGCGCCTCGTCTTCGATCCGTAGCCCCCAGGGCGGATGGAGCACCGATTCAAGGAGGAACGCCCCGTGCGCCCTGGGGCCATCCATCAAACTCGCCAGGGTGTCGTCCATCAGCGTGATCACGCCCTCACCTTAGACGATCTCGTATGAAGCAGCACCGCTCGAGCATGGAACCTGTCGACGTTGCCCGGTTGGATAGATAGGGAACCACCATTGAGGAGACACCACCATGCTGCAGCTGACGCTGAGCCTTGCAACGATCTGCACGGGCCTGATCGCGGGCCTTTTCTTCGCCTTCTCGGTCGCCGTGATGCCCGGGCTGCGCCGCGTCGATGATGCCGCGTTTGTCGGGTCGATGGTCGCCATCAACAGGGCCATTCAGAACCCGCTGTTTGCGCTGATTTTCTTCGGCGCATTCCTGTTTCCCGCACTGGCCCTGCTGCTCGATCTTTCCGGTCCGCAGGTTGCGGCCCTACCGCTCGGGCTTGGTTTCGCGCTCTACTCGGTGGCTCTCGGAATCACGTTCGCGGTGAACATCCCCTTGAACGCGAAACTTGAACGGGGGGGCGGCGATCACTCCCTTCGCCGCGGGTTCGAAGCCCGGTGGGTCCGTTGGAACACCGTCCGCACGGTGCTGTGCGCCACGGCGTTTCTGGCGCTGGTGGTGAGCCTGACCGCAGCCGCCTAGACCCCGAGCCGCTCCACATCGTTGAAGCTGTAGACGTGCAGTCCGGCGAAGCCGCCTCCCTCGTCAATCGAGCGGACCAGTCGCGCCGGGTTGTACGACGACGGCGCCAGCACGTTGCGCAGCAACGATCCGCTGCGCTGGGCGAACTTCAGCGACGGTCCGACGCCGATGCGGCCGGCGAGGGAAACAAGGCGGGTCCGCCGCACCCGCCCGGGTATACCCGCCCACACGGGGAGGGTCACGCCGTCGGACCTCAAGCGGTCCAGGTACTCGCCAAGGACCGGCCCGGAGAAACACATCTGCGTTACCGCCCAGCCTGCCAGTTCCTGCTTTTTGAGCAGCAGCTGCGTCAACTCAGGCTCTTGAACCGAGGGGTGGCCTTCGGGGTAGGCCGCTACGCCGAGCTCAAACAAGCCCAGTCCGGCAATCTCCTCCATGAGCGGCAGGCTCCAGGCATAGGGACCAACGGGAGTGCGCGCGTCGCCGGCGATCACGAAAATGTCCTTCACGCCGGCCTCGCTCAGCCGTTGCGTGAACTCCCGCAACTGCTGGCGGGACTCGATGGAACGTGCGGCAAGATGCGGCACCGCACGGTATCCCCGTTCAGCTAGTTCGACCGACTGCCGGACAGTCTCAGCCGGTCCGTGGTGCGGCAGGCACGTGACCGTGATCGTCGAATCATCCGGAACACACTGGCGAAGACGAGCGACGATATTGCTGCCCGGGATGATTTCGATGCGGACGGGCAGCTCAGTGGACGTATTCAATCAGCATTCCACGACGTTCAGGGCGAGCCCGCCGCGTGCGGTTTCCTTGTACTTGTCCATCATGTCGGCGCCGGTCTCGCGCATGGTCTTGATGGCGGCGTCGAGCGAGACAAAGTGTTGGCCGTCACCCCGCACGGCCATCCGCGCCGCGGTGATCGCCTTCATCGCTCCTACTGCATTCCGTTCGATGCATGGAATCTGCACCAGCCCACCGACCGGGTCGCACGTCAACCCGAGGTTGTGCTCGATGCCGATCTCGGCGGCATTCTCCACCTGCTCGGGCGATCCACCCAGAACCTCCGCAAGTCCCGCCGCCGCCATGGCGCACGCCGATCCCACTTCCCCCTGGCACCCGACCTCGGCGCCGGAAATGGAGGCGTTCTTCTTGAAGAGGGCGCCGACTGCAGTGGCGGCGAGCAGGAAGCGGATGACGCCGTCGTCGTCGGCTCCCGGCACAAAATCTGTGTAGTACTTCAGGACAGCCGGGATGATGCCGGCCGCTCCGTTGGTGGGCGCGGTGACCACGCGGCCGCCCGCCGCGTTTTCCTCGTTCACTGCGAGCGCGAACAGCGTGACCCACTCCATGGTGCTGAGGTGGTCGTTGGGATCGGCTTCCTTGCGGAGCAGTTCCAACTGGCGAGCGGCACGACGGCGGACGTTTAGTCCGCCGGGCAGCACACCACTGTTGGTGGAACCCCTTCGGATGGTGTCCTGCATGACCTCCCAGATCTCCAGGAGGGTTTTCCGGACGTCCGCCTCCGATCGGGACACCAGCTCATTGGCCATCACGATCTCGGAGAAGGACTTGCCGGTTCCGGCAGCAATCCCCAGCAGCTGCTCGCCGGATTCGAACGGGTAGGGCACAGCCTGCGGCGCGTTGTCCGCAAGGTCAGCGCCGATCTGGTCCTCATCCAGCACAAATCCGCCGCCAACCGAGTAATATTCGCGGGTAAACAGAAGCATGCCGTCTTCGGCATATGCCACGAATCGCATACCATTCGTATGGTACTCGAGCCGCTGTTTCCGGTGCAGAATCAAGTCCTCGTTGGGATCGAAGGCGACCTCCTGCGTACCTGCGAGTCGAAGCACCTTCGTTTCCGAGATTTCTTCGACGCGGGGCTCTGCCCGCTCGGGATCTGTGAGGTGTGGCTGCTCACCCTCAAGTCCGAGGATGACAGCCTTGACCGTGCCGTGCCCGTGCCCGGTGACACCGAGGGAGCCGAACAGTTCTGCCCGCACCCGTCGGGTCTCACCGAGCAGCGCTTTGTCCTTGAGGATTTCCGTGAACAGGTAGGCAGCCGTCATCGGGCCGCCGGTATGCGAACTCGACGGCCCGATCCCGATCTTGAACAGGTCAAACGCGCTGATTGTCATGCTTTGCCCGGGCGCTTGTAGAAGGGCAGCTCGACAACGGTGAACCCCTCGGGGCGTCCGCGCAGGTCAACCTGCAACTCCGTGCCGGGCTCGGTAAGTTCGGTCTCCACGTAGGCCAGTGCGATCGGGTAGCCGAGGGTCGGGCTGGGCAGGCCGGACGTGACGGTTCCGATTGTGCGTCCATCCAGGACGACGTCGTATCCGGCGCGAGCCGAGCGGCGGCCGGCGGCGCGCAAGCCAACCAGTTTCCGTGCCGGCGTCTGTCCCTTCAACGGCTCGAGTACGGACCTTCCAACGAAGTTGTCCGTCTTCTTCAGGCTGACGACGCCGCCAAGGCCGGCTTCGAAAGGATTGGTGTCCAGCCCCAGCTCGTGCCCGTACAGGGGCATTCCCGCTTCGAGCCGGAGTGAGTCGCGTGAGGCAAGACCGCAGGGAGCGAGTCCGTGATCAGTTCCAGCCTCAGTCACGGCCTTCCACAGCTGCACCGCCTGGCCGTTCTCGATGAAGAGTTCGAAGCCGTCCTCGCCGGTGTAGCCGGTGCGGGCCAGCAACACTTTCTGGCCGACCAGCTCGACGTGAACTGCCGCGTAGTACTTCAGGGACGTGATGGCTTCCTGGTCCCCGGCCGCTGCAATGCCAAGCAGGATCGCCTCGGCGTTGGGGCCCTGGACGGCGATGAGGGAGGTTTCCTCGGACTGGTCCTGCACAGTCACGTCGAAGTTGGCGGCGCGCTGCTGCAGTTCGGCAGCGACCGTATCGGCGTTCGACGCGTTGGGAACCACCAGGAACCTGTCATCTGCGAGGCGGTAGGTGATGAGGTCGTCAATGACGCCGCCGTCCTCGTTGCAAATCAGCGAGTACTTGGCCTTGCCGACGGCGATGGCAGCCAGGTTACCCACCAGCGCATAATTGAGGAACTCGGCCGCCCGCGGTCCGGTGACCAGCACCTCGCCCATGTGGGAGAGGTCGAAGAGGCCTGCCGTGCGGCGAACAGTGTGGTGTTCCTCAAGTTCGCTGCGGTACTTCAGCGGCATCTGCCAGCCACCGAAGTCCGTGAAGGCTGCACCCAACTCCTGGTGCTGGGCGTAAAGAGCGGTCTGCTTTGTCATGGCGATCCTTAGTCTTCAAACGCTTCGATTGGAGGGCACGAACACACAAGGTTCCGGTCACCGTGCGCGCCGTCGATCCGGCGTACCGGCGGGAAGTACTTGTCGTGGCGCAGGGTGCGAAGCGGGTACGCCGCCATTTCACGCGAGTAGGCCTGCGACCAGCTGTCGCTGATAAGGGCCTGCGCCGTGTGCGGGGCCTGGCGGAGCGGGCTCTCCTCGAGGTCCCACTCGCCCTCGCCGACGCGGTCGATCTCACCCTTGATCGCGATCATCGCGTCCACGAAGCGGTCCAACTCGCCGAGGTCCTCTGACTCCGTAGGCTCCACCATCAGGGTTCCCGCCACCGGAAAGCTGAGGGTCGGTGCGTGGAAACCGTAGTCGATGAGGCGCTTGGCGACATCCTCGGCCGTTACCCCCGTCTTGGCGGTCAGTGCACGCAGATCGAGGATGCACTCGTGTGCAACCAGGCCGTTCTCACCGGAGTAGAGAACCGGGAAGTGCTCATTCAGGCGGGTTGCGACATAGTTGGCTGCCAGCAGTGCGGACTTCGTTGCGGCCGTCAGGCCCTCGCTGCCCATCAGCGCCACATACGCCCACGAGATAGGCAGCACGCCGGCCGAACCGTAGCGCGAGGCGGAAATCGGCACGCCGGCTGGGTTGCCGTTTCCATTGTTCGCGTCCCCCGGCAGGAACGGCGCGAGGTGCGCCGCAACCGCAACGGGCCCGACGCCGGGTCCGCCGCCGCCGTGCGGGATGCAGAAGGTCTTGTGCAGGTTCAGGTGCGAGACATCGCCGCCGAACTCGCCCGGCTTGGCGAGGCCGACCAGCGCGTTGAGGTTCGCGCCGTCGATGTACACCTGTCCGCCTGCGCCATGGACCTGATCGCACACCCAGCGGACATCTTCCTCGAACACACCGTGGGTGGAGGGGTAGGTGATCATGATGGCGGACAGGGTGTCCTTGTTGGCCTCGATCTTGGCCTTGAGGTCATCGTGATCGATGTTGCCGTTTTCCGCGGTCTTGACCACCACCACTTTCATGCCTGCAAGCACTGCCGACGCCGCGTTGGTGCCGTGTGCCGAGGAGGGGATGAGGCATACGGTGCGGGCTTCGTCGCCGCGGGAGAGGTGGTAGTTGCGGATCGCCAGCAGTCCGGCCAGCTCGCCCTGCGATCCGGCGTTCGGCTGGATCGAGACCGCGGCGTAACCGGTGATTTCCGCGAGCCGGCCCTCAAGGTCCTCGATGAGCTGGCGCCAACCCTCGGTCTGGTGCTCGGGAGCGAAGGGGTGAATGGTTGCGAACTCGGGCCACGAAATGGGTTCCATCTCCACTGTGGCGTTGAGCTTCATGGTGCACGAACCCAACGGGATCATGGTGCGGTCCAGCGCCAGGTCGCGGTCCGAAAGGCGGCGCAGGTAGCGGAGCATCTGCGTCTCGGAGCGGTGGATCGAAAACACCGGGTGGGTCATGTACGACGACGTCCGCTGCAGCTCGGCGGGAATCGTTCCCTCGGCGACGCCCGGCAGTTCGACGCCGAACACCTCGGCGAGAGTCTCCAGGTGTGCGTCGGTGGTGGTTTCGTCGCAGGAAATGCCGATGAGGTTCTCGCCGGCCGGCCGCAGGTTGATGCCCCGCTCTTCGGCTTTGGCGAGGACGTCAGCTGCATTGTCCACCTTCACGAGGAGGGTGTCGAAGAACTGCTGGTGCACGTTTCCGGGCAGCGCCTTCGCAAGCTTCGCAGCCTTGCCGTGCACGCGCTCGGCGATCGCCTTCAGGCCATCGGGGCCGTGGTAGACGCCGTACATGCTGGCCACGATGGCGAGGAGCGCCTGCGCGGTGCAGATATTGGAGGTCGCCTTCTCGCGGCGGATGTGCTGTTCGCGGGTCTGCAGCGCGAGGCGATATGCGGCAGCGCCGTCGGAATCCTTGGAGACACCGACCAAGCGCCCGGGAAGCATGCGCTCAAGGCCCTTACGCACGGCCATGAAGGCCGCGTGCGGGCCGCCGAAGAACAGTGGAACGCCGAACCGCTGGGCGGAGCCGACAGCAATATCGGCGCCCTGCTCACCCGGAGGGGTAATGAGGGTGAGCGCAAGAAGGTCGGCTGCGACCGTGACCAGGGCGCCGCCGTCGTGCGCTTTCGCGATGATGTCGGCATGGTCGCGGATGGCACCGGACGTGCCGGGCTGCTGGAGGACGACGCCGTTGATGTCGCCCTCAGGCAGTCCGTCTGCGAGGTCCGCAACCTCGATCTCGAAGCCGAGGGCCTCTGCCCGGCCCTTCACGACGGCGATGGTCTGGGGCAGGCAATCAGCGTCGAGGACCGTGCGGCCCTTGTTCTTGCCGGAGCGGCGCATGAGCAGGACGGCCTCGGCAACTGCGGAGGCTTCGTCGAGCAGTGATGCGTTGGCGATAGGCAGGGCGGTGAGGTCCTGGACCATTGTCTGGAAGTTCAGCAGCGCTTCGAGCCGGCCCTGCGAAATTTCGGGCTGATACGGAGTGTAGGCGGTGTACCAGGCTGGCGATTCGAGGACGTTGCGGCGGATCACCGGAGGCGTCACCGTGTCGTAGTAGCCCTGTCCGATCATCTGGACGGCGGTCTTGTTCTTTGCGGCGATGCTGCGGAGTTCAGCCAGCACCTCGGACTCGCTGCGTGCAACAGGTAGGTCGAGTGCTTCGGCGGACCGGATGCTTGCCGGTACCGCCACGTCAACGAGCTTGTCCAGGCTCGGGTAGCCGAGGACCTTGAGCATCTGTTCGGCGTCGTTGAAACGAGGGCCGATGTGGCGGTCGGAGAAAGTAGATTCCGTGGGCGAGGTCATGAGGAACTCCGTAGATCAGGCCCGCGGTTCAAGCGGACTGTGGTCGAGTTCCTCCCCGCTCTGTATTGGACCTGAGAGATTCCGCGAAAAGTGTTCTTCGCATTGCACCGTCGGTGAGCGCGGCCGTCATGCGGCCGGACTGCTTTCCAGAGTTGCCTTTCCGCTGCGGTGCTGGGCCTGAGAGATTCCTGGGGAGGATTTGCTCCTACGGCGCCTGCCGGATGTCTTGTCAACGGCAGATCTCTCCCGCTGCGGGTCAAAGGCTATGAAATTGTGGGTGGATCGTGACCAAGCTTACTCGCCGCCGGGTTGACGTGGCAAAGCTGGGTTATCCGCGCATTCCGGCTGACGCGTCCCGGCGTCCCAACCTGACAAACAGCCAGATAAGGCCCCCGAGAAATACTGGACCCCCCACTACTAGTGCGGCTCCCACAAGAAGGGCCAGCGGGAGGAAGATGCCCGCGGCATTGGGATCGGTGCCCAGCGGCGTGGCAAGCAACACCGCATAGACAACCGCCAGAAGCACGGTGACCGCCGCCGGTATAGCCATCAGGATGATGGGGCCCTTCAGGCGTCGTGTCTTGGGCGGCGGCATTGCATGGGGGTGATGCGTCATTCCCCTATTGTGGTCCATCGGCCCGCCCATGAATCTCTAGCCGGCCAGTCTCACCTCCGCACCAAGCTGCCGGACGGCCTGCATCGCCGCCGCCCGCCCTGCCCGGGTGGCTCCGAGGGTGGAGGCCGAGGAACCGTAGCCAACGAGCAACACCCTGCTGTCCTTCAGCACCCGCACGCCATCCATCCGGATTCCGCCTCCGGGCTCACGCAGTTTCAGCGGCGCCAGGTGATCCAGAGCCGCACGGAATCCTGTTGCCCAGAGGATTGCGTCGGCTGGGACTGTCCTGCCGTCGTCGAGCTCTATGCCTGTTTCGGTGATCCGCTTGAGCGGACCTGCGGAGCGCAGGATTCCGGCCTCGATACCGGCGCGGTACTGGTCCGTGAGCGGCAGTCCGGTGACGGAGACAACGCTCGACGGCGGCAGCCCGGCTTTCGTTCGCGCGCTCACCTGGTGTTCCACGTCGCGGCCCCACTCGGCGTCGAACGTCCGCTCAGTGAAGTTCGGCGGCGTTCGGGTCACCCAGGTGGTGCTGGCTCCGGCGTCGTTGAGTTGGAGGAGGAATTGCACCGCGGAAGTGCCCGCACCCACCACAACGACGCTCCGATTCCGGAATTCGTCCGCACTCGTGAAGTCACGGGTGTGCAGCTGTCTGCCGTTGAATAGCTCACGGCCCGGGTAGTGGGGCCAGTATGGGCGATCCCAGGTACCGGTTGCGTTGATGAGCAGCCGGGTTGTGTAGGTGCCGTTGTCAGTGAGGATCTGAAGGGCGCCCTGCTGGCCCTTCACGGTCTGGACTTTGACTGGGCGGCGCACCTTGAGCCCGAACTCCTGCTCGTAATCGCCGTAGTAGCGGGCGACGACCTTCGACGCCGGTTCCGTGGGATCGGGGATACCGAGCTCCATGCCGGGTAGGTCGTGGATGTTGTGTGCCGTACCGAAGGTGAGCGAGTCCCAGCGGTGCCGCCACGCGCCGCCCGGGCCCTCGTTGGAGTCAAGGACGAGGAAGTCCCGTTCGGGACTTAGCCCTTGGCGCTGCAGGTAGTAGGCAGCGGAGAGTCCGGCCTGTCCCGCTCCGATGACGATGACTTGTCGCATGTTCTACCTCCTCCTCATCGAACACCGGCCGGGGCGTTGCTGTTCCCGGTAGCCCTGGGCCGGACGGGGCGACAGGAACTACCCGCCGCAGCGGTGAGTTAACCCACCAGTTGCACCTCCTCCAAAGCGTCGAAAGGGTTGTGTCATCGCTGCTCTTACGACCACGCATGGCGAGACGCATCGGCGTCGTCCAGTTCGCCTGCTCTTTGGCCTTCTTCTGCTCGTGGTACTCGCAACAGTGTTGGTGCTCCTCGGTCCAGGCTTGCTCAAGAGTCTGGGCAGTGCGGGCGGTTTGCTGCCGACGGCAGAGTGCGTGGTCGAGACCTCGGAGGGTGAAATAGCCCTCGATCGTGACGAGGCGCAACTGGCCACAACCGCGGTCGCGCTGCGTGCTCGCGGGATGGAAGCACCGGACACCACGAGCATCGACGAGGCGGTGTTGCAGCGGCTGGCCGACGGGCCGCCCGGTGACGCCGGTCCCAGCCTGTCCTGCCGGGGCTCAGCTGCCCAGGACCTGGAGGTTCAGCAGTTGACCGCTACCGGGCTGACTCCGCGCGCCGAACAGCTGCGCGAGGCGATGACCGAAGTGTTCGGCGAGCAGAGCCTGGGCGGGTTCGCCCCGGGCGGAGTCGACCAGGGGCACGGAGGGGATTCGACGCACTACGACGGTCGGGCCATCGACGTCTTCTTCCGCCCGGTTAGCGAGGAGAACCGGCGCCAGGGATGGATGTTGTCCCACTGGCTGGTTGCCCATGCCCGGGACTTCAACGTCCAGTACGTCATCTTCGACGACCGTTTCTGGAGCGCACACATCTCGCGAGGCCAATGGCATGACTACGACGCCCCCGCCCCCAGCAACGAGATACTGCGCCACCTCGACCATGTGCACGTGGACGTGCTGGGCGGAGATGCTTCCTGAGTGCAAGTGCTCCTGCTCATTCCTGGCCCATTTTGAGCGTGACTTCGATCAGGTGCAGCCACTCCGGATGAGCCAAGTCCATCAACGCGGCGTCACCCGCCGAAACCCAGCGCAGTTCTTCGTGCTCGTCGGGAGCTGCGTTTCGGAGTGGACCTTCCCAACGCTCGACGACGTAGACGTGCGCTGTGAGCACGTCCGACGAGAACGTCCATCGCGCATCCGCAGGGACGACCGCCTCGATATCGAGTTCCTCGTGCAGCTCCCGGACAAGCGCACAGGATGGTGTTTCGTTCGCCTCGACGTGTCCGCCGGGAAAGTCCCACACGTTCGGATACCAGCGCTTCGCGGCACTGCGCCGGCACAGCAGCACCTGCCCGGCGGACGAAACCAGTACCCCCACCGCTACAAGGTGCGAATCCGTCACAACACAGTGCGCGAAGGCGAAAGATCAGGCACATCTAAACCAAACACGTCCTTCAACGCGAGCTTTGCCGCATGAAAGCCCCCCATGCCATGCACGCCGGGCCCGGGCGGAGTCGAAGCGGAACACAGGTACACACCCCTCAGCGGCGTCCGCCAAGGGCGTGGCCCAAACGTAGGGCGGGCCAGCAGCTGAGGAATAGTCACCGCACCTCCGCTGAAGTCACCGCCCACATAGTTGGCGTTGTGGCGCTCCATTTCCGCCGCCGTCGTCGTATGTGAACGGACGATGACGTCACGGAAGGCGGGTGCGAAGCGTTCGACCTGGCGCACCACTGCATCAGTCATGTCGCGGTCCGACCCGTTGGGGACGTGGCAGTAGGACCAGAGAATGTGCCGGCCGTGCGGTGCGCGGGAGGGGTCGAACTGCGATGGCTGTGACACCAGCACATACGGGTTCCCGGGATGCCTGCCCGCCGCCACTTCAGCCTCGGAAGCGGCCACTTCCGCCCGGGAACCGCCGGCATGCACCGTGCCGGCAGCCCGCACCTCCGGATTAGCCCACGGCACGGGACCGGACAGGATGAAGTCCACCTTGCACGCCCCGTCACCAAACCGGAACCTCTCGAGCGCCGCTGCGTAGCGTTCGGGCAACCGCCCGCCGGCCAGGGAGCGCAACACGGGCGGCGAGACATCCAGAAGCACGGCCTGCGTACCGTCGAACTCCGCGAGCGACTCAACCGGGCGCCCAGTGTGAATAACTCCGCCGTGGTCTCGGATATCCTCAACCATCGCCGCGACCAACGCCTGGGAACCCCCTACCGGGATCGGCCACCCGACAGCGTGGGCCAGCGCACCAAGCGTCAGGCCGGCCCCTGCGGAAGCCAGACTCGGCAACGGCCCAACCGCATGCGCAGCCACCCCGGTGAACAGTGCGGCAGCCTCCTCGGTTGAGAAACGGAGGTTCCACAGCGGCGTACCCTGCTCCACCGTCGCCAGGCCCAACAGCCCAGCAGCAAGCGGATGTTCCGGCACCCGCAGGAACTGGTTGAGGCCGGTAGAAACAACTCCGTCGATGTGTTGAACCAGCGGCCGCATCAGCCGCCGCCAGGCTGTGCCATCCCGTCCGAGTCCCAGAGCGGTTCGTCCGAGGTCCCGGTAGGCAAGGCCCGCCCGGCCGCCGTCGAGCGGATTCGCGTAGGACAGTTCGGGCACCACGAACGGCACGCGGTCAGCCAGACCGAATTTCCGGAAGAATGGCGAAGCCAATGCCATTGGATGCACGGCGGAACAGATGTCGTGCAGGTGATCGGGCTCGAGCAGCTCCATGGTGCGGGACCCGCCGCCAATGGTCCGTTCCGCCTCGAAGACTTCGACGCTCAGGCCCGCCCGGGCCATCACGACGCCGGCCGCCAACCCGTTGGGTCCGGCACCGACAATCGCGACGTCAGCCATTCTCAGCTGCCGCCCCCGGATCGGCGAGCGCGCAGTTTCGACAACGACGATGCCGCCCCCATCAGGAGCCCACGCCCCTTGTTGGACAAGGCCCGCCGGGCAGTAAGGGCACCGAAGACAAGGCGGTACTTCCGCGGGTCGAGCGGGACGTCGTACGTCGTTGGAACATGAACGACGTTCTTGGAGAAGTTCCGTTTGAAGGTCGTCACGTTCTGCAGCTGCGGGTAGTTCTCGCTCACAATGCCGGTCAGCCCGCACGCCGTGTTTCCGTTCGCCTTCAGTAGCTTGAAGGCCTCCCATAGCAGCAGGTAGGGCGCGAAGGTCTTCCGCGCATCATGGGTGCTGCCGGCAAAGTAATAGACGGAATAGCCGCGGTACTCAGTGGTGATGAGCCAGCTCACCGCCCTGCCCTGCGAGTACGCCACCATAACGCGCAGGTAATCGCCAAGGCTCGTGAGGAGCTCCTGGTAGTACTCAGGAGAGAAGCTTGAGAATCCGTCGCGCTCCGCGGTCTCCTGAAGAATCGGGTAGAGCTCGTCCTGGAACACTCGGACCCAGTCGCTGCGGTCTATGACGCGGATCTCCACACCGGAGCGTTCAGCCCGCCGGATACTGTTGCGCGCGTTCGGCCGGAACGACTTGAAAATGGCCTGCTCGGACGGGGTCAGGTCAACCACGAGCTCCCGCTCGTACCAACCGTGCTCGATCGGGCCGTCCGCCGGCGGCTGCGCATGCTTCACCTGCATGCGCACATACAGCGGGTTTGCATCGGTATCCGTGGAAAACTGCTGCTGCACGGTTCGCATCAGGCGCAGTTCTGCCTCGGGGGTGCGCTCAGCAATCCACGCTGGTCCGTTGACCGCCACAAGCGACTCCCGGAACCGGCGCCGCACCCTCAGGAGGCTCATGACTGCGACCGGCGCACCGCCGTCGTCGTAATAGGCCCACAACCCGTACGGCTCGCGTCCCAGCCTGCGCTCAAACTCGGCCCACTGCGGAGTCTGCTCGAGCGAAATAACGACGTCGGAATGCGCTGACGCCAACGCCTCGAAAGCCTCGGGGGTGAGGCGTTCGCTGCGGAACACTGTTGATGTCACGTGGGGTCTTTCGGGCCGGTATTCGGTGTTGGGGCGGACGGCTCCAAGCCTACCGGAGCACTCCGTGCGCGATCAGGGGCGCCGTTGAAGGGACCGCCCGCGGGATCGTCAATATCGAATCTGCGCACCGGATCGAATGCCGGTTGAAGCATATGTTCGGCAACCCGGTACATCAGGTAGGCCGTGACCCCTACCCGGGCCAGGATTGCCGCTGCGTAGAAGGGCGAATCTATGTTGTTTTCAACAGCTCCCGATGAAGCCTCCCTCGCTATGAACAGCCAGTAAGCCCACCAGTGGAGCACCTCGACAACCTGCCAGCCAATGAACATTCTCCAATCGACATATGAAAGCGCAAGCAGCGGCAGGAGCCACAGCGTGAACGCCGGCCGGTAGTCGGGAAGCACCAACACCAGGGCGCCAACCAACAGAAACGCCACCTGTGGAAGACGGGGGCGCCGGGGCGCGCGCAACACCAGCAGTACAACCAGTACCGAAAGAGCCAGGAAGCCGACGACGGCGGCAACCCCCACGGCTTCAGTCGCCAGCACCGGGGCCCCCACCCGTTCCGCCAACAAGTTGTACGACGCCCACACCGACGATGAAACATCTATGCGCGCCGGATCATACTCCCAGCTCGGAGCCCCGGTACCCAGACTCAGAGCGGTAAGGATCCAGGTAACTGCAAGCCCAACCCCGGTGAAGAGCGAAGGCCGCCAGAGCCCTGTTCGCACGGTGAGGAGAACCACAGCACCGTAGATCAGCAGAACGTGGACGCTGAATCCCGCACCAATGCCAAGTAGCACGCCCGCCAAAACGAAGCGGTCCTTCGCGAACGCCAGTGATCCCAGGACGCCAAGCAGTACCGCGACCATCGTCCAACTGGATGTGGCGGTGAAGATGGCTATGGGGGCCACCGCCACAATCGCAGCGTCCCAGGGCCGGCGGCTTGCGAGCCGCAGGGTAGCGATGACGGTTCCAACCCACGCCGCCGTGATGAGAACAGCGTTGACGTCGAAGAACTGCACCACAGGCTCAGCGCGTACAGGATCCGACGCCGGAATCAGTAGGGACACGATCCCCGCGAAAAGTGCCTGGAGAGCAGGCTCGTCATAAGTGGACGCGTCGTCGAAGATCGGAAACGAGCCACGTCCCAACCCCTGAAACTGGAAGGCCTCGGACCAGTCCGAGTAGCAGGCCCGGTAGAACTGTTCGGGCCTTACCCATCCGTCAACCCGGCAGGGGTTCTTCACGAGCACGGCGAGCAGGGC
Organism: Arthrobacter pigmenti; assembly: GCF_011927905.1. Lineage (NCBI taxonomy): Bacteria > Bacillati > Actinomycetota > Actinomycetes > Micrococcales > Micrococcaceae > Arthrobacter > Arthrobacter pigmenti. The sequence continues at coordinate 3,451,551 of NZ_JAATJL010000001.1, forward strand.
CGCCGTCGTCGTCAATAGAACGAGCACCCGCCCCACGGGAAAGGGCCAGGAGCGCACCCGTCCGGGAGCCGCGTGCTTCCCAAGCGGACCGCCTACCCCCTCCGTCAGACGGCGGAGTAGCGGGTCCATCCGCGACGGCACGGAGATGCTCGCCGGACGGCGACCATTCTCCTCGTGCTCCATGCTGCCTAAGCCTAATGGGCGAGGGCCCCGGCCTGAGCGGAGCGAAGGTTCGGAGCCCAGTACGCGCTAGTGGGCGAGGGCCCCGGGCTGCCGCGCAGTTCTTGACTGAAAATTCAGTCAGGATTACGCTTGCGTCATAGTGATTCAACTCACGAGAGGTTTCTTATGAACACCGCAGAGGCGGCGAAGGGTGCAACGACGCACCCCGGCCAGCCCGGCGAGGATCGTTTCGGGCGGATAGAGTCCGCCGGAATCGAGTACCTCCCGGAATCAGAGCGAACATCCCGGCCACGGAACCTTTTCCTGGTCTTCTTCGGCGGAAATTTCGCCTTCTCAGTGATTGTGTTCGGGTGGCTACCGATCACCTTCGGCATGGATTTCATCGGAGCGGCAACGGCCTGTTTCGTTGGGATCGCAGTCGGCACCCTGCTCATTGCACCCCTCGCAATCCTCGGACCACGCACAGGCACCAACAACGCTGTCTCCAGCGGCGCACACTTCGGCATCCGGGGCCGGCTGATCGGCTCGGGCCTGACACTCCTCTTTGCGCTCGCATACGCGGCGATCGCGGTCTGGACCTCGGGTGATGCGCTGGTGGCCGGGGCCAATCGCTTCTTCGGAACACCGCTGAATGACACCATGCTTGCCGTGGGTTACGCGGTCATTGCCCTCGAAATCATCCTGGTTGCCCTGATGGGACACGGCACCGTTGTCGCGATGCAACGCTTCGTCGCGCCCATAGCCGGCATCCTGCTGCTCATCGGCATCTTCGCTTTCGCCCCAGGGTTCGACCCGAGCGCCACCCAGGCCGGATACCTGCTCGGGGACTTCTGGCCCACCTGGATCCTGACCGTTGTCATTTCCGCGGGCGGCCCGCTCTCCTACGCGCCCACGCTCGGCGATTACAGCCGCCGCATCTCCCGCCGGAAGTTCTCCGACCGCAGCGTGATGATCGCCGCTTGTGGCGGAGTGTTTCTGGGCCTTTACCTGTCAGCGCTGTTCGGCGCGTTCACCTCGGTGTCCCTCAATGCACTGGGCGGTTCCTACGTTGCTGACCTGGTTGCCGGATCGCCGGCCTGGTACGTTCTGCCGATTCTGATTATCGCGCTGGCTGGAGGGTTGGGGCAGGGTGTGCTCAACGTCTACGCGAGCGGCCTCGACCTTGAGGCCCTTATTCCACGGCTCAAGCGAGTGCACACCACCCTCATTACGTCAGCCGCCGCCATCGCCCTTCTCTACCTTGGGGTGTTCGTTTTCAACGCGGTGGACTCGATCACGGCAATGACGCTCATCCTCAACTGCTGCGCGGGCCCCTGGGTGGTCATCAACGTGTTGGGGTTCCTGGTGGTTCGCCGCGGCCGCTACGACCCTGCGGACCTCCAGGTCTTCAACGAGGGCAGGCGCGGCGGACGGTACTGGAACTTCGGCGGCTGGAATCTGCGCGCCGTGATCCCGTGGGCAACCGGCTCCGTCGTCGGCGTGCTCCTGGTTGAAACCGAGCTTTACAGCGGCCCGCTTGCCGGATTGGCGGGTGGCGTGGACTTGAGCCTCGCAGCCTCCATCCTCGCCGCGGCCGGGCTCTACCTGATCGCTGTCCGGCTTTGGCCAGAGCCCAGCACGCCATCGGAGTCCAAGCAGGGAGGTGACGTAATACTGTCAAGGCATGACTAACAAGAGAGCGGACATTCTTGCTGCGTCCACCCGGAGCATCGCCCAATTCGGCGTCCGGGGCCTGCGCGTCAATGATGTTGCGGCTGAAGCGGGAGTTTCCCCCGGCCTGCTGTATTACCACTTCAAGGACCGGGCCGGGCTGCTCGCCGCTACCCTGCAGCACATCAACGAGCAAAGCGTGGGATCCGCGGGATCAGCGGAAGCGGACAGTTACGAGCGGCTACAGAATCTGCTGCTCGATGAAATCCGGGACAACCCCGAAGTCCGTGAGGCATCAGCGGCGTGGAATGAGCTTCGGGCATCAGCTGTGTTCGAAGCGTCCATCGCCGAACCACTTCGAGAGAGCACCCGCCAATGGATCAGCAACGTATCGCGGGCCATCGAGGACGCACAGGCCGCCGGGCGGGTAGACACCCGAACCGACGCCCGGCAGAACGCAGTTGTTCTCACGGCACTGGTGGAGGGGCTCTCCGGACGCTGGTTGGGCGGCTCACTCACCACTGACGAGGCGCGCGACCACCTCAGGCAGGCCGTCCACTCCCTGCTACAGAACAACGACGACGGCGGTCGCCCGCGGCCATGAACGTCACCGACAATCACTCGCCAACCCGGGCACCACCGTCCGGGCGTACTCAAGGAACAAAGAATCACCATGAAATTCATCACTGCATTCGGCGCAACTGACTCTCCGGCACGCTCAGTGCCGTCAACCCGTGAACACCTCCGGGTCGGCCTGGTTCAGCACCGCTGGCGCGACGACGCCGCGGAGCTGGAAGGTGTCCTCGACCAGGCTATCGGCCAGATCGCCGACGCCGGGGGGAAGGTAGCCTTCCTTCCCGAACTAACGCTTTCCAAATACCCCGCCGATCAGCGCGCGGATGCCAACCCGGCCCGGAATGCCGAGCACCTCACCGAGGGACGCACTTTCCGCTTCGCAGCAGAGGCGGCCGCCCGTCACAACATCCTCGTCCACGCCTCGCTCTACGAACGAGCAGATGAAAGCGACGGACTCGGTTTCAACACCGCCATCCTGGTCGCTCCCAACGGTGACCTGCTCGGGCGAACCCGCAAGCTGCATATTCCTGTCAGCGCTGGCTACTACGAAGACACGTATTTCCGGCCCGGTCCCTCAGCGGATCCATACCCCGTCTACACTCCCCCCGGTCTGAACGGTGCCACCCTGGGCATGCCAACCTGCTGGGACGAGTGGTTTCCGGAAGTGGCGCGCGCGTACTCCCTCGCCGGCGCGGAAATCCTCGTCTATCCGACGGCCATCGGATCCGAACCCACATTCCCCGCCTTCAACACCCAGCCGCTGTGGCAGCAGGTCATCGTTGGGCACGGCATCAGCAACGGAACCTTCATGGTGGTACCCAACCGCACCGGCGACGAAGGCGAGGTGGCCTTCTACGGCTCGTCCTTCATCTCCGACCCCTATGGCCGCATCGTCGCGCAGGCGCCGCGCGATGAGGAGGCCGCCGTCGTCGTCGATCTCGATCTTGACCAGCGCCGGGACTGGCTGGACCTGTTCCCGTTCCTTGCCACGCGCCGGCCGGATACCTATGGCGTGCTCGGTGATCCGGTGGACGAAGACCAACCGCATGGGCGCGGCGTCGAGCAGGCGGTGGCCCGGTGAGGAACGCCGAAGCTTGGAGAATGCCCGCCGAAACCGCTCCCCACGAGCGCACCTGGATGGCTTTTCCACCGTCGGAATCGAGCCTCGGCTCCTCACGGGAAGAAATCAGTGAGGCCAGGGACGCGTGGTGCGCGGTAGCCCATGCTGTAGCGGAGTTTGAGCCGGTGACCATGCTCGCGGACCCTGCCGACGTGGAGGATGCCCGCGCGCGCCTCTCCAGGGAAATTGAAATTATCGACGCACCGCTCAATGACGCCTGGATGCGGGATATCGGACCGACCTTCGTGTCGAACGGGACCGAGACCGGTGCCGTCGACTGGGTCTTCAACGGGTGGGGCGCCCAGGGATGGGCGGCGTGGGAAAAGGACCAGCACATCGGAGCGCGGGTTGCTGAACTGGCGGGGGTGCGGCGGATCGTATCCAGCCTGGTGAACGAGGGCGGCGGTTTTCACTACGACGGCGAAGGGACGGTGCTGCTGACCGGTTCCGTCCAGTTGGACCCGGGGCGGAACCCGGGGCTGACCCGCACGGATGTCGAAGCCGAGTTCTCCCGCACCATCGGCGCGGACCGGGCAATCTGGCTGCCGCGTGGGCTCACCCGCGACTATGAGCGGTATGGAACCCGTGGGCACGTGGACATGACCGCAGTCATGCCGGCGCCGGGAACTGTACTCGTGCATACGCAGAAGGATCCGGATCATCCGGATCATGCCGTCAGCCGTGAATTGATGGAGCATCTTTCAGCACTGGAGGTACTTGAGCTGCCGGCTCCGCAGGTGCTTCGTGATGATGAAGGATGGGTCGACTACAGCTACGTCAACCACTATGTGGTCAATGGCGGCGTCATAGCGGCTCATCCCAATCGGGGGTGTAGGAGTTGGGGTCTGAAGCCGCCGGTCTCGAGCAGGCTTCGGGCGATGTAGTTGGTCAGGTTGCGGAACCCGAGTGCGGAGCCGCGCAGGTGTTCGAGCCGTCCGTTGAGTGCCTCGGTCGGCCCGTTGCTGGTGCCGGGTCGTTCGAAGTAGGCGAGCACGTCGGCGGCTCGCTTCTTCAGGGTCCGGCCCAGGGTGGTGAGCTCGGTGAGCACCTTGGGGACGCCGGCGCTGAGGTCGGTGATCAGCTTCTCCATGAGCTCGCGGCCACGTTGCCGGTCCTCGTGCCGATAGGCGGCGATCATGCGCTGGTAGACACCCCAGCTCGCCTCGACCTCGACGTGAGCGTCATCAACGAACAGCGCGCGTAGCCTGTCGCTCTGCTTGTCGGTGAGCAGGTCCGCGCCGGTGTGCAGCGTGCGCCGCGACTTGTAGAGCGGGTCGTCCCTGAACCCACGGTGCCCGTGGATCGCGAGTTGGACCCGGCGCCGGCACCTGTCGAGGGCGTCACCGGCCAGGCGCACGACGTGGAAGGGATCCATCACCGTGACCGCGTCCGGGATCTCCTCCGCAGCGGCGGTCTTGAACCCGGTGAAGCCGTCCATCGCGACCACCTCGACCGCGTCACGGAAGGCGTCGTCGCGGTCGGCGAGCCAGGTCTTGAACGCCGCCTTCGACCGGCCCTCGACCATGTCCAGCAGCCTTGCTGGGCCGGCGCCATCGCGGACCGGGGTGAGGTCGATGATCACGGTGACGTACTTGTCGCCACGCCTGGTGTGGCGCCAGACGTGCTCATCGACGCCAATGACCTTCACGCCCTCGAACCGCGTGGGGTCGTTGATCAGCAGCCGCTTGCCTTCGGCCAGGACCGCGTTGTTGGCGGTGTCCCACGCGACCCCGAGTCCCTCGGCGACACGGGCGACGGTGAGGTGTGCGACCACGATCCCTTCCAGCGCCCACCGCAGCCCGGTGCGCGAGAGCTTCGCGCGTGGCTCCGCCGCGGCGCTGGTGTCTTGGCGCCACACGTGTCCGCAGTCGGCACAGCGGTAGCGGCGCACTACAACTTCCAGCACGGTCGGTCGCCAGCCCAGCGGCTCGTGGGCCAACCGCCGGATCACGGTGTCACGAGCGGCGCCTTCGCTGCCGCACCGTCGGCACCACTGATCTGGTTCCACCACGCGGCACGCGAGGACCGCACGATCCGGTTCAAGTCGTTGCCCGATCACGCTCAGACCGAGGCCGTCGAGTCGAGCGAAGGCGGTCAGGTCAGGGCGGCCGAAGCCGGCCGGCGGGGTAGCGTCGGACACGTCGAGGTCTTTCGGATGGATGGCGTAGGAACCTCCATCGTCGGGAGACCTCGACGTCTATCTGCGGACTGACTCGGCGGGGCGCGATCGTCTCGTGCGTTGGCGGACTACGGGAGCTTGGACGCGAGGACGTCGGCCGCCAGGATCTCGGGTGCTGCGCCGAGGAGGTGCTGGTTGGCCATCAGGGCTGCGACGATGGCGCCGTTGGCGTGGGCGTCGCGAGCGGCTTCGTCGGGGAATGCATCGAAGATCCAGAAGGTGTCGGCATGGGTCCTAGCCGCGAACCAGACAATCGTTCCTACTTCTTCGTTGGCGAGTGCGACAGCGCCGGCGAGCAGATCGGCGAGCGCGTCGTGCTGTCCATCGGCCGCGACGATCTTGGCGACGAAGGCATACGGAAGTGATGCGGGTGTGGACATGAGGGGTTCTCCTTGAAGTCGGGGTTCTTCGTGGGGCGAGTTCAGCATATGACGAGCGAGGGCCGATGGGGAGTGGCGTATACGGCAGTATTGCTATTATACACGCCATGCGTATCGGACTGATCGCGATCGACGGCTGCTTCGGTTCGGCGGTCGCGTCGGTCATCGACATCGTGCGGGTGGCCGACGGAGCCCGCGGCGATGTCGACCCGCGGATCGACCCGATCGAACTCGCCATCCTCGGACCGAAACGGCGAGTGACCACGACGGCATCGATGACCCTGTCGGTGGACCACCCGCTGTCGGAGTCCGGAGAGTTCGACGTGGTCGTCGTCCCTGCGCTTGGAACCCTTACGGCCGCCGCTACCAACGACGTCCTCCAGAGCCGAGATGCTCGTTCGGTCATCGCCTCGCTCGGGCGCCTCGACGAGGCGACCACCCGGATCGCCGCGGCGTGCACCGGCGTGTTCGCTGTCGCCGAGACCGGACGGATGCATCATCGGAGGGCGACGACCAGCTGGTTCCTGGGGCCGGAGTTCCTGAAGCGCTATCCGACCGTCGCCCTCGATCTCGACACCATGGTCGTGGTCGACGGGAACCTCGTCACCGCCGGCGCCGCGTTCGCCCACATCGACCTCGCGCTCTCACTCGTGCGATCGATCAGCCCCGACCTGGCCCAACATGTCGCCAAGCTCCTCATCATCGACGAGCGTCCGTCGCAGGCGGCCTTCGTCGCCTACGAACATCTCCGGCACGAGGACCCGATCGTCGTCGAGTTCGAACGCTTCGTGCGCGCCCGCCTGGACGAACCGTTCAACGTCGCCTTCGTCGCGCAGTCGCTCGGCACCAGCCGGCGCACCCTCGAACGACGAGTCCGTGCGGCGCTCAACCTCACTCCGCTCGGCTTCGTCCAACGGCTTCGCATCGAACGAGCTCGGCACCTCTCAGCAACCACGGACTTCACCTCCGCCGAGATCGCGCTACGGGTCGGCTACGCGAACGCCGAGACTCTGCGCTCCCTCCTGCGCAGGGAGCGACGCCGTTCCTGACCTATCGCCATGCCTGTAGCTTGTGTCCTAGCGCTCGGTTGGAGCCACCTCTCAGCACGTCGCATCGACGCTCCTGCGTCGCCCCTGGACGACCCACTCGACACGCCCGAAGCACAGGCCATGTGACGTGCCCCGGCTTCCCGGACGGTCGGGGTTGGGTGGCTGTGATGTCGCTGCGTTCTCGTCGAGAGGGTCAGCAGACCCGATCAGGGTCGATTGGGATGAGCCGCGAAGGCGGTTAGGTCAGGGCGGCCGAAGCCGGCCGGCGGGGTAGCGTCGGACACGTCGAGGTCTCTCGGATGGATGGCGTAGGAACCTCCATCGTCGGGAGACCTCGACGTCTATCTGCGGACCGACGCGCCCGGCCGACCTACACCCTCATCTGGGAAGAGCCGTCATAGCATGCGGGTTCAATGACCCGAACGACGACGGCGCCCGCAGCATCCTTGCCTCGGCTTACGCAGGCAGGGAGGTGGTTACCGTCGACGCCCGCGCCATCTTCGCCCGAGGCGGCGGAATCCACTGCATTACGCAACAACAACCTCTGTTCTGACGCGAACTTTCGTGCGCTTCCGGTGACTTCAGGCGGGGAACGAGTCACCCGAAGTGCACGAAAGCGCCGCTCGAGGAATGCGGCGGCCTCCACACGCGTTCCCAATTACAAGTAGACTGTGTTAGCTGTGAATTCGCCGGGGGCAAGGCTAACAAAACGTCAGTCCGAGCGGTTATAAATGCGCGTAAAGAGGAGAACAGTGGGAACTAACCCCATACGGGTAGCGATTGTCGGTGTCGGGAACTGTGCAGCATCCCTGGTGCAGGGCGTCCAGTACTACAAGGATGCAGATCCGACGGCCACCATCCCCGGTCTGATGCACGTGGAATTCGGCAAGTACCACGTCAATGATGTGCAGTTTGTTGCCGCCTTCGATGTGGACGGCAAGAAGGTGGGGCTGGACCTCGCCGATGCCATCGGCGCAAGCGAGAACAACACCATCAAGATCGCCGATGTACCGCCCACCGGCATCAAGGTGCAGCGCGGCCACACCCTGGACGGCCTCGGTAAGTACTACCGCGAAACCATCGTCGAATCCGATGCTGAGCCCGTTGACATCGTCACCGAACTGAAGGCCGCGCAGGTCGACGTCATGGTCTGCTACCTCCCTGTAGGCTCCGACGACGCCGCGAAGTTCTACGCACAGTGCGCGATCGACGCCGGTGTCGCGTTTGTGAACGCGCTGCCCGTCTTCATTGCCGGCACCAAGGAATGGGCTGACAAGTTCACTGCAGCCGGCGTCCCGATTGTCGGCGATGACATCAAGAGCCAGATCGGCGCCACCATCACCCACCGCGTCATGGCGAAGCTTTTCGAAGACCGCGGCGTAACACTGGACCGCACCTACCAGCTCAACGTCGGCGGCAACATGGACTTCAAGAACATGCTCGAGCGTGAGCGCCTTGAATCCAAGAAGATCTCCAAGACTCAGGCGGTCACCTCCAACGTCGAGGCAGAGATGCACGCCGATGACGTCCACATTGGCCCGTCGGACTACGTCGCCTGGCTTGATGACCGTAAATGGGCCTTCGTCCGTCTCGAGGGTCGCAACTTCGGCGACGCCCCGGTCTCCCTGGAGTACAAACTGGAGGTCTGGGACTCACCGAACTCCGCCGGCGTGATCATCGACGCCATCCGGGCAGCCAAGATCGCTACGGACCGGGGAATCGGCGGACCGATCCTCTCGGCATCGAGCTACTTCATGAAGTCGCCGCCGGAACAGTACAACGACGACATCGCCAAGGAGAAGGTCGAAGCCTTCATCCGCGGCGACATCGACCGGTAAAAATCGCTGAGCAGTTCGTACGGCGCGGCCAGGGAATCATCCCCAGGCCGCGCCGTCGTCGTTAAGTACCTGTTCAGCCCCGCCTAACCGGCGGATGCTCTGCGACGCCTGCGCCAGCGCAACCAGGCTGGCCAGCAGCTTGCTGTACGCCCGCACCCCCACAGCTACCGCGAGTACCGTCCTGTCCCTGCTTTCAGCACGGAAGACCGCCCCGAGGTCCTGACTCGCCACCCGGTCTGCGGCGTCCGCATAGGCCAGTACGACGTCGGCACTCACCGAGAGTCCCATGGCCTCCATTTCGCGCAGTGTGCCGTTGAGCAGCATCCGCGCGTCCGATGGGTGATCGGGCCAGTCCCGGGCCGCCATCAGTTCACCGACGAGGGGGTGGTCCGGAACCGTTTCGGACGGTGCTCCCAGGACCATGGCGTGCGTGCGCCTGAGCAGTTCCAGCCTCGGCACATCTGGATCATCGATCAAGTCCACGAGCGCCCGGATCTGGTCGATCCGCAGTCCTGCAACCGTGCGCAGTCCGGTAACGAGCTCGAGACGCTCGACGTGCCGCGGACCATACTCCGCCCGAGTGGCGTGTACCTGGTCGCCACGCTGCACAAGGCCCTCACGCAAGTAGAACTTGATGCTGGGCGGGCTGACGCCGGTCGCGTCGCTGAGCTCCTTCAGCTGCACGGGCGGCCCTTCATCGGATAGCAGAACAGCAGGAACTATCTTGATATACAGCTACAAGATAGTAGGACTATCTTATAGGCATGGACTGGAGCCCGCTGCTAGCCGCCCACGTGATCGCTGCGCTGTATGTGTTGGTGCTGGGACCACTGAACATCCTCCGACGACGCCGCGACCGCACCCACCGCATCATCGGCTACACCTGGGTTTCCGCGATGTACTTTGTCTGTATCAGCAGCTTCTGGATTGTCACCGACGGACACTTCAGCTGGCTCCACGGGCTTTCCGCGTTCACCATTGTCACGGTAACGCTCGGGCTGGTCTCGGCGATCCGGCGCAACATCATCGCCCATCGCGCCAACATGATCGGCAGCTACATCGGTATCGCGATCGCGTTCGTCTTCGCAGCAACCGCGCCGGGACGCGCGATACCCAGGCTTCTGGCGAATGACCCGGGTACCGCCGTCGTCGTCAGTGTCCTTGTCCTGCTCACGGCAGGCGGGCTGTACCTCGCGGTGAGGCCCCAGCGGAAGAAGATAATCACCAGAAGCATCACCACGGGCAAGGCGCGGGTCTAGGCAGACTCCCGCGCCGCGACAAACGCGGCAACACACGCTTCGATGTCCTCGGCGCTGTGGGCCGCGGACAACTGCACCCGGATACGCGCCGCTCCCTTGGGCACCACCGGGTAGCTGAACGCGATCACGTAGACGCCGTGTTCCAGCATGGAGTCGGCCACCCGTGCAGCAGTGACGGCGTCGCCGAACATCACCGGGATGATGGCGTGCTCACCTTCGAGGAGGTCGAACCCTTCCTCGGTCATCCGTCGGCGGAACAGGGCTGCGTTCTCGCCGAGCCGGGCACGGAGGTCGGCGCTGTTCTGCACAAGGTCAAGGGCGGTCAACGTCGCCGCAACAATGGAGGGTGCCAGCGAATTGGAGAACAGGTAGGGCCGCGCACGCTGCCTCAGCAGTTCGACGATCTCCCGGCGGCCCGCAACGTAGCCGCCCGAGGCTCCGCCGAGCGCCTTCCCGAAGGTTCCCGTGTAGATGTCGACGCGGGCGGAGACCCCGGCGTGCTCCGGTGTGCCGGCTCCGGTTGCCCCCATGAACCCGACAGCATGTGAATCGTCCACCATCACCATGGCGTCGTACTGCTCAGCGAGGTCGCAGATCTCCTTCAACGGAGCGAGATACCCATCCATCGAGAAGACGCCGTCCGTGACTACCAGCCGCCGGCGCGCGCCCGATGCCTCTTTCAGCTTCGCCTCAAGGTCCGCCATGTCCCGGTTCGCGTAGCGGAACCGCTGCGCCTTGCTCAACCGGATGCCGTCGATGATCGAGGCGTGGTTCAGGGCGTCAGAGATGACGGCGTCCTCCGCCGTGAGCAGGGATTCGAACACCCCGCCGTTGGCGTCGAAGCACGAGGAAAAGAGGATGGTGTCCTCGGTCCCGAGGAACTCCGACACCCGCCGCTCCAGCTGAAGGTGCAGGTCCTGGGTCCCGCAGATGAAGCGCACGGATGCCATCCCGAACCCACGCTCATCCAGCGCACCCTTGGCCGCGTCGATGATCGACGGGTGGTCAGCCAGCCCCAGGTAGTTGTTGGCGCAGAAGTTGAGCACCTTGGCGCCCTCGGCATCGCCAACCGCAGCCTGGATGGAGTTGGACTGCGGGGACGAGATGGTCCGCTCGTGCTTGTAAAGCCCGGCATCGCGAATTTCCTGCAACTCGGACTGAAGCTGGTCCCGTACTGAAACAAACATCGGCTACTCCTCTAGATCGCAGTCCAGTCAAGGACAACTTTTCCGCTGCGCCCATTGCGCGCAATGTCGAAACCCTGCTGCCAGTCCGACGCCGGCAGGACGTCCGTGACCACGCTTGCCACGGCGTCGCGCAGGGCACGGTTGGACTGCAGCATCGCGCTCATGGCGTACCAGGTCTCAAACATCTCGCGTCCGTACACACCCTTCAGGGTAAGCATGTGGGTGACAACCTTGCCCCAGTCAATGGTGATGTCCTGCGATGGCAACCCCAGCATCGCAATCCGGCCGCCGTGGTTCATGTTGTCGATCATCTCCGGCAGCGCGGTGGGATGGCCGGACATTTCCAGGCCAATGTCGAAACCCTCACGCATCTCAAGCTCGCGCTGGGCTTCGTTGATCCGCATTTTGCTGACATCCACAGCGAGATCGACGCCGATAGCCCGTGCCAGCTCAAGCCGCGGCTGGGAGACGTCCGTGATGGCAATGTTCCGTGCACCGGCATGGCGTGCGACGGCGATGGCGATCAGCCCGATCGGCCCGGCACCGGTGATCAATACATCCTCACCGACGAGCGGGAAGCTCAGCGCCGTGTGGACCGCGTTACCGAACGGGTCGAAAATGGCGCCGAGCTCCGGAGTAACCCCGTTATGGTGCACCCAGACGTTCGTCTCCGGAATCACCACGATCTCGGCAAACGCGCCGTCCCGCTGCACGCCGACGCTGACGGTGCGGATGCACATCTGCCGGCGCCCGGCCCGGCAGTTTCGGCAGATTCCGCACACGATGTGGCCCTCGCCCGACACCCTGTCACCCACCCGGACATCATGGACGCCGTCACCGAGCTCAACGACTTCGCCGTAGAACTCATGGCCGGGAATGAGGGGCGCCTCGATGATGCCGGCAGCCCAGGCGTCCCAGGACTCAATGTGCAGGTCAGTCCCACAGATGCCGGTGGTCATAACCCTGATCTTCACTTCGCCCAGTCCCGGGCTCGGCTCCGGCCGATCGACCAGTTCGAAGCCGGGTTGTGGCCCGGGTTTGTAGAGCGCCTTCACTCAGAGTCCTTTCATAGGTGCAATGTCACACGACAATATATCGAAGAGTAGGTTTGGAGTCTTTCTGGAGCGACTCAGAACAGGCCGACCGCCCCGCCGTCGTCGTCGACGTCCATCCGCAGCGCGGCAGGTTCCTTCGGCAGACCCGGCATGGTCATCACCGCGCCGGTCAGGGCCACGATAAACCCGGCCCCGGTCTTGGGGATGAGGTCGCGAACGTGAATGGTGAAGCCTTTCGGTGCACCGAGCTTCGTCGCGTCATCCGAGAACGAGTACTGCGTCTTCGCCATGCACACGGGCAGTCCGCCCCAGCCGTTGGCCTCAATCTCGGCCAGCCGGCGCAGGGCAGGAACCGAGAAATCGACGCCGTCCGCCCCGTAGATCTCCTGGACTATCGTGCGGATCTTCTCCTCCACAGAAAGTTCAAGGGAGTACAGGTGCCGGAAGGAGCCCGGCGCGTCGAGGGCTGCAAGGACCGCGGCAGCGAGGTCATCCCCGCCCGCACCGCCGCCGCCTTCGCCCCAGACGTCGGCCACGGCCGCACTGATTCCCTCGGCGGCACACCATTTCAACACCCACGCGAGTTCCTCATCGGTGTCCGTGGTGAACTTATTGATGGCGACCACCGGGGTAATGCCGAACTTCTCGACGTTGTGTACGTGGCGCCGAAGGTTTGCCACACCGGCCTCGACTGCTGCCACATCTGGCTTGCCGAGATCTTCCTTCGCAACACCGCCGTGCATCTTCAGCGCGCGGATGGTCGCGACAACGACGACGGCGTCAGGCGCCACATCCGCGTACCTCGCCTTGATATCCATGAACTTCTCGGCACCCAGATCCGCTCCGAAGCCAGCTTCGGTCACGACGACGTCGGCCAGCCTGCGCGCCGTCTGGGTAGCGATGACGGAGTTGCAGCCGTGCGCAATGTTCGCGAACGGCCCGCCGTGGACCAGCGCGGGAGTGCCGGCGATGCTCTGCACAAGGTTCGGCTTGATGGCGTCCTTGAGGAGCATGGTCAGGGCGCCTTCCACCCGCAGGTCGGCGACAGTCACCGGCTTCCGGTCGTAGGTGTAGCCGATGGTGATGGCAGCGAGGCGCTTCTTCAGGTCCTGAAGGCCGGTCGCGAGGCAGAAGACCGCCATGACCTCGGAGGCTACGGTGATGTCGAACCCATCCTGGCGTGGGGTGCCCTGGGTGGGACCGCCAAGGCCAATGACCACTTCGCGCAGCGCCCGGTCGTTGACGTCAAGGACCCGTTTGACGGTGATCCGGCGCGGGTCGATGCCCAGCGCGTTGCCCTGATAAATGTGGTTGTCCACAAGGGCCATGAGGGTGTTATTCGCGCTCGTGATGGCATGGAAGTCGCCCGTGAAGTGGAGGTTGATGTCCTCCATCGGCAGCACCTGCGAATATCCACCGCCGGTGGCGCCGCCCTTCATTCCCAGGATCGGGCCGAGCGAGGGCTCGCGCAGCGCGATCATCACCCGCTGCCCTGCCCGTGCCAGCGAATCAGCAAGGCCCACTGTGCAGGTGGACTTCCCTTCGCCCGCCGGGGTGGGGCTCATGGCGCTGACCAGCACAACCTTGCCGAGGCGCGTACCGGCAGCAGAATCCAGCGCGGCAATGTCGATCTTCGCCTTGTAACGCCCGTACAGTTCCAGAGCCTCCGCCGGGATGCCGGCCGCGGCCGCAATGTCCTCTATAGGGCGGATAGGTGCGGCGCGCGCAATATCGAGATCGCTTGCTGGGGCATGGGTAGACGTCATCGTCTGAATCCCTCCGAAGGTGGTGGCTGGACTACAGGCGGCCCTGATGTGGGCGCAGTCTCAATCTACCAGCGCTTCAGCCTGCCCAGCGGGCTTCCGCGGGCCGGCCGTCAGCCGAGCCCTGCGCGTTCCAGGACGTACCGGGTCATCGGTTCGTACAGGCCGGGGCACAGGTTGTCATCGAGGGGCACGGCTACCTCAAGTTGCCCCTGCGCTTCGGACACAAACAGACCCGGGTCGTTGCAGTCAGCGAATCCCATAGTGGGAATCCCGGCCGATGCGGCATGCCCTGCCCAGCCGTGATCGGCCACCACCAGTTCTGGCAGCGGAGCCCCCTGCGAAGCCAGCAGCTTGAGGCTGAGCCGCATGGGTTCGGGATAGTGCGTGTGGACAAGCCCGCCGTACTGATGCCAGACGAGAACGCCGAAGAGCTGGCGGATGTCGCCGTCACCAAATGGCTGGCCCTCGGGGACGCGGACCACAGTCGCACCGCCTCGCTCAGCCGCGGCAGCCAGCGCCGCATGGACGGGAAGAAGTCCGGCGGGGTGGCCGGTCGCGAACAGGATCCGCTGTTTCTCCCGGACCGATGCTCCGAACCTTTCAGCAAACCGGTCCAGCGACGCCACACACTTGCGCGAATCGATGGTGTCCTGGCCTTCGAGGTGTTCCAGGTCAGAACTCGTCCCGACACGCTCATGCATCAACTCGAACACGTCATCAAGCGTCCACTCGCGGGTGAGGCGGACACCGAACTCCAGATGCTCATTGCCCTCAAGGAAGAGGCGCATGTGGCGCAGGTTGTCCTGGCGCGGCGTCGCGACCTTCCCGGTGATGCCTACTGAATCCAGGTAGTCGGCCAGCTCTGCGGCGGTCAGCGTTGAGGAGGAAGTCACCCGTTCATCCTATGCAAGTGGCTACAGCGCGGGGGCGGCTTCGAACTGCTCGACGGCGGTGCGGTAGCTTTGCGCGGTGAACAGCGCCGTGCGCTGCCAGCCGAAAGCCAGGGAATGCACGGCGGCGCTTGTGCCGAGCGTCCGACGCATGCCGGCGTCGTCGTGCAGTGCTTCCAGGGCCGCTGACCAGAGCGCCGCGCCGTGCCCATCCACGAGGATTCCCGTGCGCCCGTTGCTGATGGCCTGCGGAAGGCCGCCGACGTTCGCGGCCAGAACCGGTGTGCCGCAGGCCTGCGCTTCGAGGGCCACGAGGCCAAAGGACTCGCTGTAGGACGGCATGGCCACGACGTCGGCCGCGCGGAACCAGTGCGCGAGTTGCCGCGGCAGCACCGGCGGGTAAAGGCGTACGGCGTCCTGCAGGCCGAGGCGGTTGATCAGCGGCTGCAGTTCGAGCGCTTCTGGCCCGCTGCCGGAGCCGATGATGCTCACCTGCAGCGGAATGTCCGGACGCCGTGCGAGCAGATCGGCAGCCGCCTCAACGAGAACGTGCGGGCCCTTGAGCTTCTGGATGCGTCCGGCGAATACAACATGGAACGTGTCCTCGCTGAAGCCGAGCTTCCGGCGGGATCCGGCGCGGTCCGTGGCGTTGAACGTATCTAGATCCACGCCGGGAGCGACGATGTCCACGCGTTCAGCGGCAGCTCCATAGAGCGACTCCAGTTCCGCCGCCTCCGTGCTGGTGTTGGCGATCAGCCGGGCAGCGCCGTTGACGATTTCCTGCTCACCGTCGACCCGCGTCTGAGGTTCCGGCACGCCGCCGGCGTGAAGGCGCAGGTTCTTGACCTTTGCCATGGTGTGCATCGAATGCACGAGCGGCAGGTTCAGCGCTTGGGCGACCGTGAGCCCCACAATCCCCGACACCCAGTAGTGGGAATGAATAATGTCGAAGTGTCCGTCGGCGAGGAGATCGGTGACGTCGGCAATAGCGTCAGCGATGTCGTCCGAAAGTTCCGGTAGCACTTCCTTCGGCACTTTGCGGGTTGGGCCGGCAACAATGTGGCGGACTATCACGCCCGGGCCCAGTTCCTCGGTGTGCGGTTGGTCATCAGCTGCGGCACGGGTAAAGACTTCGACGGCGATACCCACCTTGGCCAACTCCAGCGCGACCGAGCGCACATAGACATTCATTCCACCGGCGTCGCCGCCGCCGGGCTGATCGAAGGGGGACGTGTGGAGCGAGAGCATCGCCACACGCTTCACGGGGGTCACGTCCACTCCCTTCAGTTCGGTCAAGAGGTTTATGGATACTCGTTCTTAACCGGGTCGATAACCACGATTGACCATATAACGTCCAGAGGGAGCGCCA
Organism: Arthrobacter pigmenti; assembly: GCF_011927905.1. Classification (NCBI taxonomy): domain Bacteria; kingdom Bacillati; phylum Actinomycetota; class Actinomycetes; order Micrococcales; family Micrococcaceae; genus Arthrobacter; species Arthrobacter pigmenti. The sequence continues at coordinate 3,468,052 of NZ_JAATJL010000001.1, forward strand.
CATTCCGCCAGCCGGGGCTAACCGTCCCCGTTAAAGGCGGAAGCCCGCGCTGGGAAGCGCGGGCTTCTCTGGTGGTGGGCGTGATGACTTGCATCAGGTCCTCCTTCGCGGTTGATAGTGTGCGGCTCATTTCGAACGCCGCGTGAACTTGCCTGCTACTTAATGAACAGGTGGTGTTGTGGCAAGGCGTACGACTGGGCGTTGTCCCAGGCACTATCGACGCGTGATTCCTGTATTCGCTTCCAGAAGGAAACGCTGTCCCGGAGTTTCTTGATCATTGTGTGCACCTCCTCTCGCTGCATGAAGTCAGGCATCACCGCTGCAGGATCGACGGGCTCCGTTACGGTCCCGTCGAGGCGAGTGAGGTTGCCGGACATGATGAATTCCCCCCGCGAACGCGGCTGTGCATCGACCTGTGTCGTGGTGCGCTCGGTGGAAATGGGGGCGGAAAGTACCTGTGAAGCAGGCATGGATATCTCCTGGGATTGTGTTGATGGGTTGAAAAAACGCCGGGTGTGACCCGGAGATTTGTACGCAGGGCGCACAAATAAGAGGCGAATCCGCCTGGCACACAATGGGTGAAAGAGAGACTTCTCCCGAAGGAACTCTAGAGAGGAAGTGTCAGATTCAGCAGGAAATCAATGCGCGGAGCTGTTAATGTACAGCGATGACGGAGGCTGGGCGGGTTCGCGCGGCCATCTTGCCGCCAAGGAAATTAATCACCAATCCCACCTCCGTTTCTGTCTAGCGCTTACCTGGACCGTGCAAATTGGGTTATCCCAATGGCACAAATCAAAACTACCCCACGAACAGCTGCTTCGCCTAGCCGATTCTCAAAATTTCCTGAGAAATCTTCTGGGCCGGGAATATCGTCCTTCCGAAGGACCGAAATCCAAAGCACATCCGGCTACTCTTGCTGGATTCGAGGAGGAAGAACAGTGAGCTTACAGAGGCTTCAGGAGCTCGACGCGCTGCGCAGCTTTGCCCTCGCGGGAATCCTGCTGGTCAATATCTGGTACTTCGCGGATCCGTTGACTCTCGGCGGCGGAATCAGTCCGGACCACAGTTCCGCGGCGGACCTCGCAGTGCGCTTCACCGTCGCGGCTCTCTTCGAGGCCAAGTTCTACCTGCTCTTTTCATTCCTCTTCGGATACAGCTTCGTGCTGCAATGGCGCAGCGCCGCGGAAGCCGGTGCGTCCGCCACCCACCGCACGCTCCGCCGTCTTACCGCACTGCTTGTTCTGGGCCTGGCCCACGGCCTGCTGTTGTTCTTCGGCGACATTCTTCTGACGTATGCGCTGATGGGACTGATCCTGCTGGCCACGCGCGCCATCCGACCCTCGGCAGCGGTGGTGACGGCAAGCGTATTGATCGGAGTCATCGGCTCGATAATCCTGCTCATTGGTGCGGTGGTGGCCGTTGCACCGTACGGTATCCCGCCCCTGGAGCAGGTTGTCCCACCGGATACCTTTACCCAGGACGCCGGCTCAGCCCTCGCAGCCAACGCCGCCACCTTCCTCGCCACCGTGCCCACCGTGGTCTTCTTCCAGGGACCGCTCTCCCTCGCCATGTTCTACCTCGGCGTGGCCGCCGGAAAGGTGCGCCTCCTGGAGCGTGTTCCATCCGTCAAAAAGCTGACGACGACGGCGGCCACCTGCCTTCCAGTGGGCCTCGCCGCAGGCGTCCTCCAGGCGTATCTGGTCGCCTACGTTGACCGGGACCGGTTCAGCATCCTTGCCGGGGGTATCTCCACACTCACGGCGCCGCTTCTGACAACCGGGTATGTCTGTCTGCTCCTGCTCTTCTTTCGCTCACCTGCAGGTGCGCGGCTGAGAAATCTCCTTGCGCCGGCAGGGCGCATGGCCCTCACGAACTACCTGATGCAGTCAGTGGTCATGGCGCTGATCTTCACCGGCTACGGGCTTGCCCTTTCCAACCAACTGCCGGCGGCCGCTGTGGCGGGCGTCGCCGTCGTTATTTTCTTCACGCAACTGGTACTCAGCCGTCTGTGGCTCCACCGTTTCCGTCAGGGGCCGGTTGAGTGGCTGCTGCGCCGCGTCACTTACTGGAAAACGACGCCGGTTAGAGGTTCCAGCGCAGGATAGCGGGGGTGCGTTTGTCCCAGCCCAGCGCACAGACCGCCGCCGTCCCGAGGATGAACCGGCGCCCTTCCATTGCGTTGAACTCGAGCCACCTCGCGGTGAGAACCCGGAGGAAGTGGCCGTGCGCCACAAGCAGGGCATGGCGGACCGGCGTTGCATCCGGATCCGGGTCAGCGGGCGTGCCGCAACCCGCCTGGACCCGTGCGATCACCCTGTCCGCTCGGGCTGCAACCTGATCGATGGTTTCGCCGTTCGGCACTCCGTGCTGCCAGATCAGGTAGCCGGGATTCTCCTGGCGAACCAGGGCGCTGTTGCGGCCCTCATTGTCTCCGTAGTCCCATTCGTGGGCGTAGGGCAGGGTTTCCGCATCAGGGTAACCGGCAAGCTCGGCCGTGCGGCGTGCACGCTGCAGCGGCGACGTGAGCACCAGGTCAAACTCAACGCCCGTAAGCCTCGCGGCGGCATCGCGCGCCTGCTGTTCACCAATCGGGGTCAGCGGCAGGTCGGTGAGTCCCGTGTAATTGCCGTCGCGGGACCATTCGGTTTCACCGTGGCGGAGGAGCCAGAGCTGCGGCAACGGTGTCCCCGCCGCGGTGAGGTCCGCAGCGGCTGTACCCGACTGGCTCACGAAGCATCTCCCTCAGCCGATTCGGGCTGCTCACTCCACCAGGTGCGCAATTTAGTCTCCGCTTCCTCGGGCGTGTGCGGCCCGTGTTCCATCCGTTCCTCCAGGAGGTAACGGTAAGCCCGTCCGACCACCGGCCCGGGTTTGATCCCCAGGAGGGCCATGATGCGTTCCCCGTCCAGGTCCGGCCGGATCGACGCGAGTTCTTCCTGCTCGGCGAGCGCGCTGATGCGGGACTCGAGGTCGTCATAGGCGAAGGCCAGCCGCTCGGCCTTGCGGCGGTTGCGTGTGGTGACGTCCGAGCGCGTGAGGCGGTGCAGCCGCTCAAGCAGGGGGCCGGCGTCGTTGACGTAACGGCGGACCGCCGAATCCGTCCAACCCGCCTCGCCGTAGCCGTAGAAGCGCATGTGGAGCTCGACCAGGCGGGCAACGGCCTTGATCGTGTCGTTGTCGAAGCGCAGTGCCTTCATCCGCTTCGCCGTGAGCTTGGCCCCGACAACGTCGTGGTGCCGGAAACTCACCGCGCCGCTAGGTTCGAATTTGCGCGTGCCCGGCTTGCCGACGTCGTGCATCAGCGCCGCGAACCGCAGGACGAAGTCGGGAGCCGGCACCGCGCCGTCGTCGTCCGTCTCCAGCTCGCATGCCTGCTCCAGCACGGTAAGGGAGTGCTGGTAGACGTCCTTGTGGCGGTGGTGCTCGTCGGTCTCGAGGCACAACGCGGGCACCTCGGGCAGCACATGGTCGGCGAGCCCCGTTTCCACCATCAGGTCGATCCCACGCCGGGGCTGAGAGCCGTTGATGAGCTTGGTCAGCTCATCGCGGACGCGCTCGGCGGAGATAATGGTGATGCGTTCCGCCATCGCCGTCATTGCCTCGCGCACCTCCGGCGCCACCTCGACCCCCAGCTGGGAGGCGAAGCGGGCGGCGCGCATCATGCGCAGCGGGTCATCAGAGAACGACGACGACGGCGTCCCGGGTGTGCGCAGTACACCGGCGTGGAGGTCTTTCACCCCACCGTAGGGGTCAACGAGCTCCATCGAAGGAAGACGCAGCGCCATCGCGTTGATGGTGAAGTCACGCCGGAAGAGATCGTCCTCCAGGCTGTCCCCGAAAGCGACCACCGGTTTACGCGAGGACGGGTCATAGGCTTCCGCGCGGTAGGTGGTTACTTCGATCGTGAAGGATCCCTTGCGCAGGCCGATGGTTCCGAACTCTCGTCCGATTTCCCAGAACCCGTCCGCCCACTTCCTGGTGATCGCGATTGTCCTGTCAGGGTCCGCGTCGGTTGTGAAATCGAGGTCCGGCGAGGTGCGGCCAAGGAACAGGTCCCGGACCGGCCCTCCCACCAGGGAAAGTTCGGAGTTCGCGTCAGCGAAGAGCTGTCCAAGCTCATTGACCACCGCGGGAAGAGGGGCGGTCAGGGGGGAATCTTGCAAAAGGCGCTCCATAGTTCTTTAAGCGTGCCAGAGATCGGGTGAAACACCATTACGGGAGATCTGCTCCCTGGACGGTTGCCCTCGGGCGCCGGTTCGAGCCTTCAATCGGGGGGACATATTCCTCAACACGCCGACGGTTTGCCATGGTGGCGCCGATGCCGTGGCCGGGTCATCATGGCGTTGGAAAGGTCGTTAGAGTGGGGATATGGACCGTCCCGTTCCAAGCGCACCCAAGCGCACCCCATTGACAGCGTCAATGGGCAGAACAGGCGCGCCCCTAATCCACCAGGCACTGCCTACCGTCGAGGAAGTATCGGCCGGCGGGATTGTTGTCGATGCGTCCACCGACCTGCTCAACGTCGCAATCATCGCCCGCCTCAACCGTGGCGGCCGGCTCGAGTGGTGCCTGCCCAAGGGTCATCCGGAGAACCAGGAGAACAACGAGCAGGCGGCGGTCCGGGAAATCGAAGAAGAGACGGGTATCCGGGGGCGCGTCCTCGCAGCGTTGGGCAGCATTGACTACTGGTTCACCGTCAGCGGTCACCGCGTGCACAAAACCGTTCACCACTTCCTGCTCCTGTCTACCGGCGGGCACCTGACCATCGAGAACGATCCCGACCATGAGGCCGTGGACGTGGCCTGGGTTCCGCTGGCTGACCTGGGCCGGAAGCTGTCCTTCCCCAATGAACGCCGGATCGCGGATCTGGCACGGGAAGTGTTGCCGCAGTACCTGTAGGGCTGGTTATGGAGCGCTCCGCCTAGCCTGAACGGAACCTGATCGGTGAGACTATGAGGAACGATGTCTGATACCAACACCGCCTCCATCCCTGTTCAGGACGCGGGCGTGCTGCCCCGCCGTCGTGATGCCCGGGCCGGTAACGTTCCCGCTGATTCCACCGCACGTTCCAGCGCGATCATGGCCGCTGGGACGCTCGTCTCCCGGATCCTGGGGCTTGTCCGGGTTGCGCTGCTCGCTACGGCAATCGGCACGGCCGGCGCGGTGTCAGACCTCTTTCCGGCCGCCAACAACCTGCCGACCTACATTTTCCTGATGATCGCCGGCGGCGTATTCAACGCCGTGCTGGTGCCGCAGATCATCCGTGCCAGCCAGCAGCCGGACCGCGGCTCGGACTACGTGAGCCGGCTGATGACGCTCTCCATGACCGTCCTGCTGATCCTTACTGTGCTGATCACCCTCGCCGCGCCTTTCGTGGCGGACCTGCTGACCAATGTGGACGGCGATGCCCTCGCATTGACCACCGTGTTCGCCTACTGGTGCCTGCCGCAGATCTTCTTCTACGGGATTTACTCGATTATCGGGCAGGTGCTGAACGCCAACGGGTCTTTCGGCCCGTACATGTGGGCACCGGTGGTCAACAACATCGTGTCCATCGGCTTCCTGATCGCGTTCATCGCCATGATGGGCGCGCAACGAACCGTCGGCCACACACCCGAATCCTGGACCCCGACGCACACGCTGCTCCTGGCAGGCGGGACCACCCTCGGAATCGTTGTGCAGGCCCTGGTGCTCATCATCCCGCTGCGCCGTCTCGGCCTGGGGCTGCGGCCGAAATTCGGCTGGCGCGGCGTCGGGCTGGGGCAAACCGGGCGTCTGGCATCCATCACGATCGTGACCATGCTGGTGGGCAACGGCCTTTACATGATCAATCAGTGGGTTGCGACCATCGCCACGGATGCCCGCAGCGACCTGCCCGGTGATGCCTACATCGCGGGGCTCAGCAACCTGGACATCGGGACCCTGGTGTATGTCCTGCCGCACTCGGTGATCGCGCTCTCACTTGCAACGGTCATGTTCAACCGCCTTGCCTCAGCTCACAGCGAGAATGACCTTGAGACCACCAAGGAAACGCTCTCACTCGGGCTCCGGACCATCGGCGTCGCCACTGTCTTCGGGGCGGCGGCCCTCCTTGTCCTCGCGGCGCCCCTGGGCATGCTTTTCTCCGGCGGAATCCGTCAGGGCGGCGCCCTCAACGCACTGATCATCGCGTTGCTCGCAGTCGGTGCACCCTTCCTCAGCGCGAACTTCTTCCTGAACCGGGTGTTCTACGCAGCCGAGGACGCCGTCACCCCGCTTAAGATCCAATTGATTCTCTCGGTGACCGGTGTAGCCCTCGCACTCGGATCCAGCCTGTTCGATCCGGACCTGATCGTCCCCATGCTCGCCTTGAGCTTCACCCTCGGCAACATCGTCGCCGTCGTAATCAGCCATGGGTTCCTGGTTCGGAAGATCGGCCGTTATGGTGCCACACGGATCTACGACGTCCACGTCCGCCTGACTATCGCCGGCCTGATGGCAGCGGGTGCGGGCGCGGCCATCGTGTGGTTGTTCGGTGGGTCCCAGCCAACCGGATTCGTCTGGCAGTCAGTGTTCAGCGCCGCCGTCGTAATCCTTGTTGTTGGACCGGTCATGGCGGCCATCTATGTTCTGATGCTCAAGGTGCTGAGAGTGACCGAGCTGCGCGACTTCCTGGCACCGCTCCTGGCACGCTTCAGCCGCCGATAAGGCTCGCCGCTGCGGCGCGTAAAGGCAGGTCCGCCACCGGGCGACCGGTAGCATTGGTACAAACTATCCACATCCGGGAGGAACTCGTGCCACAAGCAGTAGACGTCGGTTCAGTACTTGGCGGCCGCTACAAGGTCACCGCATATGTGCTGGCCTCTGCTGAGAAGGACCTGGTGCTGGACGGCATGGATCAGGTGCTGAACCGGCCGGTCAGCATTCTGGTTGCATCAGCCTCCAACGCGAGCCAGGTTGCCACGAGCGCCCGGGAAGTTGCCACCGGTGAGCGCGCCGGGAACATCCAGGTCCTGGACCTCGGGATTACCGACGCCGGAACCTACCTGGTCACCAACCGCGCCCCTGCCGCGGACCTGCTGGACCTTGTCATCCAGCAGGAGGCTCCCTATATTGAGCCCTTCTTCACGGACACGCTCGGTTCGGAGATCTTCGGTGTGCCCCGTTCCACCGAACCGGAAACGTACGACGACGAGTACGACGACCACGATCACGAGGAACCCCGCCGCTCACGTCTGCCCAAGGCGCGGATGCCGCGTTTCGGACGAGGTGCGGTTGCCGGTGGTGCTGCCGCAGGTGCCGCTGCGGCGTCCGGGCAGGCCGAGCCGGGTACTGCACCGCAGAATATCTCTGCATCGCGGCCCGCCGACGGCAGCGCCAGCGTTCCGCCGCCACCAACCGCTCCGCCCCGGGTGGCCAGTGGTGACGCACCGCCGGAGCGGCCGAAGGTTTCCGTGTGGTCGGATGACGACTACGACCACGTTCAGAATGACGACCGGTCAGAGCGTGCCGCCTCCCGTTTCCCTGCGGCGGCTGCAGGCACCGCCTCCATTCCGGATTCCCGGGATGAGGACGAGGAGCCTTACGAGGATTACGACGACGACGACCGCGAGAACAATCCCCGCTTCACCAGGCTGCTGGTAGGCGTGGTATTGGCACTGGTCATAGTGGGTGCGGTTGTCCTGGCCGTTACCCAGTTGCGGCCGATCTTCAGCCCGCCGGTAGCCGGTGAGGAAACCACCACCCAGGCCCCGCCAGAGACGGACGGGGAGCAGCCCTCGCCTTCAGCCTCCGGGCCTGTTACCCAACCCGCGGAACTCGTTCCTCCAGTGGCCACCAACGTGACGCGTCTGATCGTTGGCGGGGATCCTAATCTTAATGCGCAGACGGACGGCGAGCTCGGGTCGATCATCGATGACAATCCGGCTAGCTTTTGGAGCAGCCTGGTGTACGCGAATGAAACCTTCGGTGGCCTGGCACAGAATCTGGCCCTCGTCGTTGAACTCGAAGAGCCTTCGAGTATTTCGGAGATCCAGATCGAACAGCTCAACAGCTCCGGTGGCAGCTTTACGGTGTTACTCAACGACGAGCCCACACTCGAGGGCGCAACGCAGGTGGCACAGTCAGGATTCACAGGACCTTCCGTGACGTTCAATGTGCCACAGGTGGACGGAGCCCCTCCCACAGCGCAGTATGTGATCGTCAACTTCACCCAGTTGCCCCGGTTGTCCAACGTACAGGCGCAGTTCCCCTGGGGTATGCGGATCGCGGAGATCAACGTCTCCTGAGCCCCCCGCACGGGAAAGACCGCGTGAGCACGCGGAATAATGACGCAAAGCGCGTCGTTATTGGAATTGATCGTCTTCGGGCCGGGTGGCTCGATGGCCCTCACCGATAGAAAGGTTCGTTCAAGCCCGTGAGCACCGAGTCAGAAACACGCCAGGCCGATTCCGGCGACGTCCGGGATGTCATCATTGTCGGATCCGGTCCCGCCGGTTACACCGCAGCGGTCTACACCGCGAGGGCAAATCTCTCCCCGTTGCTGATCGCGAGTTCAGTGACAGCCGGCGGTGAGTTGATGAACACCACCGACGTGGAAAATTACCCCGGTTTCCCAGACGGCATCATGGGTCCGGACCTCATGGAGAGCTTCGAGAAACAGGCGGCTCGCTTCGGTACGGAGATCCTGTTCGAGGACGTGGCCTCTGTCGATCTGTCAGGAGACATCAAGAGCGTCACAATCGGGAGCGGTGAGACGTTCCGCGCCCGGGCAGTCATCGTATCGACTGGGTCGGCATACCGTGAGTTAGGGCTGGAGGATGAGAAGCGTCTGTCCGGACACGGCGTCAGCTGGTGTGCAACCTGCGACGGTTTCTTCTTCAAGGACCAGGACATCGCTGTTATCGGCGGCGGTGATTCCGCGATGGAGGAGGCACTCTTCCTCACGAAGTTTGCCCGCTCAGTCACGGTGGTCCACCGTCGCGACTCGCTGCGCGCGTCCAAGATTATGCAGGACCGGGCCCTGAGCCACGAGAAGATTCGCTTCGAATGGAACGCCGAGGTAGCCGCGATCCACGGAGCCGACAAAGTCACCGGACTGACCCTTGCCAGCACTGTCGACGGCGCCACACGCGGGCTTGCAGTGACCGGCGTCTTCGTCGCCATCGGGAACGATCCCCGGATCGACCTCGTGAAGGACCAGCTGGAGCTCACGCAGGAGGGCACCATCGCCGTCCTCGGCAGAACTTCGAAGACGTCGCTTCCCGGTGTATTCGCTGCCGGCGATGTAATCGATCCGACCTACCGCCAGGCGATCACGGCGTCCGGATCCGGCTGTGTTGCAGCCATCGACGTGGAGCACTACCTGGCCGATCTGGGCGATTCTGTGCAGACCGCCGCAGAGGTGCCAACGCCCAAGGCTGAAGAAGTCTCCGAAACAGCAGCGGTCTAACCCTAGAAGGAGTAGATGAAATGAGCAGTGCCAAGGAAGTAACCGATAGTTCATTCGAGAGCGACGTGCTCGAGGCTTCCAAACCAGTAATGGTTGATTTTTGGGCCGAATGGTGTGGACCCTGCCGCAAGCTGTCCCCAATTCTGGATGATATTGCTTCAGAG